>NZ_SDAK01000001.1:1511809-1814171 GCF_004210295.1 Lactococcus sp. S-13 | reverse complement strand
GAAGCTCCAGCAATGGCAAACATCCCCGAAGCCACCGCAGACGCTGCACCTCCAGACGACCCACCCGAGTAATACGCCCGATTCCAAACATTTCGCGTGTCCCCATAAAGTTTCGAATCCGAAATATTTTTAAAACCAAACTCCGGAGAATTTGTCTGTCCAAACGGTGTAAAACCAGCTGCCAGCAGAGCCTTCACATAATTATCATCCGCCTCAGCCATTCCTTTGGCAAACAAACACGAACTTGCCGTATCTGGCAAACCACGATGAGTCTGCCCCAGCATTTTTAAAGCAAAAGGGAGCCCCGCAAAAAAGCCCTGTTTTGTGAGCGGTAAGTCAGCCTGAGCCACCGCCAAATCTTTGGCAACAACTGCATTGTATAAGGGATTAAGCAAATCGATTTTTTCATTCGTCATTGCAAGCAGATCTTCCGCCAAAACTGCGCCCGAACGCAGTTGTTCTGCCCAATAAGTCGCATCTTTGATTTCTGTCATCATTTTCTCCTTTTGCTCATATTTTATCACATTTATAAAAGACAACAAAAAACATTCACCTCCTAAAAAGTAAGTGAATGCATGATTTGATTAAAAATTATCCAATTCTTGATACAAAAGTTTTTGCGCAACCGTTGGGTTAGCTTGTCCTTTAGTTGCTTTCATCAATTGACCAACCAAAGCTTTCGCCGCATTTTGCTTCCCACCACGATAATCGGCTACAGATTGTTCATTCTTAGCAAAGACCTCATGAATGATTGGCAAAAGCACAGCAGGGTCAGAAATTTGAACCAAACCAGCTTTCTTGACAAATTCTTCGGCAGAACCACCATTTTTTGCTAATTCAATAAAGACTTTTTTAGCAATTTTTGAAGAAATAGTGCCATCTGAAATCAAACGAATCATTTCTGTCAGATTTTCTGGAGTTAAGCCAATCTCATGAAGTTCTTTTTTCTCGCTGTTTAGGTATTGCGCTACTTCACCTTGCAACCAATTTGAAACCAATTTAGGATCAGTATCAAATTTGACCGCTTCATCAAAGAAATCAGACACTTCTTTCGTTGCGGTCAATTGACGCGCATCGTAGTCTGACAAGCCCAAATCATTGATATAATGCACCCGTCTGCTGCTAGCCGTCATTGGCAAACTTTGACGCATTTCTTCGATCCATTCGTCAGAAATCTCAAAACGAGGCACATCAGGCTCTGGGAAGTAACGGTAATCAGAAGCGCCTTCTTTAACACGCATCAAGATTGTTTCACCCGTTTTGTCATTAAAACGACGTGTCTCTTGACGAATTTCGCCACCGGCGCGCAAAATCTTAGCTTGACGGGCAACTTCAAAGTCCAACGCTTTTTTGACATTGCTAAAAGAGTTCATGTTTTTAACTTCTGTCTTCACCCCAAAAGCTTCTTGACCATAAGGACGGAGCGAAACATTGGCGTCACAACGCATTGAACCTTCTTCCATCTTCACATCGGAAATTCCTGTGTAAAGAATGGCTTCTTTGAGCGCCGTCAAATAAGCATAAGCTTCCTCAGGAGTACGCATATCCGCTTCTGAAACAATCTCAATCAATGGCACCCCTTGACGATTCAAGTCAACATAAGAATAACCATCCGTTCCGTGCGTATTTTTCCCAGCATCTTCTTCTAAATGAGCCCGCTCAATGCGAATCGTCGCTTTATGACCATCTTCAAGTTCAATTTCAATAGAACCATTGTAACCAATTGGCTCATCAAATTGTGAAATTTGGTAAGCTTTGGGATTATCAGGATAGAAATAATTTTTGCGGTCAAAGTGCATGGATTTGTGAATATCCATATTCAAAGCAAGCGCCGCTTTAATCCCACTGTCGATGACACCCTTGTTCATGACGGGCAAAACACCAGGCAGTGACCAGTCAATCACATTTGTATTTGTATTAGGGTCTCCACCAAATTTTGTAGAGGCGGGACTGAAAATTTTTGAGTTTGTACTTAACTCAACGTGGACTTCAAGCCCAATTACTGTTTCAAAGTTCATTTATTTCACCTCTCCAAAAATAATCGGTTGTTTTTTGTGGAAATCTGTTGTTGCTTCAAAAGCAGCTGCTACTTGATAAATCGTTTCTTCATCGTAACGTTTACCAATCAATTGCATTCCCACAGGTAGTCCATCGGCAAAGCCAGCAGGAATCGAAATTCCTGGAAGACCAGCTAAGTTAACTGGAATCGTCAACAAGTCAGCCAAGTACATTGCGATTGGATCATCAACCCGTGCACCCAAGTCCCAAGCTGGTGTTGGTGCTGTTGGCCCTAAAATCAAATCATATTTTTCAAAAACTTTCGCAAAATCATTGATGATTAAAGTACGAACTTGACCTGCTTTTTTGAAATGTTTATC
This sequence comes from Lactococcus sp. S-13, assembly GCF_004210295.1. Lineage (NCBI taxonomy): Bacteria > Bacillati > Bacillota > Bacilli > Lactobacillales > Streptococcaceae > Lactococcus > Lactococcus kimchii. The sequence continues at coordinate 1,811,793 of NZ_SDAK01000001.1, read as the reverse complement.
ATAAGAACCTGCTGAAAGACTAAAAGTTCCCAACATGATTCGACGTTGAACCTCTGGGCCAAAGCCTTCAGAACGTGATTTCACATACAAATCTTCAAGATTTTTGATGTCATTAGCACGATAACCGTAACGAATACCATCAAAACGTTGAAGATTTGAGCTGGCTTCAGAAGAGGCAATAATATAATAAACGGCAACACCATATTTACTGTGAGGAAGACTCACTTCTTCAACGATGGCACCCAATTTTTCCAAATGTTTAGCTGCTGCCAAAATTTGTTCTTTTACTTTTTCATCAATTCCTTCACCAAAATATTCTTTAGGTAAAGCAATTTTCATGCCTTTAATATCTTGACCAATTTTACTTGTAAAGTCAGGAACTGCAACATTTGATGATGTGCCATCATTTTTATCAAAGCCAGAAATAACATTCAAAAGTTGAGCATTTTCTTCAACTGTTGGCGCCAATGGGCCGATTTGGTCTAATGATGAAGCAAAAGCAATCAAACCAAAACGACTCACACGACCATAAGTTGGTTTCAAACCAACAATTCCGTTGAATGCGGCAGGTTGGCGAATTGATCCACCCGTATCTGAACCGAGCGACAAACGAATTTCGCCCGCAGCGACTGATGCCGCTGAACCAGATGAAGAACCACCAGGTACTTTTGTTTGATCCCAAGCGTTTTTGGCTGGTTTAACGGATGAATTTTCACCAGAACCACCCATGGCAAATTCGTCCATGTTCAGTTTACCAACGGTAATCAAACCGGCTTGGTTCAATTTGTCCGCTACTGTGGCATTGTAAGGTGGAATCCAGCCACCCAAAATTTTAGAAGCAGCTGTTGTTTCGATACCTTCTGTGACGATATTATCCTTAACACCGATAGCAATCCCATCTGTCAAAATTTCAGGATTGATGCCGCGTGCATCAATAGCCGCAGCTTGTTCCAAAGCTTTTTCTTCGGTAATGCTCAAAAAAGCATCAATCTGAGGTTCACGCGCTTTGATGTCAGACAGGGTTGATTTAGTCAACTCCACTGCTGAAATTTCTTTATTAACAAGCAACTCATGAAGTTCTTTGATTGTTTTGTTATTGTATGACATTAAGCATCTCCTCCATCCGAAAGCATGGCTGGCACTTTAATAAAGCCATCTTGTTTTTCAGGCACAGCTGCCATGAGTTTTTCACGGTCAACTCCCGCTTCCGCCACATCTGCACGCATAAAGTTGAGGTTGTCTGCCACATTCATGGTGAAAGCCACACCTTCAGTGTCAACTTCATCCAACATTTCAACCATATCAATGATTTTTCCGAAAGTATCGGTGAATGATTCTACTTCATTTTCCGAGAACTCAAGCTTGGACAAAAGTGCCACGTGCTTGACTTGCTCCTCTGTAATTTGACTCATATTTTTAATCTCCATTTTTTTAGAGTGTATTCTTGTTAATTATACCAAAAATTCAAGATTTTGGCAGTCTACCAGTCATTTTAACCCATTTGCCAGTCATTTTAACCCATTTGCCAGTCATTTTTTTACTGACAGAACTTTTGTCAGTAAAAATAGAAAGCAAAATTACTGACAAATAATTTCGTCAGTAACTTTTAAATCTATAGTCAATAGTATTTGTTTAAAATATTCATCGGACGTGAAAAACTCCCATCTGCGATAGGAGCTTTTCGTGAAGCCGAAGTCTAAGCGCTGAAGCGCTAAGCCCCTGGCTTTTAGAAATTACGTCCTGCGAGTTTGTCAAACAAACCTGTATTGAGAACTTTGAGGTAAGTTCCTTTCATCCCGAGTGAGCGTGATTCAATAACACCTGCCGATTCGAGTTTGCGCAAGGCGTTGACGATTACTGAGCGAGTGATTCCGATCTTATCTGCGATAACTGAGGCAATGACATGACCTTCTTCACCATCAAGTTCTTCAATGATTGCTTTAACAGCTTTCATTTCTGAGTAAGAAAGGGTGTTAACAGCCATTGTTGCCATTGTGTCTTTGCGGATATTTTGTTCCATTTGCTCAAGTTTGAGGTTTGAAAGTTGCACACCGATAACAGTCGTTGCAAGCTCAACCAAGACAAGATCATCGTCTGTAAATTCGCCGTCTTCACGCCACATGATAAATGTTCCAAGACGCATTCCTGAGCCATAAATTGGAGCTAAAGTAGTAACGCCATTTGGGAAGTTTCCAAGCACTTCTTCAGGGAAGATTGCAAGTGGTTTGTCCACAGGAACGTTCGCCATTGTATCATAAATGCGTACTGCTGCACGAACATACTCATCTGGCAATTTGCGATCGTAGAAGAATTGGTCAACACGATCATTATTTGTGTTGTAGGGAAGTGAATAACCGAGCAATTCTCCTTTTGTATTAATGACGCAGGCGTTACAATCAATAACATTTGCTAAACGTTCAGTCATACTATTATATGGAAGCTCTTGCTGTAAATCGGTTACTCCGTCCTGCAAAATCGCTGTGATTTTACGTGTTTTTTCAAGTAATGTAGCCAATATATTCTCCTATTTTTTTCTTATTCGGGTCTTTGCACAAAATTTTTCATAATAAGTATAACATAAAAAAAAAGGAAAGACAATAATAATTGTCAGAAAATTATTCTCAACAAAATAAGAGATGTGAATTATTCATACATCTCTCATTTTTCATTTTACCGGCGATATTGGTGTAAAAATCGCTCCATTTTTTCTTGAATTTCGGCTAATTCGTCAACACGTGGAAGATAAACAATCCGGAAATGATCAGGGTCTTTCCAGTTGAAGCCACGACCATGCACAAGAAGAATCTTTTCTTGTTTCAAAAAGTCTAAAACGAATTGCTCATCATTATCAATGCGGTACATCTCCCGATCAATTTTAGGGAAGATGTAAAAAGCTGCTTGAGGTTTTACGGCGCTCAGGCCGGGAATGTCGTTGATTGCTTTGTAGATGAACTCTCTTTGCTCATAAATCCGACCTCCTGGAAGGAGCAATTTGTCAACAGACTGGATGCCACCTAGCGAGGTTTGAACGACAGATTGCGCCAGCACATTGGAACAAAGGCGCATGGAAGCGAGCATATTAAGCCCTTCGATGTAACCTTTGACGTGTGATTTCTCACCGGAAAGTACCATCCAACCTACACGAAAACCTGCAATGCGATGTGATTTTGACAAGCCATTCATCGTCACCACAAAAAGGTCTGGTGCCAGACTGGCAATTGGCACATGAACTGCTCCGTCCATAACCAATCGATCATAAATTTCATCAGAAAAGATGATTAAATTGTGCTCGCGCGCTACTTGAACGATTTCCAAAAGTAATTCTTTAGAATACAACGCTCCTGTCGGATTGTTGGGATTGATCAAAACAATCGCTTTGGTATTGCTCGTGATTTTTGCGCGAATATCCGCAATATCAGGGAACCAACCAGCTTGTTCGTCACAAATGTAGTGAACAGCATTTCCGCCAGCAAGGCTGACTGCCGCTGTCCAGAGCGGATAATCAGGCATAGGAATCAATACTTCATCGCCCGTGTCAAGCAGCCCTTGCATTGACATCACAATAAGTTCAGAAACACCGTTTCCGGTGAAAATATCGTTGATGTCAACGTTAGGAAAACCTTTGAGCTGACAATATTGCATGATAGCCTTACGGGCTGGAAATATCCCTTTGGAGTCAGAATAGCCTTCACTTTCCACGGCATTTTCAATCAAATCTCTGATGACTTCATCAGGTGCTAAAAAGCCAAATTCTGCGGGATTTCCTGTGTTTAGACGTAGAATTTTTTCGCCATTAGCGCGCATTTTTTGCGCCTCATCCAGCACTGGGCCACGAATATCATAGCTGACATTATCAAGTTTGTGTGATTTTTCAAATTCTCTCATGATTTCCTCCTGAGCGCTGTTTTTTATTTTTCGTCAGTATTTTTTCTCTGACGGAGTATCCGTCAGTAAATTCTCCGGCTTTTGCTCTTGATTTTTTCAGAGAATTTACTGACGAAAACTTTTGGTCAGACTTTTTTGCTGACGAATTGGGCTGAGGCTTATTTTTTCTCGTAAATGCGGAAATATTGGCCTGAATAAGTGGTTACTTTGTATTCTTTAGAAAGCACAGTAGACAGACTTTTGGGAAGTTTTTGCCCTGCTTCTAAGACGACATATTTGTCGGTCAATTGGCCAACTTTCAAATCAAAGGCTTGACTGAATTTAATCGGGAAGTGAGCTGGAACGTTATCTATCGTTGCTACTTTGCGACTGAGGTTGTTGATATTTTTAGTTTCGGCTACTGCATAAACACGATCAGATGATGTCGCATGGTTTGTCAGATAGCGCACAACGGCTTTTTCTTCGGCAAAAATCGTCCGATTTTGAAAACTATAAACGATTGGAGTCAAAAGGACAAAGAGAATCGCCAAAATAGGAGCAAACAAGCGATTTTGCAAGTATTTCAACAAGATTTTATCGTTGTCCTTGATTGACAAACCAGTAAAAACAAGCATAAAGGGCAGTGCGGCTAATAAATTAGAACTATCAAAATTTTTGTTGAACACGACCAATATGGTCACGACTACCGTGCCTAAAAGGAGCAGGGTGTGCCAAATCAAAGCACTACCGCTGTTTTTGAGTTGTAAAATTCCTTGAATAAATCCTGTAACTCCTCCAAAGATTAAAATCATCACAAGGGACTTGGCTAAGACAATCGGTAAATCGCTGGCCGTGCCAAATTGACTCAATGGAATCAAAATAGATTGCTCAATTGAAGTGTAAAGTGTTTGTTCTTGTAGCGCATAATAGGCCACCGAATAACCCACCAATAAAACGCCTAAGAGGGCTGACAACAATTGGTAAAAACCACGCCAGAAGCGGCGGTTAAGTGGATTATAGATCAAAAGGGCAAGCATTGACATTAAGAAAAATACACTCATGATTGGCGAGATAACAAGCGTCATCGCCCCTGCCATTCCAAAACGAATGAAGCCTCGATCAGTCGATGCTTCGCGGAAATATTGGTTTAAAAAGAGGGCGCCCCAGAGTGCAAAAGGGAGTGCAAACAAGGTCGGCGCATCTCCCCCACGAGCCATTCCAGCAATGACAACTAAGGTAAAGGCCGAAACAATGGTCGCTGCTGTTTGGTTTTGCGTTTGTTGATTGGCGAGTTTGTAAGTAAGTAAACCACTGATGAGCAAGGCAATAATACCAAAAATCCAAAGGAGCCAAGTGCTGCCGCCCAGATTTCCCAGCCAGTTAATCAGGTAAAATATAGAACCTCCTGTGCCGAAAAAATCATTATAAGGAACCAAACCATGCTGCATGGCAAGGCCTGAGTAAAGATTTTGCGATTGAATGGCTGTGGCTTGCATTCTCCACAAGGGAAAAGTGTAAAAAGTCAGGCTCAAAAGCACCGACAAACTGCCTAACAAGCCATAAAGCCATAAAGGAAGGCTACTTCTTTGAGCAATTCGATTTTCATGAGGTGAAACTTGTTTATTTGACCGACTTTTTCTAAGGGGGGCTCTTTGTTGGTCTTGGATTTCAGCGGTAGCTGAATCGGCTTCGATAGGTGCGACTTTCTGGGGTGAAACGTTACGCTTGAGTCTTGCCGAGCGCGTCTGATATTCATTTGACATGATTTCCTCCAATGTTTTCGCAAGCGAGAACACTTTCCTTATGGTGAAAAAACTGCTTTCGACCATAGTATTAAAGAAATTATACTAAATTTTCGGTCAACATTCAATAAAGCAAATAATTTTGCCTCAGATAGCAGCAAAAAAACGGCCTCATTTTTGAAAAAGACCGTCCGTTTGTTTTTAAGCTCTAAATTTTCCAAGAAGCCAAATGACAAGTGCCACTCCGCCGACAAAAAGCCAAAAATGAGGGTTAAAAAGTAGCATAAGTCCCGCAAAAATTACCCGAATTGCCAGCAAAATGAGCAAGATTGGCAAAATATAACGGAAAAATACGCGTGCTGCAAGCAAACCAAACATCACCAGCAAAATAGAAGCAAGCGTACCAATCACCAATAAAGCTGATAAAAATCCTAAGAACATTCTTTTTCCCTCCTAATCATATCGATTGCCACGGCTGGCTTTGAATAGCCAAAAGATAAAGCCGACAACCAGTAGTAAGCCCCAGAAATGTGGGCTAAACAGTAACAATAATCCTCCCCAGAGTAGGCGTAAAACGACTAAAATTACGAGCGCTGGCAAGACAAATTTGACCAAACCCTTCACAAAAAGTAAGAGTGCCAACACGATAACTATTCCTAAAAACATCATTTCTCCTTTAAACACGAGCTGATTTCGACCGTTTTTTGGGGAAATCAGACACTAGTATTTTCTATAAACTTATTATAGCAAGAAAAAAGACCGCACTTATCGGTCTTTTGGCTGATTTTTTTAGAATATTTGCTGACGGAATTGACTTTTTTACTGACGAAAAGTATTTTGCCAGAGAATTTGCTGACGAAAACTTATTTTCCTAAACCAGAGTAGGCGTATTCGATTTTAATGCAACGGTTCATGACAATATCATTTTTACCGGCTGCACGCAAAATTTGCTCCGCTTCTTCGGACTGCAAACCTTGTTGAGCCCAGAAAACATCTGCGTCTGTTTGGATAAAATCTTGAGCAACTTCAGGCAAAAATTTGCTCTGACGGAAAATATCAACAATATCTAAATGAAAGGGAACATCTTTGATATTGGCATAGACCTGCTCACCCAAGAGCTGTGTCCCTACCAACTTTGGGTTAACCGGAACAATCTGGTAACCGTTTTGTTGCAAAGCTTGCCCAATCAAAAATGACGTGCGATCTGGACGATCACTCATGCCAACCACAGCAATTGTTTTCGCTTTTTTGAGATAACCAAAAATCGTTTCTTGGCTTGGATTTTCAAATTCGTACATTTTTTTCTCCTTTGTGCTTTTCCTTTATTATACACCATTTCGTGACGGCGTTATTTAGCAAAGGCTTACGGTTTTTTGTTATAATTAAGTCATGAATAAGAAACAAAAAAAATCACTCACTAGTCTGTTAATCCTCCTTGTGGCTTTGGCTGTGGGTTATTTTGGTTCTGACAAGCTTCATCTCGGGTCAAAACCAGACACAACGCCCTCCACCACGCTCAATCAAACAAGCAAAATGCTGCCCTCTACAATCAAGCAGCAACCTTTACCTTTCAAAAATCAAAAACAAATGGTCATGGCGGACACTGATGCGCTTGGTCGTGCCGTAGATTCACACATTCAGCTCAAAAATTCCCAAGAACCTCGGGCCAAACGTGAACCCTTGACTTACAATCCCGTCGGCTGGCACAATTATAATTTCTACTATAAAAAAGACAACGGCTCTATCGGTAAAATGTGGCTCATGGCACGTGGTCATTTGGTTGGTTATCAATTTTGCGGTCTAAATAACGAAGCACGCAACTTGGTTCCAGAAACTGCTTGGTTCAATGGGGGCAGCTTTGTGGGCATGGACGATGGTAATACTGCAAGTATGCTTTATTATGAAAATCGTCTAGACAGCTGGCTTGCCAATCACCCTAACTATTATCTAGATTACCAAGTCACCCCAATCTACAAAGGCAATGAACTTCTGCCCCGCCAAATTCGCTTGGCCTACGTTGGTATTGACCAAAACGGTGAAAAATTGACGATCAAACTTGGTGGTGGCCGTGAAAAAACAGGACTTGCTGGGGCAACCGTCGTGGTTTTAGACAACGTGGCGCCAAATGCCAAAATTAACTACGCGGACGGTACAGCTGTCAACACCGTCAACCCTAATTAAGCTAATTTGAACATAAAATGTCAATCTGCAACATTATATTTCATTTTTTTGATACAATGATAAAGTTAATTCAACGAAGAAACACAAACTCTCGCTTAATCCCGAGAGTTTGTCTTTTTTATTAAATTCATTATCTCTAAAAACACTTGAAAGGTTTCATATGAAAGAAAAACTATGGACAAGAACTTTTGTCATCAATATGCTCATTAATTTTATTCTCTATCTCGTCTTCTATTTACCGACTGTCGTTATTGGAACGATGGCTATGGAGCGCTATCAAGCCTCAGCCAGCATCGCTGGGATTTTATCTGGAATTTTTATTGTCGGTGCCTTTTTTGCACGACTCTGGGCAGGTAATAACATGAAGCGTTTTGGCGCAAAAAAATTACTTTATCTTGGGATTGGGATTTATTTTATCCTGACTTTTGCTTATTTTGCAGTCCACTCTGTCGGACTTTTACTCTTGCTTCGGCTCTTTCACGGAGTTGGCTTTGGGATTGCTGGGACAGCTTCTGGGACGCTAGCTGGGGCAATCGTGCCTGCTTCACGTCGAGGTGAAGGGATTGGCTATTATGCCCTCTCAGTCACTTTATCATCAGCTTTTGGCCCTTTTTTATCCATGTTCCTCTATCGCGTTTCTGGATTTTCTGCTCTAATCTGGTTGTCTGCTTTACTGCTGTTTGTCGCTTTGATTGGGCTCTTCTTTTTAAAAGTGCAACGCAGCCAAACAAACTCCGAAATTCCCGAAACAAGCAAACGAAAATTTGCTTGGTCAAATTATTTTGAGAAAGCTGCACTTCCCATTTCTTTAATTGCCTTTCTGATTGGGATTTCTTACTCTAGCATTCTTTCTTTCATGGATGCTTATTCCCTCTCTATCAACCTTTCGGAGACTGCTTCATTTTTCTTCATCGTTTATGCTTTAACTGTCCTGATTTCACGACCAATCACGGGGCGAATTTTTGATAGTCTCGGGGACAATTTTGTCATGTATCCAACTTACTTATTCTTTGCCTTAGGACTTTTGCTCATTGGTCTAGCACATTCTGGTGGTATGCTTTTACTTGCGGCTGTCTTTATTGGCTTGGGCTATGGTTCGTTTTCACCCTTTGGTCAAGCTATTGCTATCCGTAACTCAAACGTCCATCGCTTGGGCGTTGTGACCTCAACTTTCTTTGGTTTCATGGATATGGGCGTTGGTTTTGGGCCTTTCATCTTGGGAATGCTCATGCCACTCTTAGGCTATCGTAATCTTTACTTTGCCTCTGCGATTTTGGCCCTTTTGATTGCTGTCATTTATTATTTCGTTCATGGGCGTCACACTAAGCGCATCAAATAAATTCCGTCAGTAAATTCTCTAGAATTTTTCCAGAGAAAATGCTGACGAAAAGACCGAAAGCACTAAAAAAGCCGTCAGTAAATCTGACGACTTTTTTTCTTATAGATTTTCGATATTTTCGTAGTAAGCAATATCAGCCATATTGAAATAAGGCATTGTCCAAAAACCAGCCAGTCCACCAGAGATACCATTTAAAATATACCACCAGAAGAAGCTCAATTTGTAGATAAAGTAGTTTCCACGCAAGCCCTTCATCTTCGCTGACGATTCGCGTAAGACCTGTTTCACGCCTGCATAACGGCCTTCTTCCAACTGATCAAACAACACATAAGTACTTTGTGACCACCCTAGTCCCAAATAAACCGCAAAAGCCCAGCCAATAATTGGGATAAGAATCAAGACAATCATCACAAGTCCAATCACCACATTCAGCAAAACAATTTTCCAAAGTGAACCGTCAGAAAATGGAGCAAAGATATTTTTAAATTGCGGATTGCTACGTTCCCCGCGGAAAATCTTGATATAGTTGAAGATTGCCCCCGTTGTGATGACGATGATAAACAAACTAATCGCAATAGTAATCAAAACAGTAACAGCAATAATCGGCCCCGCAATTAAGAGTGCCAAATGAGACACACTAGCCCCACCAGCATCCGCACTAAAATTGATATTATTATCTGTCAAAACGGTATGTACTTGATTACCCCTACTAAAAATTCCTAAAATAATTGGAATGATAAAGAGCAACATTTTTGAACCAAAGTTGTCTTTCAGTGCTGCTTTCGCCTGATTTTTTAAATCTCGTCTCTTCATGAAAGTACCTCCTACGTACTAAAAAATAAATTTTCTAAAAACTTTAAATTCTATTACCATTATAACACTAAAATTTCAAAAAATCATCTTTCTTTAGTAGAATATCCAAACAAAACCTATAAAAAGCACATATTTTTTGTTATACTTATAAGTGCTTAATTTTTTAAGAAAATAATCGAGTCAGGAGTTCCAAAAGGCGCACAAAGGAAGATGCTATTTTTGCCAAGCTCCTGACATCTTAAAGGAAAAACATGACTGAACACGCAATAAAATACAGACTCATCAAAAAAGAGAAACACACCGGCGCACGACTCGGTGAAATTATCACACCACACGGTACCTTCCCAACACCAATGTTCATGCCTGTCGGCACCCAAGCCACAGTAAAAACTATGAGTCCAGAAGAACTCAAAGACCTTGGTTCTGGAATTATCCTCTCTAATACTTACCACCTCTGGCTTCGTCCCGGAGATGAGTTAGTTGCCGAAGCTGGCGGACTCCATAAATTCATGAACTGGGATCAACCCATCCTTACAGATAGTGGTGGTTTTCAAGTATACAGCTTGGTACAAAACAAGAAAAACATCACCGAAGAAGGTGTTAAGTTCAAGAGCCATCTGGACGGTCGTGAACTCTTCCTCAATCCAGAAAAAGCCATCGGTATCCAAAATAATCTCGGCTCTGACATCATGATGTCCTTTGACGAATGTCCACCTTTTTATCAACCTTATGATTACGTTAAAGCCTCAGTTGAGCGGACTTCACGTTGGGCTGAACGCGGACTTAATGCTCATCGTCGTCCAAATGACCAAGGCCTTTTTGGGATCGTTCAAGGTGCTGGCTTTGAAGACTTACGCCGCCAATCAGCTGCTGATTTGACTTCTATGGATTTCGCAGGCTATTCTATCGGCGGACTTGCCGTCGGCGAATCACATAAAGAAATGAATGCAGTGCTTGACTTCACTACGCCTCTTCTTCCTGAAGACAAACCCCGTTATCTTATGGGCGTTGGTGCGCCAGATAGCTTAATTGATGGTGTCATTCGTGGGGTTGATATGTTTGACTGCGTTCTCCCTACACGTATCGCCCGAAACGGTACCTTAATGACTCACTTTGGCCGAGTAAATATTCGCAATGCCAAGTATGAGCATGATTTCACCCCACTTGATCCAATGTGTGATTGCTACACTTGTACCAACTACACGCGCGCTTACTTACGTCATTTGATCAAAGCCGATGAAACCTTTGGCTTACGCCTTTGTTCTTATCATAATCTTCATTTCCTTGTCAATCTCATGAAAGACGTCCGTCAAGCTATCATGGACGACAATCTCCTTGAATTCCGTGAAGATTTCTGTGAGCGTTACGGTTATAACTTACCAAATGCCAAAGATTTTTAAGTCTTGAAAAATTTTTTGAAAAGTTGTATGATTATGGAAGTGGAAATTCCACTTTCATAAGTTGCCGAGTTAGCTCAGTCGGTAGAGCACTTCACTCGTAACGAAGGGGTCACAGGTTCGATTCCTGCACTCGGCACTAAATTAAAAGCCTTGTATAGTTGATGTATAAGGCTTTTTCTTTATTATTTTTCCTATTTTTATCACATTTTTATAACATTATTTTTCACACTACCTTGGTTATCTGCTTATGTTTTCAGAGTGTAGCAGAAGATTAACCATTGAGCAAGTTGACTTAAAGCTTAATGACTATATTTGAGATATGCTTGTAGTTCTTCACCTTTTATGTTACACACATCTTATTACTTGATTAGTTCTTATTTCTCAAATCTTTAATAATCCTTATAGTAAGACTTTTTATCCCTTTTGTCAGTTTTTTTAAAGATTATTCATATTTCTTTAGGTTTATCGTTCCCATAGTCTTTCTTGGTTTTCTGCATCCCACTCACCTGTTTTAAACTTAGCAATATGGTCTTCGTAAGTGGAAATCTTATAAGCTAGTATCTCACGTGTTTGCTGGAGTTCAGAAATTTTTTCATCTATCTCAATAAGTTGTTTCTGTAAAATACCTTTTTGAGCTGTATCTACCGCCTTAAGGGTATCGATATCGTTTGTTTCCCGGCCTTTGGCAAGTTCTGCAAAGTGCTTGAGTGCATCAATATCCATTCCTGCACGCCGTAGACTTCTAACAAGATAAATCCAATTTAAATCCCGTGTCTGATAATCGCGAAAACCAGATTGTGCTCGATGAACAGGTGGAACAATTCCTGCTTTTTCATAATAGCGTAGTGTATCTGGCGTTAAGCCAAATAGATCTGCAGCCTCTTTAATATTCATTGCTTTATTCACTTTCTATTTTTATATTTTGAAACAGAAGAAAGTAACTCTATAATAAATTCTGAGTTACCCTACCATATAAGTAAATCTTTTATCCCATCAATAAGTTTATTATATCATCTTCTATAAAATTCGATTATCCCTCAGCAACTTGCTTATGTGGTTGAGTGATTAATAGCACAACAAAACCTAAAACGATAAACGCAGTGACTAGACCCATAACCCAATGATAATAAACTAAACTTTGGTTTTGAAAAGGGCTAGTAATGAACACAACAAGTGATAAGCCCACAGGACCACCAATTTGGTGCATTGTATTTGTCATCCCACTAGCTGCGCCAGATAGCTCGTTAGGTATCTCTTGAACGCCCGCCGATGTTAGGGGAGCCAATAACCAACCTTGCCCTAAACCAACCAAAACCATTGGTAACCCAATTGCTAAGAAATATCCAAGCTTTGGACTTAGCACTGTTGATAGTATCAAGCCAAGCAATAGAATCCCTTGCCCAACTAACATCACTTTTGAATTACCAATTCTTGCTGTTAGTTTTGGAAGATATAAGGCAGCTATAAAATTAACAATTGTCAGAGGTAAAAATCCCATACCAGATTGCAATGGTGTGAAATGATAAATCTCTTGCATAATTTGGGGTAGAATAAACCAGTAAGGGAGCATTGCCATCATAAATATAAATCGAGCTAAATAAGAACCCGAACGGACGCGATTGCTGAAGAGTTCAAGTGGCATTAACGGATTTTTCTGAGTTTTCTCCCAGAAAATAAAGCCAAGCAATAAAATAATTGAAAATGCAATAAGCCAGAGATTAGTAACTGTAATCCCATAAACAAAACTAGTAGCAATTAATACTGAAAGAATTGCGCCAAGATAGTCAATTTTAATCCTTTGCGCTTTCCCATTTTTTATCTTTATAAACGTTAAAATGATTAAGAAAAGAGCAAAAGGAACATTAAGTAGGAAACCAGCTCTCCAAGAAATTGCACTAGTTAACCATCCACCAATTAAAAGACCTGCAGATGAACCAATACCTGCTGTTGCCCCATAATAGGAAATCGCACGCATTCTCATACTACCCTCATAATTATCCATTAAAATAGCAAGTGAAGTAGGAGCAATTATTGCAGAACCAATTCCTTGAATAGCACGCCAAGAAATAATTTCAACCATAGAGTAAGATAGACCAATAAAAAGAGAACTTAATCCAAAAAGTAAGAGCCCTGTCAAAAATATCCTTTTACGTCCAAGTAAGTCTCCAAGTCTACCTGCTAAGAGTAAGAAACCACCAAATGTTATAGTGTAAGCATTAGAAACCCAAGATAATGCCGCTTCATTAAGGTGCAAATCATTTGCAATTTTCACTGTACTTGTGAAGATAATTGAGTTATCCATCAATATCAAAAAGTAACTAAATAAAATAATAAATAAAATTGTTCCAAATTTTTGTTTTTGTTGCATAAGAATCTTTCTAAAAAGCATCTGTCATAAATTAACAGATGCAGCTTCTTGTAAGTTTGTGACAATAGCAAGTAAGTGAAAATTATAGTTCTCTGCAAAGTGTTCAAAATAAACCTTGGCATGCGGTAACACTTCTTGAGGCCATGCTCCTTGAACAATAATAACCACTTCTTTGTCCCGGAATGGATTTTTCGGCGTATGATAAACCTCACCTAATCGGTCAATGAAAGTGTAAAGTAAGCTTGTCAATCCTCCCCAATAGACGGGACTACCAATAATTTTATCGGCAGTATTAATTTTAGCAATAACTTTGTCAAAATCATCCTTCTCAATTTCACTTACTTGTCCGAATTGAGCAATATTTTGATCTACTAACCGTATTTCATCAAATTCAGTACTGATTGCTCGGGCAATACTCCGAGTTGTATCTCCTTTTTCAGCACTTGCATTAATCAAAAGAGTATTCAAGCTTACACATCTCTTTCTTTTAGAAAATTAACAAACATGTCAACTGACTCAGGAGTGTTGTGGTCGAAGAATTGACTATCATTAGTTTCGAGTGTAGCAATTTGAGCTTTATCTTCGTCAGTTAAAGCAAAATCAAAAATATCAATATTTTGCGCCATACGTTCTGGTTTAACAGACTTAGCTAGGCTTACAATTCCTCGCTCAAAGTTCCAGCGTAGGATAACTTGTGCTGCTGACTTACCATATTTATCTCCAATTTTAGTTAAAACTTCATTTGTGAAAATTCCATTTTTCCCTTCCGCAAATGGAGCCCATGCTTCGAGCAAAACATTTCCACGTGATTTAGCATTCGCTAAATCCTCTTCACGTTGGTGGAAAGGATTGATTTCAATTTGATTGACTTGTACTTTAGCTTCTTGAAAAGCTACTACGTCTGCCAAACGTTCACTGTTAAAATTTGATACACCAATTGCACGAATTTTACCTGATTTTTGTAAGTCCGCAAGAGCTTTGAAAGAACCAAAGACATCACTATATGGTTGGTGGAGCAACACCAAATCTAAATATTCAGTTTGAAGTTTAGCAAGTGAAGCTTCTACTGATTTCGTTGTAGCTTTATAGCCATAATTACTCAACCAAATTTTAGTCGTCAAGAAGATGTCTTCACGAGGTACCTCAGTTGCAGATAAAGCTTCTCCTACTTCCGCTTCATTCATATAAGATTGTGCCGTGTCGATATGTCGATAACCAGCAGTTAAGGCATCAAGTACAGCTTTCTTAGTTTGATTTTGAGGAATTTGGAAAACACCAAAACCCAGAACAGGAATCTCAACACCATTATTTAATTTGAAAGTTTGCATTTTTTTCTCTCCATTTCTTATGATAAACTCATTATAAACCTTGGTGTGCGCTCCAAGTCAAGAAAAAAGATTTTATTATTTTAATGATTAGATAAATATCAACAAAAATAATTCAAAACTTACTATAACTTCCTCCAATTGCCCCAAATTTGCCCCATTTTATTTTTCAATTTCAGAGTTTTTTCTTGGATTTTTAGAGTAGCTAAAATGATGACGAGCTTTTACAATAAAAATACTACTAGAAATTCCTAGCAGTATTTTTTTACTGTAATTCCACAATTTGACAAAAATGAAATGATTATTTTGTGAAAAATTGGATGAAACCAAGACAGTCATAGAGGTAGTGACAAAGCCAACTTATCCAAACACTGTTAGATTTTTTCCACACGTAGTTCAGCGCAAGTCTCGTTGGAAGTAGAGTGATGAGCAATTGAGCAGGGTGGAAACCGTATGCTGGAATGTGCCACAAAGCAAACAAGACACCACAAATCAAAGAGGCCCATTTGAAATCTAATCCTTTTTCTTCTAAAGCAAGAATAATATTGGTGCTTAATAATTCTTCCCCCATCAACATAAAGGGAACCTGCAAAAAGACCATTTGCAGAGTTATAATTCCAGCTACAGAGTTTTCTGTGGGTTTACCAAACAAAAGACTATAAACCAATCCAAATAAAGCCCCTGTTACAATGGTTAGTGGAATTCCCCATGCAAGTGTTTTAAAACTAAAATGTTTAAACTGATTAACAAATCGATTTTTTAGAAAAATATAGCCTACTACTGCAGCTAAAATAGCATTCCATATCGTTCCAATGAACTGTGCAACTGTCGAATCAAGCGGCAACTTCCCTATTACTTGATAGCCTATCCCAATCAACAAGGTTGCAACAAAGGCAATCCAAGCATCTTTTGTACTTATTCTTTTTCTTTCCATAGTACTTCCTTTTCCTTATAAACTCATGTTAAGTTATATCATATCATTTTTGTTAGGTAAATAAAAGTTTTTTAGATTACATAGCTTTTTTTAAAACATTAAAGTTATTTAAAAACCTTATATCTCTGAGATATAAGGTTTTCTTTTATTTTTTAATTCAAGCGGTCTTTTTGGATAAAGTTTTCCAGATGAGTCCTACGATAAAACCGACAAGCGCTGGAAGAATCCAACCCATTCCCAATGGAAAGAAAGGAAGATAATGTTTTGCAAAATTAATAAGATCTGCAATACCCGTGATGGATTGGGCATTAGGGAGGGCATTCAGACCGTCAATGATGGCTGCCAAGAGTGTAAATGCCGTCGTCGTTTGATAAACGATTTTAGCATGGTTAAAGAGAGGGCTTAAGAGAGCAAGGAGAATCAATGTAATCGCTAGTGGATATAAAAACATCAAGACTGGCACAGAAAGTTGGATGATTTTGGTCAAGCCAACATTTGCAAAAATACAAGGCAGGATACTCACAATTACTAAGTAAAAACTGTAGTTTTTCTGCGGGAAGAGTTCAACAAAGGCTTCTGAAAAGGCCGAAATCAAACCAACTGTTGTTTTTAAGCAGGCGATGATAACAATCAAGGCCAATATAATCATCCCAAACGTCCCTAAGTAGTGTTGAGAGATTTGAGCGAGGGCAATTCCTCCATTTTCACTCATCGCAAAGCGGCCGACGCTCATTGCACCGAGGTAGGAGAGGCAAGTGTAAATCACAGCCATTAAAATCACACTAATCAGGCCTGCTTTGACTGTTTCTTTAGCAATGACTTTCGGATTTTTTACACCGCGTTCGCGAATGGTTGTGACGATGATAATTCCAAATGCTAAAGCGGCTAAGGCATCAAGCGTATTATAGCCTTGGGTGAAACCTGTCATGAAAGCAGCATTTTGGTAACTTTTCCCGATGGCTGCTTCACTGACTTTTCCAAGTGGATGAGTAAAAGCGATGACTAAAATAGAACCCAAAAGGATTAAAAAGAGGGGATTGAGGAATTTTCCGATATAATTTAAGAGTTTTGTCGGTTTTCTGGCTAAAAACCAGGCTGTTCCAAAAAATAAAATGCTAAAAAGAGCAAGCAAAGGCGCTTGGAGTTGAGCGGATAAAAAGGGAGATATGCCGATTTCAAAAGAAGTCGTTGCCAGACGTGGGAGGGCAAAAAAAGGGCCAATCACGAGATAGAGTAAAATCGTAAAAACATAGCCATAAGAACGTCCCACGCGCGAAGAGAGTTCAAAAACACCTGAACTTTGCGACATTCCTAGCGCAATGATTCCCAAAAAAGGGAAACCTACACCCGTGACTAAAAATCCTAAATTTGCCAAGGAAATCGCGGCACCAGCGTCTTGCCCCATGTGAATAGGAAAAATCAAGTTTCCTGCGCCAAAAAACAACCCAAACAGCATCGAGCCAATAAATAGATAGTCTTTTCTCCCTAGTTTTTCTTTCATGTTGCTCTCCTTTATGTTAAGTATGATATGTATTCAGTTTTATGTATAAAACAACATATTATTATAGCAAAACTATTGAGAATTTACAACACAATTTTAAATTGACTTGAGAGCTAGTGCCGAAAAAGCAGCTCCAAAAAGCACAATGAGAAAACCATACAAGAGCGGCCAAAGTATATTTGCCCTTCCTGAAAAAATAAAAGGAAAAAGATAGCCAATGAGCGTAATGAGGGGCGTGTAAGTTCTTGACACATAGCTACGCCAAGCCATCACAAAGATAAACAAACTGACAAGGATGCCAATGACTAGTAGAGCAATCAAAAAACTTGAATGAAGTTGGCGTGGATTACCAGAGAGGCGCAAAATCCCTAAATCACGCATTTTGTTTACTTTGAGATAGTAGTCCCCACTGCTGTTATATTTTTTCCAGTTGATTTTGAAAAGTTTGCCGTTTAAAATGATGTAAATCACACTACCAGTTAATGCAAAGAGTGAATAGGTGAGTAAGCTCCACCGGAGGAGCAAGTGAGTGCTTCTTGGGGTTGAGGTCATTTTTTCTCCTTTATTAAGTTTGGTTTATGATTGATATTATATCTTTTATTTTCTGAAAATTCCACTTTTTCACACGAAAGTGAATTTTTTGAAAAAGAAGAATGAAATAAGTTATAATGAGAGCAGAAACAAGTGAGGTTTGACATGAATTATGATGAGTTTTTAAGGAGTAAACAGATTGCGGAACGTTGGGGTGAGGCACAGGCGACTTTTAAGGCTGAGGCCTCTTCTGCAGAGGGCGCTTATTATCAGGGGCTTTTAACGGAATTTTATGACTATATCAAGCTGCTAGAAAGCCACTTTTTTGTGTCTCCAGCTTCTCCAAGTCAATCTGGGACACCAACTTTGGCACCAACAGTGACAAATGAGAAAAATCAGCCAGAGCATTTACTGACGCAAATTCCGTCAGCATTTTCTCTAGAAAATCAACCTGCTTTTGCTGACCCACAAGTCACTTCTTTCGTTCCTGAATCCCTTACGGATGAGGAAGATCCTTGGTTTGGCTTTCCCGAGTGAGCGAAATTACTGACGGAATGTGAGTAGTGAGTTTTTTACTTATCTGTGAAGTTATATTATGAAAACCTTTCCAAAAGTGTTAAAATAGACTGAGAAATGTTTTTCAGTAAAAAAAGGAGAATCGTTTATGCCTCTCAATATTTTGGATTATGACCCTTATCTAGAAGCTTTCAAAGATGACTTGTCTGCTCGGCTCTTTGATTTTGCTCGAACGAAGAAACGACTTTTAGGTGTGGACGGCTCGCTTTGCGACTTTGCCAATGGCTACAAGTATTTTGGTTTTCAACAAGAAATGAAACATTGGACTTTCCGAGAATGGGCGCCAAATGCGCAAAAAGCTTGGTTGGTCGGTGATTTCAACAATTGGGAAAATAATTTTGAACTCAAAGAAGCTTACGGTGGGGTCTGGGAAATTAGCGTGCCCGGAATGCTGCCTGTCGGCTCCAAAGTCAAGGTCAAATTGACTTTGACCAATGGCGAAACAGTTTATCGGGTACCGAGTTACATCCTTTACACTCTGCCTAATGAGCGCCATGAATTGGATGGTGTGATTGTTAATCCTCAGCATGAATGGAAACATCAAGCACCAAAATTAGCTGAAGCACCGCTGATTTACGAGGCGCACATCGGTATTTCTACTGAAGAATACAAGATTAACACTTATAAAGAATTTACGCGCGATGTCCTGCCACGTATCAAAAAAGATGGCTACAACACCATCCAGCTCATGGCCATTATGGAACACCCGCTATATGCTAGCTTTGGCTATCAGGTGTCTAATTTCTTTGCCGTTTCTAGTCGTTTTGGTCAACCTGAGGATTTAATGGATCTGATTGATAAGGCGCACGGCATGGGGCTTCGTGTGCTGTTGGACGTGGTGCATTCGCACGCAGTCAAAAATGTGGGTGACGGGCTTAATCTTTTTGACGGGACAACCAGCCAGTACTTCCACGAGGGAGCGCGTGGCGAACATTCTGCTTGGAACACTAAGCTCTTCAATTATGGTAAGGACGAAGTGATTCATTTCCTGTTGTCTAATCTGAAATTTTGGTTGGACGTTTATCGTTTTGACGGTTTTCGTTTTGACGGTGTGACCTCCATGCTCTATCATGATCATGGTCTAGGGACGGCTTTTACGGATTACAGCAAGTATTTTTCACTGAATACTGATGTGGAAGCTGTGACTTATCTGATGTTGGCCAATGAGTTGATTCACCAAATCAATCCAGATGCGACGACGATTGCCGAGGATATGTCAGCCATGCCGGGTATGGCGCTACCGATTTCTGCGGGCGGGATTGGTTTTGATTACCGACTTTCAATGGGAATTCCTGACTTTTGGATTAAGCAATTGAAGGAAAAATCTGATGATACACTGGATTTGATGAGTTTGTGGTGGGAGTTGACGACCAGACGGCCCGGCGAAAAAAATATCGGCTACGCCGAAAGTCATGATCAGGCTTTAGTTGGCGATAAGACGCTCATGATGTGGCTGGCCAACGAAGAAATTTACTGGAAAATGGACGTCAATAGTCAGTCACTCAAGATTGATCGCGCGATTGCGCTTCACAAGCTCATCCGCTTGGTGACTTTTAGTTTGGCTGGCGAAGGCTATCTCAACTTTATGGGCAATGAATTTGGGCATCCTGAATGGCTCGATTTCCCCCGCGAGGGCAACAATGATAATTTCCAACACGCGAGACGTCAGTGGTCTTTGGCAGAAGATGAAAATTTGCGTTTCAAATACTTGGCCGCTTTTGACAAGGACATGGTGCGCTTAGAAAAAGACTTTAAATTTCTGGCAAAAACAGATCAACTGCAGCAAGTTTGGGTGAAAAATTCAGACAAACTGTTGGCCTATCGAAAAGGAAATTTGCTTTTTGTCTTTAATTTTCATCCGAGTTATCAAGAAAAACTTCAGCTCGATTGGGCTGAAAAACCAGAATTAGTCTTTGATACCGATGATCGTAAATTTGGTGGTTTTGGGCCACGTAGCTCCTTTGGCTGGTCAAAAGGTCAACTTGATTTGATTTTGGAACCGCGGACAGCGATGGTCTTTAAAATTCACTGATGCAAATGAAAAACTCTGATTTTCGTCAGAGTTTTTTTGTTTTCGTCAGCATTTTCTCTGGCTGATTTTGAACAATTCAAGTTGCGTCAGCAAATTCTCTAGAAGAGTTCGAGAAATTTCAATTACGTCAGTAAATTCTCTGGCTGATTTGCAATGATTTTCCAGACATTTTCAAATTGAGCTTGAAAGGCTTCATCCCATTGTGGAGCAATTTTGGGATGATGAAAATAGGCAAATGCTTGAATATAGGCCGCTGCCTGCTCAGCTGTTTCAAGCTTGGCAGCAGTTTTCAAACTCTCAATCATTTCCATAATGTGATTCCGGCTTAATTCCAAATTTTCTCCGATATAGGTCGTATAAAGAGCAAACATTTCGGGCGTTTTTAGGTGAGCTTGATATTTGGCATTGGCCACCGCCCACAGCCAATCGTGAATAATTTCTTTTTGTTCTTGATTATTTTTTGTATCAAATGGAAAAATCTGCACCAAAATACGCCCATTGAGCCAACGCAAAGCCAACAGTGTCAAGAGTTCTTCTTTATTTTTAAAATGCTTGTAAATCGCAGGTTGACTGAGTTTCAGGCGCTTTGCAATCTTTGAAAGTGTTAATTTCTCAATCCCACTGGCCAAAATAAATTGTTCGGTTTCTTGGAGGATTTTTTCTCGTGTATTCATAACTTTATTGTAGCATAAGTTATATTTCTTGACAAATATAACTTATCAGGATATAATCTTTTTGTCGGTTATAAAAAATAAAAAAAATAACCTTTTAAAAAGGAGAATCATGACATTTACACAACATACGATTTTGATTACAGGGGGAACCAGCGGAATTGGTCTGGGTTTTGCCCAAAAATTTGCCGCCCTTGGTAATAAAGTAATCATCAGCGCCCGAAACGAAGCTCGGCTCAAGCAAATTTTGGCTGAAAATCCCGACTTTTCAGGTTTTGTCAGCGATGTTAGCGATACTGACAGTCTCTTCCAGCTGCTTCAAAGCATTCAAAACGAATTTCCCAAACTTGATGTGCTTTTTAATTCTGCGGGAATCATGCGTGCCTACAATCTTTTTGAAAATCCTGATTTTTCAGCATTGACGAGCGAAATTCAGACCAATCTTATGGGGACAATCGCTGTGACTCAAGCTTTCTTAGCCCTACTGACCGCCAACCAAGGAACAATCATCAATGTTTCATCAGGTTTATCAAATCTGGCAGATGGTGCGCATCCGATTTACAATTTGACAAAGGCTGGTGTGCATTTTTATAGTGATGCCCTACGTGAGCAAGCGCGCTATTTTGACCAAAATTTACGAGTGGTCGAACTCGTTCCGCCGCTCGTTGCCGAAACTAATCTCGAAAGTCATACGACGACCGCTGCCCCAAACAATATGGCCCTTTCTGATTTGATTGACGAAACTTTAGCTGCTTTAGAAAATGGTGCCGACCGCATCGATGCTGGTTTTTCAAAAACTTTGCATCAGATGGGAAAAGTCGACAGCGAGGAAAACACCCGCAAACTTTCTGCCCAAATGCTCAGCAATTATTTCCCAAAAAACAAATAGAAAATAGAGGAAAATCACATGAAAACTCTCATTACTGGTGCGAATAAAGGCATTGGCTTTGCCTTAGCACAAACCCTTGGACGCCGTGGCTACGATATTTTACTCGGTGCACGCAGCGAAACACGTGGACAAGCTGCCGTCGAAAAACTTCAAGCCGAAGGCATCAACGCCCAATTTGTCAAAGTTGACTTGAATGATTTGGCGCAATTATCCAGTCTTGCGCAGTTGCGCGATATTGATTTACTCATCAATAATGCTGGAATCGCTGGAAACATTAAGTCCGACGCGGGCGATTTTGATATGGAAAAGTCCCCATTCGCTTACACAACTGCTGATTTACAAGAAACAATGAACACAAATTTCCTAGGAACGCACGCTGTGATTTCACAGCTTTTGCCGCATTCATTGACCGAAAATGCCGTCATTGTCAACATCACCGTCCCTGTTTCTCAAGAATATTGGGCGCCCTTGGCCTATGTGACCAGCAAAGCCGCGCAAAATGCCATGATGTTTGCTTTTGGTCATCAATTTAGCAAAGAAAAATCAGCAAAACAAATCTTTGGTGTCATGCCAGGTGCTGTTGCAACTGATCTCAACGGTGCCAAAGTTGGCGATAATCCAGTTATCAAATCCCCTGAAGAAACCGCCGAATTGATTAGTCATTTCATTTTTGATAATAAAAATCACAACGCTGAAATCATCAATTTTGACGGGACAATTTATAAGAGCTATGAACCCGGTCTTCGCAGCAAAATCATCAAAGATGTTGCCAAAAATGGTCTAAAACGCAAACTTGGCCGCAAATAAAGCAGAAAAAATGCTGACGAAATCTTTTTTGAAATCCGTCAGCATTTTCTCTGGCTGATTTTGAACAATTCAAGTTGCGTCAGCAAATTCTCTAGAAGAGTTTGGGAAATTTCAATTACGTCAGCAAATTCTCCACAAAAAAACCGCCAGAAAAACTGACGGATTTTTTATTTTCAAAATTAACCTTCTTGCTCATCCATGAAATTGTTGAAAACTTCTTCAATCATATCCCATTCGTCCTCAGCGTCCTCAGGGATTGGTTGCAAATCGCCCTCAGTCCCATCAGCATTTTCAGTGAAAGAATAAGCCAAAACGTCGATAAGACCTTGCTCATCTTCTTCAAATTCAGTCGGTTGCAAAATCACATAGTTTTTGCCAAATTCTTCTTGACCATCAATCGTAATCAAAATTTGGAATAAGCTTTCGTTGCCATTTTCATCAACTAATGTAATGTAGTCAGGTTCATGATTGTGGTCATGTTCGTGATCGTGTGTATGAGTCATTTTGTTTCCTTTTCTGTGAACTTCACTTACGAAGTTTCAGTTTTTTTCAACGAATTTATCAAAAAATTGAACTGACAAACTTACGTCAGCAATTTCTCTCTACTGACCAATTTTCGTCAGTAAATTCTCTGTCAAAATTATAATTTCAGTGCATTTGCATCAAGATAATTTTGCAAAATCAGAACCGCAGCCAATTTATCAATTGACTTTTTGCGATCTTTACGGCGCACCCCACCGTCAATCAGTACTTTTTCAGCCTGTGCCGTTGTCAAGCGCTCATCTTGATAAGCCACTTCCAAACCAAACTCATTGGAGAGTTTCGTTCCATAATTCCGTGAAGCCTCAGCACGAATGCCCTCGTCCCCATTCATATGTTTTGGCAAACCAAGCACCACTTTGGTCGGTTTGTACTCCTTGATTAACTCGCCCAAACGAGCAAATCCGAGCTCTCCCGCTTCACTATCAATCTTGATTGTTTCCACCGGCTGAGCAGTCATGCCAAGCAAATCGCTGACCGCAACACCCACTGTTTTTGTACCAACATCAAGTCCTAAAATCCGTGCAAACATTATAAATTCACACCATTAGCCTTCAGATAATTTTTGATTAATTCTTCAACAATATCATCGCGGTCAAAACGGCGAATTTTATTACGTGCATCATCGTGACGAGGAATGTAAGCAGGGTCTCCCGACAAAACATAACCCACGATTTGATTGATAGGATTATAACCCTTCGCCTCAAGCACATTGTAAACATCAACAAGCGTCTCGCTTATCTCTCTCTTGTCCGAATCACCAAATTCAAAGCGGACCGTTTCATCTGTAAAACTCATAAGACACCTCCTTTTAAAATCATCTAGCAAGCCAGATTGAACTAAAAATCAACGAGTTTTCTCCGCCAACACGGCAGAAATACATCATTAAAAACTCCTTAGATACCCTTAATTATACGTTATTTTTCAACCAAATTCAACCGTTTCCTCTACCAAAGCATGATTTATTCCAAAACAAGACCTTTCATTCTGCCCCTAAAAAACAGACCAGAATACATTAAAAGCTGCTTTCCCAGATTTCATTAAGGTAAGATATTTCCAGCCGCCATATACAAATCATACCACTCTTCGCGTGTCAACACCACATCGCTCGCGTCACAAACCTCCGTGATACGACTTGGTGTGATTGTACCAATAACTGTTTGCATCTTAGCAGGGTGACGACTAATCCAAGCAATCGCAATCCCCGTTGCCGTCACGCCATATTTCTCAGCCAATTCATCCAACTTAACATTCAATTTAGGGAATTTTTCATTACCAACAAAAGCGCCATCAAAGAAGCCATATTGGAAAGGAGACCACGCTTGAATCGTCATTTTGTGGATTCGTGAATATTCCAAAAGACCATTGTCATGCACAAGAGAACCTTCATCCGTCATATTGACATGGATCCCTTCATCAATCATTCCCGTATGCATCACACCAAACTGCAGTTGGTTCATGAGTAAAGGCTGTTTCACAGCAGTTTTCAGCAACTCGATTTGACCCGGATTTTGATTAGAAACACCGAAATAACGTACTTTACCCGCTTTTTCCAACTCATCAAAAGCCTCCGCCACTTCTTCAGGTTCCACCAAAGTATCTGGCCGGTGCAAGAGCAATGAATCCAAATAATCCACATTCAAACGTTTCATCGAGCCTTCAACAGCATCCAAGATATGTTTTTTACTAAAATCAAAAGCAATTCCCGGACGAATCCCGACCTTGCTTTGAATATAAATATCATCTCGCTTAAGCGAACTCTTCACCAGCGCATCTGCAAAAATACTTTCACACTCACCAGCACCATAAATGTCAGCATTATCAAAGAAATTGATCCCACCAGCATAAGCCGCTTCTAAAGCCGCCACAGGATCTTTTCCCTTTTCATTGATTCGCATCACACCCAACACGATTTGTGAAGCATTCATATCGCCGATTTGAATAGTTTTCATGGTTAAAAATCTCCTTAATTTTTTCTTTTATTATAACACAAAAATAGAAAACGCTTCAAAAACTTTAACAATTTTCTTAAAAATACAAAACTGATACTTTATTTTTTCCCAGCCAACACACTAAACACTACTGCTCCTAACACCAAAAGCAACAAAAGTCCACTAAGCCCTAGAATAGCAGGCGCAAACTGAGCCGACTGACGAACCAAGTCCCAAAGCGCAAGAAAAACCAGAACAATCGCAACGGCAATAATCATCCAGAACAACCACCGATAATGATTAGATTTTTTCTTTGTCGCTTTCGTTTCCACCGCTTGATTATCTAAACCACCACTTCCTTGGAGTTCCACAAGCTTCCCTCTGATTCGCTCAACCCACAGTTGCGCATCGTCCACACCCAGCACTAACTGATCCTTCCACTCATTAGAAAGCTCAACCAAAATCCCCTCTTCATTGCCTGATATATTGACATAAGCCTTCAGATGGTTGCCTCGATATGACCCGACCTGCTTGCCAGGAATACTAGTCCCACCAACTCGCCAAGCCCCTTGACTCAAAATCCCCATACCTTGAGATATCGCCTTGATATGCCCATAAGGAATTTCCATCTTTCCCTGAAAACCCAGCACCTTATTAGCCCCAACAGGCCCAACCACCAAACTTTTTTCACCTAATGTAATAAGATTACTAACCATTTTCTTGCTCCTTTCAACTAAAATAGTCGCTTATTAGCAAAACCCACATTTCAATTCTATTATAATCCTTTTAGTTGCTGCTGCAAGTTTTTTCGCTAATTATTTAAGCAAAGTAAACACAAAAAAACCAGCCAAAGCTGGTTTTCTTTATTCATTTACAAATTAAACTGTAAGTGAAGCGCGTCCTTTACGACGACGAGCTGCAAGGACACGACGTCCGTTTTTAGTTGCCATACGGCTACGGAATCCGTGAGTAGTCTTACGAGATTTTTTGTGTGGTTGGTAAGTACGTTTCATTATATAAGTCCCTGGGCTACTTCACTTTTTCGGGCATAGCTCACTGAAAATTCAAAACGACAAAGTTGTCTTTCCTTTTCAAAATGTTCACTTTTGCTCCATTATGCTTGAAAGTAGCTCCACCTTTTCGGTGTTCCTTTCATCTTAGTTTATCGCTTTTAAAAGCATACTATACAATTTTACACTAAGATAAGCTATTTGTCAAGACTAAATCTCTTTAGACACCACAATATAGCGATTGTATTCTTGCCCCTCAGAATGACTCGCCACACCATTTTCTTGAGCGATAATGGTATGAACAATCTTGCGTTCATTTGATTGCAGATCGTTGATATAGACCGTTTCGCCACCACGCGCACGCTCAGCCGCACGATGAGCCAAACTCACAATATAAGCTTTACGCTTTTCGTGATAATCCCCAACATTTACCGCAATATTCATGCGAGTATTCAAAATACTATTGGCATAAGCCTTAGCCAAAATCTGCAAACTTTGCAAAATCTTGCCATGCTTACCAATCAAAAGCGCATCATGGTTTGAAGTCAAATTAAAGACTGTCAAGTTCCCATCACGAGAAACAGCAACCCTTGTTGCAATTCCCATTTCTTGGGTAATGGTTGTCAAGTAACTTGAAATTTTTGAAGCAACTTTTTCTTCTTCATTAGAAACTTCATTTGAAGCAGCCTCTTTTTTCACTGCAATTTCTTCTTTTACAGCTTGAACAACTTCCGAAAGATTGGCCGTTTGTCGATTTTGAACGACTGTCTTTTTAGCCACTTCAATAATCTCATTACGTTCTTCTTCCGTAATTTCGCCTTTTTGCTCTTTTTCTGCCGCACGAACTGCTTTCACGACCTGACTCAATTCAAGCGTTGCTTCCATAGCAGACTGTGCCTTAGGCACACCAAGATTGATATTTTCATCAACACCGCGTGCAGCCAAATGATCCGCTTTACGCACCGTTTCCTCTTGAATCGGCTCAATGTTAACCCTAGCGCGTTTCTTACCAAAGCCTAAGAAACCCTTTTTTTCTTTCTGTTCAATTTGAATATGAACATTCTCACGCTTAACACCTAATCGATTTAAACCACGATCGATTGCATCCTCGACCGTTTCACCAGTAAAAATAGCCATAATAAAACTACTCCTGTAATATGATAAACCTTATTGACAATTCTTAGCACAACTTCAAATAAAATAAAAACTGTCAAAGGTCTTTTTATTTTATTTTTTTCTTGATTTTGCTTTTTTCATTGCTTTCTCACGCGCTTTAATTTTATCTTTTTCAACCTGAAGCTTCGCTTCACGCGCTGCAATGATTTTATATGGATTAGCCAACAACATTGTTTGGAAGACTTGGAACGCATTTGAAATTACCCAGTAAAGCGCAATCCCAGCTGCAAAATTTAAGCCCATCACCAAGATAAACACTGGCATGATGTAAGTCATTGACGTTGTCATTGCATTCTTTTCAGGCGCTGATTTCATCATCAAGTATGAACTTAGGAAAGTAAATACCGCTGCCAAAATAGGTAAGATAAAAGTAGGATCCTTTGTTCCGATATCAAACCAAAGAAAAGTACCGTGTTTCAAGAAGTCTACACGAGATAGGGCTTGATAAAGTGCAAACAGCACTGGCATTTGAACCACAAGTGGTAAACAGCCCAAGTAAGGATTAACTTTATTATCCGCATAAAGTTTCTGTGTTTCTTCGCTCAATAAACGACGAGACTCCATATCTTTACCTGGATATTTAGCTTGAATTTTTTTAATTTCAGGCTGAATTTCTTGCATTCGTTGACTAGACTTGATTTGGATATTCATCAAAGGAAGCAAAACCGCTCGAATGATAATTGTGAATAAAATAATACCAACACCAGTCAATCCACCAAATGACAAGAAACGAATGACCTGCGCAAAACCATATACAATTTGATCCCAGATGCCATTTGAACTACTTGTTACCTCTTGAGTTCCACAAGCTGTAAGTAACAAAAGCGCAGCTCCTGCCATTGCGATCAAAGTAAATTTCTTTTTCAATCGTTTTCTCCATCTACATAGATTTTTGACAACTTTAAGACGTGTTTTAGATTTTTCTTTACTTCCTCAAAACTCAAACTTTCCACACCAGAACGTGCGATCACTACAAAGTCCTCGTGCACCAAATGAGGTTGAAATTCAGCAATTGCGTGACGCAATAAACGTTTAATTCGATTACGCGACACAGCGTGACCTAGCTTTTTACTTACTGAAAGACCCACTCGAAAATGAGGTTGATTCGCATCTAATTTATAAATAACAAATCTTTTATTGGCAAAGCTATGTTTCGCTGAAAAAATTTGGTCGAAATCTTTGGAGCGTTTCACGCGATATGTTTTTTTGATAGCCAAGCCACTCTCTCCCATCTTAGAAATCATCGTTTTAATTTTATCATAAAGTTAGCAAAAAGTCATTTATTCGTATGAAAACGCTCTTTTTTAATTACGAAATTATTATTTACTCTTTTCTTTCAGCTTTAAAGGTATCAACAATTGATCTAACATATACTCAAAAGACTCTTCTCGAGGAGTCGAATCTGAATTTCTGAAATAGCCCAATTGTGTTAAAGTGATAAAGCCATGCAAAGTTGAGCGAAACATCCGACTGATATGAAAATTCTCATCCTCAGATAAATCAAAATTCTCTAAACTCCGTCGCACCAAGCGAATATTTTCTTTCGCCAAGGCCTCAAGTTCTTCGTTATTCGTCTGATGGATGACATTGGCTAACTCATAGACCGCTTCGTATTTCTCAGCAAATTTCTTATAACTTTCAGCATAGGCTCGTAAAGCATCTAGCGGAGTCAAACCAACCATCGCATGAGTTAATTCATAATTCAATTCCTGTTGCAAATATACCGCTGTAGCCACACGTACCTCATCCATATTTTTAAAATGATTGTACAGTGACGGTGCTTTAATTCCAAAATACTCCGCTAAGCGCGGAAAACTCACATTGGCTAAGCCAATTCTTCCTGCGAGTTCAATAGTTGCTTGAACAATTTTTTCACGATTCAGTGCAATTCTTGCCATAATCGTATATCCTTTCGCTCGCTTTTCAAACAATTATTTTGTCTAAAAAGTCCATTTTAAATTTCTTATTATTCAGTATAAAACTATTCCATCTATTTTTCAAGTAATGATTATTCATTGACAAACTACGAATCATAGTTTTATAATAGTAGATATCACTCTTTCAGAAAGGAGTACAATGCTTATGAAAGAAACTTGGCAAAGAAACCTTGTTGTGCTTTGGTTCGGAACCTTTATGGCCGGCGTTGGACTAAGCTTAATTGCCCCTTTTATCTCCCTTTATGTTGGGACTTTGGGACATTATACAAAAACCGAATTAAATATTTGGTCAGGGCTCATTTTTTCTTCAACCTTCGTCGTTTTAGCTATCGTTTCTCCATTATGGGGCAAGCTCGCTGATCAGAAGGGCCGCAAGTTGATGCTCTTGCGCGCTTCTCTAGGAATGGCAATTTCAATTTCTTTAATGGCCTTTGTCACAGCCGCTTGGCAGCTGCTACTTTTAAGAATGTTGTTAGGAGCATTTTCCGGGTTCATTTCAAATTCTATGGCGCTCATGGCCAGCTCAGCTCCCAAGGAAAAATCTGGCTCTGTCCTTTCCTTACTTACCACAGGATCTGTAGCTGGAACTCTGATTGGACCAATTATTGGTGGTATTTTAGTCAACTTTACAGGCTACCGACACGTTTTTAGCGTGACTGGTATCATCATGTTTTTAGTCTTTCTTCTCGCCCTATTTCTAGTCAAAGAAACCTTTAAACCTGTCGAAAAAAAGGATATGCTTTCCTCAAAGGAAGTTTGGAAAGTCATTTCTCACCCTGCTATTATCTGGGGAATGTTTTTCACTACTTTGATTACACAGATGACTAATCAATCCATCAACCCCGTCCTTTCGCTCTATGTCCAAGAACTGATGAACGGAAAAGGAAATATCACCTTTATGGCTGGCCTTGTGGCTGCAGCACCTGGTATCGTCACCTTGTTAATTGCCCCTTTTCTAGGGCGTCTAGGTGACCGAGTAGGCCAACGAAAAATCCTTGGTTTTGGATTATTCTTTTCATTAGTCGTATTTTTGATTACCGCCACAACAACCAATGTCTGGTTTTTGATTGGAATGCGCCTATTAATCGGGGTGTCAGATGCAGCTATCCTGCCTTCTGTCCAAGCTATTTTGGCAAAAGAATCTCCGCAAGCTGTGACTGGACGAATTTTTTCTTACAATCAATCCGCTCAATCCATTGGTGCTTTTTCCGGACCATTGTTAGGCTCTACAATTGCTGGCTTCATTGACTACCGCTATGTCTTTGTAGGCTCCGCCATTCTCGTTGTCTTTAACCTTATCAACTACTTCACACATACAAAAAAACCTTCTCTTACAAGTTAAAAAAGAACTTCAACTTTGAAGTTCTTTTTTTGCTTGTTCAATTTGCTTTCTAACCGAATCAAAGGCAGTCCCACCTAATGAAGTCCGACGAGCAACAGCCGTGCGTGATTTTAAAATTTCATATACATCTTCTTCAATCAAATCAGACAAGGCACGATACTCTTGTAAACTTACATCTTGCAGATAAATCCCTTTCTTAACACAGTCCAAAACCAACTGACCAACAATCGCATGAGCTTGCCTAAAGGGAATCCCTTTGGCTGCAAGATAATCTGCGAGTTCTGTTGCGTTTGAAAAATCTTTAGCAGTTGATTCTT
The DNA here is from genome assembly GCF_004210295.1 of Lactococcus sp. S-13. Classification (NCBI taxonomy): domain Bacteria; kingdom Bacillati; phylum Bacillota; class Bacilli; order Lactobacillales; family Streptococcaceae; genus Lactococcus; species Lactococcus kimchii. The sequence goes on along the minus strand of NZ_SDAK01000001.1, from coordinate 1,780,567 downwards.
CCATGTTGACATCGTTGACCTTCAAGGTTGACAATACCCCTGCCATTACCGTTAACGAAGTTAGTATCGTATCTGCACTATCAAACATTCCTTCTTTGTCTTCTTGTAAATCTTTGTTGTAAGCTAAGGGTAATCCTTTCATTACCGTAAGTAAGCCCATCAGATTTCCATAAACGCGTCCTGTTTTTCCGCGAATCAGCTCTGCCATATCTGGATTTTTCTTTTGCGGCATTATCGAGGAACCTGTTGAGTAGGCATCTGACAGAGTGATAAATTTAAATTCGTGTGAGCACCACAAAATCAACTCTTCACAAAGTCTCGACAAATGGAGCATCAATAGGCTGGAATTAGATAAAAATTCTATTATAAAATCACGGTCAGACACCGCATCCATTGAATTGGCGTAAGGCCCAGCAAACCCCAAAAGTTCTGTTGTCATTTTCCGGTCAATGGGGAAAGTTGTCCCCGCCAGCGCAGCAGCGCCTAAAGGATTGATATCTGTATGCTTAAAGTTAAACTCAAAACGTTCAAAATCTCGTGTAAACATTTGATAATAAGCCATCAAATGTTGCCCAAAAGAAATTGCCTGAGCGTGTTGCAGATGAGTATAGCCTGGCATGATTGTGTCAACATGGTTTACAGCAAGGTTGACAATCGTTGAACGTAGCGTTGTCAGCACAGACAGAACCTCTGTCAATACCGATTTTAGATAAAGGTGCATATCTGTTGCAACTTGGTCATTTCTTGATCTTGCTGTATGAAGTTTTCCTGCAACTGCTCCAATTTCCTCTAAAAGATAAGTTTCCATGTTCATATGAATATCTTCATTTTCGATTTTAAACTCAATTTCATGATTGTGCAGTTTTTCCTCTAAGGCCTTCAATCCAGCGACAATTTCATCCGCCTCTTTACCAGAAATAATTCCTGTGGCACTCAACATTTTAACATGAGCTAAAGAACCTTGTAAATCAAACGGAGCTAATCTTTGTTCAAATTTAATCGAGGCGCCAAAATTTTCTGTTTTTTCATCCAAGGAAGCTTCAAAACGTCCACCCCAAAGTTTTTTCACCATAACTTCTACTTTCTTAACGATTCTTATTTATTTTTGTTAACTTGCGCATTGACTTGAGTTGGCAAACCCCAAAGTTTGATAAATCCTACGGCTGCAGCTTGGTCAAATTCATCTGCTGCAGTATAAGTTGCTAAATTTTCGTCATATAGCGAGTTGGCTGATTTACGACCAACAGGTGTTGCATTTCCTTTGTAAAGTTTGACTTTAACTGTCCCATTCACTACTTTTTGCGTTTCATCGAGGTAGGCAATCAAAGCTTGGGTCGCTGGATTAAACCAAAGTCCATTATAAATCAAATTTGCTAATTCATTTTCAATAACTGGTTTAAAATGTGACAATTCGCGAACAAAAGTTAAATCTTCGAGGTCTTTATGTGCTTTTAAGAGCGTGAGGGCTCCGGGACATTCATAAAATTCACGTGATTTGATGCCAACAAGTCGATTTTCAACGTGATCAATCCGCCCAATCCCATGTTTTCCTGCAATAATATTCACTTCTTTAATGATTTCATACAGAGGTTTCTTTTCACCATTTAAAGCAACTGGCAAACCTTCTTCAAAATCAACTTCAATAAATTCTGGTGTTTCAGGAGCTTCTTCCACTGATTTTGTCATAAAGAAGGCATCTTCTGGACAAGTATTCCAAGGATTTTCCAAAATGCCTGCTTCGATGGCACGTCCCCACAAATTCATATCAATAGAATAAGGATTGTCTAAATCAGCCGGAATCGGAATATTGTTTTCAACCGCATAGGCAATTTCTTCTTCACGAGGCCAATGCCATTCACGTACAGGAGCGATAACTTCGAGTTCTGGTGCTAGGGCATGAATGGCAACTTCAAAACGTACTTGATCATTTCCTTTACCTGTGCAACCGTGAGCGATTGCAGTTGCTCCAAATTTTTTAGCTACTTCAACCAATTTTTTCGCAATCAAAGGACGACTCAGCGCAGAAACCAAAGGGTATTTATTTTCATACATTAAATTCCCTTTGAGCGCTGCACCAACGAAGATTTCCGAAAATTCAGCTTTGCAATCCAAAATGAGGGATTCAACAGCGCCAACTTGCAAAGCTTTATCATGAATAAAGTTTAAATCCTTTCCCTCACCGACGTCAATACAAGTCGCAATAACATCAAATCCCTTTTCTGCCAGCCATTTTACTGCTACACTCGTATCCAATCCACCAGAATAAGCCAAGACAATTTTTTTATTTCCCATTAGTTACATCTTCTTTCAATTTAATTTAAATACAATTATATGGCATATTTATTCACTTGTCAAGGAAAATGTATAATTATACGTCTTTTATTTTGATATTACTATTCATATTACTTTTAGTCAAACTGTAACTATGCTATAATATAATTAAATAAAGGAGCGGAGCCATGGCAGAGTGGTAATGCAACGGACTCGAAATCCGTCGAACCGTGATAAGCGGCGCAGGGGTTCAAATCCCCTTGACTCCTTTTAAATAGCTTACTCCTTTTCCTCCCCTCGTGCTGCGATGGGAGGTTTTTCGTACCTCTTTAAATTTTTATTTGATGTTTTGAGAAGAAACGTCTCTAAATTTAGACTAATTCATTTACAATCGTTATTCTCTTGGCCATAGTCTCAACTCTCGAAACTAGTGATAGCTCTTAAGCTAAACGCTTTTAACTGTATCTTTTTCGATATTGACTCAAGGTCGTTCCCGTCCATTTTTTAAAGGCCCGTGCGAAAGAACTAACCTCAGAGTATCCCACCATATATGCAATTTCTTCCACACTTAAATTAAAATCATGTGAAAAATGAAGCGCCATTTTTTTCTGAACTACCTGTGTTTCCGCCTTAAATGTCGTTTTTGAATTTCTTAAATTTCTTTGTAGCGTTCGAGTACTTGTCCCTAGCCGCCTAGATATTTTATCTATCGAGTAATCGCCAGAGGGGACAGCCTTTTGAATTTCCTGATGCAGATTATTGATAAACGATGAGGAAGTCTTAAGTTCTTCCAATTGGCGGTTCATTTCTGGTTCTATCAAGGTACGCATACTGTTATTTCGAGTTAAAAATGGTTTTTCCATGTCTTCATAATTAAAAACTAAAATATTACCAGCTTCCACAAACTTCACCGGTGCTCCAAAGACCTCTGAGAGCGATTGACTAGATGGGTAAGGAGCCTCTATTCTTTTAGGAACAATAGTTTGCCCACTACCCGCTCTCAGTATACTTAATATAACGAGCTGCTCATTAAATAGCGAAAAGCGAGAAAGCTGTTTATTAGGAGTGGTGCCACCGATTGAAATGAGTACTTCATCGTCTGAGGTAGTAATTTTTATATTTACTGGAGCAATCAGTTTTTTGTATTTTGCTAAACGCTGGATTGCTTGGAGACCATTGGATGAGGATAAGGCCACAAAAAATACTGGCATAAATAATCCTATTTTCTGAACATCACTCAATAAAATGAGTTGATCATCTGTTAATTCTGATGATAATATTTCCTGAAATCGATGAAACTCATCATCACCTAAAGTTAACTCTTCTTTCCAAAGAAGGTTGGGAATATTGGACTTTTCTAATAGATTTCCTAAGTCTAGCTGGTTATATTCTAAAAAATCTTGAAATTGTTGGTCAATTACTATTTTCATCTTTTTATTTTTCCTTAATTTATCAACTAGAGTGCATCATAATCCAGTCAAATAAGCGTGTAGGTAAAATCGCATGAAGAAAAACAATTGGTTTCGCACCAAAACCTATTAAGTAACGAGCGCGTGGTTTGCGTGAATCTAGCGCTTTTAATATCGTCTTAGAAATAATTTTAGGATCAGACATCATATTTCCAGAGTACTGCCTTCTCATTCCTATAGCCGCCTTTTGCGCAGCTTTTTCATAAGCTCCTCCTTTAGCCGATTCAGCCAAATGGTCGGCAGCAATGAATCCCCATTGTGTCTTAATTCCACCTGGTTCTATTAGCGACACCTCTACGCCGAATGGCTTCGTTTCCATTCTGAGCGCATCACTAAAAGCTTCTAAGGCATATTTTGTAGCATGATACCAAGCCCCGAAGTATGTCGTAACCCTTCCACCCATGGAAGAAATGTTGATAATGCGCCCAAATTTATTTTTTCGCATATGAGGTAAAACTAATTTAGTCAAGCGAGCAACTCCAAATAGGTTCACTTCAAACTGCCGTTGAGCTTCTTCAAGAGAAACATCTTCCACTGCTCCATAGGAGCCATAACCCGCATTGTTGATCAGCGCATCTATCTTCCCTTCTTTTTCTATAATTGCCCTAACGACTTCTTCACAAGAAGCTTGGTTTGTAACATCTAGGTAAATGGGGTTCACTCCAAATTTTTTCAAACTTTCCAACTCATCCATTCGACGCGCGGCTCCATAGACTTGGTGTCCTTTTTGAGCAAGTAATTCTGCTGCTTGATAGCCAATACCACTACTTGCTCCTGTAATTAAAACAATTGCCATATTTTTTCTCCTTAAGCTCATTATAACAGATAAGCCCGACGATAAAATGACTATTCCCGCCTATTTTTTTGCACTTCGCGCCATTCTTTTTCCTTAATCAACCAAAATAACTTATACAAAAAACACCCGCAAAAGCGAGGCGTTTTTTAAATTTTTACAAAGCTTTTTCGATTCATGACGAGCGATAATGCCCCTGTTCCAAATAAAATTAGGGCTGATATATAGTAGGGGAACAGATGATTGAAGTCAAACAAGTAGCCTGCTGCGAGAGGTCCTAAAATATTCCCAAAACTCGTAAAGGCTGAATTTAAGCCATTGACAGCCCCTTGACGATTTCCTGCGTGCTTGGAGAGATAAGTTGTGACTGCAGGTCGAAAAAGGTCGAAGGCAAGAAAGACAACAAAGGTTGAAAGGGCGACAATCAAATTATTTTTTGTCACTGCAATAACTGCGATAAAGAGGGCACTGACAAAAAAGGTAAGTTGAATCAAGCCAAATTCCCCGATTTTTTCAACAATAATATCGAATAGAAAAAGTTGAAAAACAAGTGCAAGGATACCACTCACTGTAATCACTAGGGCAATTTCACTCATTGTAAATCCAAAATTGATGGTTGCCATAATGCTATAAATTGACTCAAAAGCTTGCAAGCCGAAAGAAGAAATCAGAATAATGATAAAAAGGGAACCAAACAAGGGATGTTTTAGTAATTCCATAAAAGAACTTTTGGCTAAAGGCTGACCCAAGTGAATTGTTTTTTCTGGTTCTTTTAAAACAAGCATTGTCAATATAAATCCAATGAGGGACAAAATGGCAGCAGCATAGAAGGGGACGCGCAAACCAAAATTGGCAATAAAACCGCCGACACCTGGTCCGATGATAAAGCCTCCACTAATCGCTGCTGAAACTAAGCCCATGGCTTTCGGACGCTCCGCGATTGTTGTCATATCTGCTACATAGGCTGTTACTGAGGGCATAATCATTGCTGCCGCCGCTCCTCCCAAAGCTCGTGAGATATAAAAGCCACTTTTGGCTTGGGCTAGACCAAATAAAAGTTCAGAAAATGAAAAAACAAGCATCCCAATTGCAATCAGCTTTTTACGACCGATTTTATCGGAGAGAGCTCCTGCCAGTGGAGATGTTACTAATTGGGCAATTGCAAATACAGAAATCATCATTCCCATTGTTGTCCCTGAGAAGTTCATTTGTTCTTTCAGAGTGGGTAAGACTGGAATGACTAAGCCTGCGCCCAAAAAAACTAAAAATAGGTTTGAAATTGCTAGATTCATCATGCTTTTTTTATTTTTCATTTTTCCTCCCGATAAAAATAGCTATAGGGTTGGCTATGGCTATTTTTATCATTTTTCTTATTTAATTTTTGTAAAATTTTTTTCATTGTTTAATGGCCACTTGTTACTTTTATGCCGATGATTCCGATAATTAACAAGGTAATGAACACCCAAGTCAAGGGCGAGACGTTATCTTTAAATAACAAAACACCAATAAAAATGGTGCCGACGGCTCCGATTCCTGTCCAAATAGGATAGGCAATTCCTAAGGGTAATTTTTTTAAGGCCAAGGCGAGAAAGCCAAAGCTTGCAAGCATTCCAACGATGGTCAAAAGAGTGAACTTGAGCTGAGAAAATCCTTGACTCAACTTCATCGTGGTTGCCCACCAAACCTCAAAAACTCCAGCCAATAATAAATAAAACCAAGTCATTTTTTGCTCCTTTTCTCCTACAAAAAAAAACGATTATCTACATTTCTTCAAAGACCTACTGAAATGTACATCATCGCTGACACGATTGGCTCCCGGTGGAGCATTTTTCTATTTTATTTATTTTAACATAATTAGTTGTAAAAATCATCCCCGCTGTTTATGTCTTCTTTTGGGTATTTTCATTATTTTTTGTGTATAATATAGCTCATGAAAAATACAAAGAAAATTTGGGTTTGGCGTTTGATTATTGGAATTTTTGTACTGGCTATCATCGTCAATCTAGGGGCAACTTTATATTTCTACCGCGTGGCTTGTGTGCGTAATGATACTCCAGTCGCTCAGGTTAAAAGTTCTAGCCCCACTTATCATCTTGTGAAGAAATTTGATCAACTGACAAAGTCAACGCAGACCATTACAAATGATGGTTTGAAATTGGATGCCTGGTATGTACCAGCCGCTGTCTCTACTGATAAAACGGTTATTGTCGTGCATGGATTCCGTCAGAATAAATCTGCAATGCGTCAGTATGGTCAACTTTTCCATGAGCTTGGCTACAATGTTTTGATGCCTGACAATCGTGGTGCTGGAGCTTCTGAGGGAGATTTTATTACTTTTGGTTATCATGACAAGTCTGACGTAATTGCTTGGGCAAAATTTTTAACGGCTAAAAATCCGCAAAGTCAAATTACGCTTTATGGTCTGTCCATGGGCGCTGCGACGGTGATGATGGCTTCTGGCGAGTCGGGCTTGCCTTCTTCGGTCAAAAACATTATCGAGGATTGTGGTTATACCAACGCTTGGGATGAGATTGTCTATCAAGCTAAGGCCAGCTACAATATCCCTGCTTTCCCGCTCGTTTACAGTGTGTCTTTAGAGAGCAAACTCCGTCAAGGCTGGTTTTTCCAAGAGGCCAGTTCGACAAAGGCGCTAGCAGTTAATAAATTGCCGATTTTGCTGATTCATGGTAGCAAAGATACTTACGTACCCACATCGATGCTTGAAGAAAATTACAAAGCTGTCAAGTCTGGAACGCCAAAAGAGAAATTACTGATCAAAGGAGCTACTCACGCTCGTTCTTTCCAAACGAATCCTAGCCTCTATCGTGCAACGATTTCACAGTTCATGGATAAGTATAATCCTGTGAAGAATTAAGTTTTTTATCGAATACAAGTTTGTTCTTGACAGAAGTTTTTAAAAATGGTATTATAGTAAAGTACTGTTTTGCGGTGGTGGCGGAATTGGCAGACGCGCAGGATTAAGGATCCTGTCGGGAATTTTCTTGGTGCGGGTTCAAGTCCCGCCCACCGCACTTGATAAACTCAGCTAAGGCTGAGTTTTTTTATTTGCCCAGAGAAAATGCTGACGTAAATTTTCGTCAGTAAATTCTCTGGCCTTTTTGATTAGCGTGAGTTATTCGGTCTTTTATGGTAAAATAGAGAGGTGCTGAAAGCGATAATATTCGCTCAGTAAAATTCTAAACGAGGTAGAACCACTATGATGAATATGCAAAACATGATGAAACAAGCGCAGAAGCTTCAAAAACAAATGCAAGCTTCCCAAGAAGAAATTGCTAACACTGTTTTTGTCGGAAAATCTGCTCAAGAACTTGTCACAGCCGAATTTTCTGGCGACCGTAAGTTGAAATCATTGAATATCAAACCTGACGTTATTGATCCTGAAGATGCAGAAACTTTGCAAGACATGGTCGCTGATGCGGTCAACGATGCCCTCGCACAAATCGAAAAAGTAACAGAGCAAAAGCTCGGAAAATTCACTAAAGGATTGCCCTTCTAAGTAGAGAAAAAGCAAATTTAAGAGCCAAAAACTCGTCAGCAGCAGCAAAATAATATTTGCAAAAAGCGTAAGCCCTCGAAGTTTGGGTGAATAAAGCAAATTATTTTCAAAACTTCTCCGAAGCAAATTGGGCAAACACATCATGAGGGGCAGGCCAAAAATGTTGAAAACTGAGCCATATGTTTCTTTGCTCGTCAAAATTATCCAGAAGTTAATTTTGATTTCTCGTGGCAAAATAAAGAGCAAAGCCAAACAATAAAGGACTTCAGCAAGCGTCCAATAATCAAAAAAATCTAACTTTTTCACACCCAACCTTCTTTCCAGTTTGATTATACAACTTTTTTCAAAACTTATCCACGGGGATAAGTTTTTCTTGAAATCAATTTACGTCAGCAAAAAAGTCCTGTCAGTTACTAACAGGACTTTCTTTCATTTTAATCAAAGAATTATTTAGTATATTCTTCAACGAGAGCGACAACTTCTTCCATTGTTGCACATTCGCTGAGGGCTTTATTAGCCAATTCTTCCATTTTCTTAGAATCCAAACGTTTCATGAGTGAACGTGTTTGGAGTACTGAAGTTGCTGACATTGAGAATTCATCAAGTCCAATACCCATAAGAAGTGGTACAGCAGTTTGGTCGCCGGCCATTTCTCCACACATACCAGCCCATTTGCCTTCAGCGTGCGCTGCTTTAACAACATTGTTAACAAGGCGCAAGATTGAAGGATTGTATGGTTGGTAAAGGTAAGAAACTTGCTCGTTCATACGGTCTGCAGCCATTGTATATTGGATAAGGTCGTTTGTACCGATTGAGAAGAAATCAACTTCCTTCGCAAATTGGTCAGCAAGCATTGCTGCTGCTGGAATTTCAATCATGATACCAACTTCGATACCTTCAGCAACTGGAACACCTTCAGCAATCAATTTAGCTTTTTCTTCATCATAGATCTTCTTAGCTGCACGGAATTCTGTTAAGAGCGCAACCATTGGGAACATGATACGAAGTTTACCGTGGACAGAAGCACGCAAAAGGGCACGCAATTGTGTACGGAACATTCCATCACCAGCGTTTGAAAGGCTGATACGAAGCGCACGCCATCCAAGGAATGGGTTCATTTCTTCTGGAAGATCGAAGTAAGGCAATGTTTTGTCACCACCGATGTCCATTGTACGGACAACGACTGGTTTACCATTCATGCCTTCAAGAACAGCTTTGTAAGCTTCATATTGGTCATCTTCTGTTGGGAAATCTTGTGCATCCATGTACAAGAATTCTGTACGGTAAAGACCAACAGCTTCAGCACCGTTTTCGTTAACGCCTTCAACGTCTTTTGGTGTACCAATATTGGCAGCCAACTCAAAATGACGTCCGTCAGCAGTAACTGTTTCAGCATCTTTAAGGGCAGCCCATTCTGCTTTTTGAGCAGCATAAGCTTCACCAGCTGCATGGAACTCAGCTTGTTGTTCTGATGTTGGATCAAGGACAACTTCACCTGTCAAACCTGAAACAGCCAAGAGTTGACCTTCAGCGACAAGTTCAGTAATATTGTTTGTTCCAAGAACAGCAGGAATTTCCAAAGTACGCGCCATAATTGCAGAGTGAGAAGTACGTCCACCAATGTTTGTCACAAAGGCTTTAACGAATTTCTTATCCAATTGCGCAGTATCAGAAGGTGTCAAGTCTTCAGCGACAATGATAACTTCTTCATTGATCAACGCTGGACTAGGCAATTTAACACCAAGAAGATTAGCCAAGACACGTTTTGTAACGTCTTTGATGTCGGCTGCACGTTCTTGCATATAAGCATTGTCTGTCATTCCTTCAAAGATAGCAATAAACATATCTGTTACTTCTTTGAGGGCAACTTCAGCGTTAACTTTTTTGTCGTTAATTGTAGCTTTGATTTGTGCTGTCATATCTGGGTCAGCAAGAACCATCATATGAGCGTCAAATACAGAAGCTGCTTCTTCTCCAAGGCTTTCTACCGCTTTGTCCTTAATTAACTGAAGCTCGCTTTGCGATGTAGCAAGTGCTGCATCAAGGCGAGCTTCTTCGTTAACTGTATCCGTAATTGTCTTTGTTTCAAAAGACAAGTCTGGTTGGACAAGCAAGTATGCCTTAGCTACTGCTACACCTGATGATGCGGCGATACCTTTAAGCATAGTTGTCATGATTATTCAGCAAGTCCTTCTTTAGTCATTGTTTCAGCGATAGTTGCAATAGCGTCGTCTGCATCAGCACCTTCAGCTGAGATAGTAACGTCTGCACCTTGACCAACACCAAGTGACATAACACCCATGATTGATTTAAGGTTTACTGATTTCCCTTTGTATTCCAAAGTGATTTCTGAAGTGAATTTTGAAGCTGTTTGCACAAGCAATGTAGCTGGACGTGCGTGGATACCAGTTTCTGCAACAATGTGGAATTCTTTAGATGCCATTTTTTATGGTTCTCCTTAGTTATTTTCGTTTTATTGATAATATCCTAGATATTTATCACTCTAAAAATTGTACCACAAAACGAAAGGGTTTGCAATATCTGCCTCACTTTTTTTCACTCTTTTTTTCAGCTCAGTCTTGATAAACATTGTTGTTAAGCGATTCTTATTGCCATATTATTCTGTATTCTTTATTCTTCTTTTCTTCTGAAAATAGTGATTTTTTCATTTTTCCCTTGATTTTTTAAATTTAAATCAAAAAAATCTGCTCCATCAGCAGATTTTAAATTGGTAATTAGTTATTTTTAGATTCAGTTTGGTAAATCTCTTTAACCAACATTTCTGTTTTATCCCAACCCAAACATGGATCGGTAATTGATTTTCCAAAAACTTCTGGTTTATCTTGGCGACCATCTTCGAGGTAAGATTCAATCATGAAGCCACGGACATTTGCACGAATTTTATCATCCCAGTCACGGTTGACCAAGGTTTGACGGACAATACGGATTTGTTCCATAAATTTTTTCCCTGAATTATCGTGATTCGTATCAATAACAATAAAAGGATTTTTCAAGCCCATTTTTTCGTAAATCGCAATCGTTTCCAAAAGATTATCTGTGTAGTAGTTTGGACGGTACTTCCCATTTTCATCTTGTCCTCCACGCAAAATCGCATGAGCCAATGGATTTCCTGAGGTTTGCACCTCTGCGCGTCCAAAAAGAAAATCTTGAGCTTGTTGCGCCGCATAAATTCCGTTGAACATCACGTTAAGATTTCCTGAAGTCGGATTTTTCAAGCCCGTTGGCACGTCAATTCCGCTTGCCACAAAACGGTGTTGTTGATTTTCCACAGAACGCGCGCCAACCGCATGATAACTTACGAGATCATCAACCATCGGCAGATTTTCTGGATAAAGCATTTCATCGGCAGTCGTCAACCCTGTTTCTGTGATCACCTTATAGTGCAAATCACGCACCATTTTAATGCCATTAATCAAATCAGTATGTCCGTCAGCATCTGGCTCATGAATCAAGCCCTTGTAACCATCTCCATTTGTCCGCGGTTTTGCAGTATAAACACGCATCACCATGAAAATCTTATCCTTCACTTCTTCTTGCAATTTTGCCAGACGACGTGCATATTCCAAGACTGCTTCTTCGTTATCTGACGAACAAGGACCAATGATTAAAAGCAAACGCTCATCTTCACCCTTGATAATTGCCTCAAGTTCGCTATCACGTTTTAGCTTTTTTTCTTGTTGCTCATTGTTCAAATGTCCCAACATTTTGATGGCATCAATATTGATTTTGGGACTTATTTCTTTAAAACTCATTTCGGCTCCTCTTTTACGATAGTTTATTTTATCTATTGTATCAAATTCTCAGTCAATTGGCGCTTTTCTAGTATCTTTTATTTAGAGAAAATGCTGACGAAAATTTACGTCAGCATTTTCTCTAATTTTTAAGCAATTTTTTTACGACCGTGACAGTTTTTAAACTTCTTGCCAGAACCACATGGACAAAGTTCATTACGTCCAACATTTTCAAAAACTGTATTTTCACTGACGGAATGGTCAGCTCCAACATTCGTGATGTTTTCTTGTGATGCTGTCGTTGTCACACGCGGGCCTTCTTGACGCAAAGCTGTTTGTGGTTGAATTTGAGCTTTCATCATCAGACGCGTCACTTCAAATTCAATCGCCCCAATCATATTGTTATACATCTTGTAAGATTCTTCTTGATATTCAACAATTGGATTATTTTGTGCATAACCACGAAGGCCGACAGATTGACGCATTTGATCAAGCGCATCAATGTGTTCTGACCAGTTGTTGTCCACCACGCGCAAGATGACCGCACGTTGGAATTCTAATTGACGTTCTGGATCAGACAATTTTTCCATTTGCTCTGCGTAACGATTTTTCACTTTATCAAAAATCAAATCTTTCATCGCTTGAGCAGACAAACCAACAAGCTCAGACAATTCAATAGCTTCTTCAGGCAACATTGTATTTTGTACCGTCACCAAAAGGTTTTTCACATTTTCCTCATCTTTAAAGCCTGCCAATTCATGACCATCAACCTGACGATCAATTGTTCGCTTGAACATCCCCATCAAAACAGGAGTCATGTCTTCTTTCGCCAAGATAACTTCCTGACGTTGCGCATAAATCACTTCACGTTGCTCACGAATCACATCATCATATTGCAAGACTTGCTTACGTGAATCGTAGTTATTTCCTTCGACACGTTTTTGTGAACTTTCAATCTGACGAGTAATCAAGCCAGATTTGATGACCGCATCTTCCCCAGAAATACGCATCCGATCTAGGAAAGCAGAGACCCGTTCTGAACCAAAACGTTTCATCAACTCATCTTCAAGTGAAAGATAAAATTGTGAAACCCCCGGATCCCCTTGACGACCAGAACGACCACGCAACTGGTTGTCAATACGACGAGATTCATGGCGCTCCGTACCGATGACGGCGAGTCCTTGGAACTCCGGATCTTCATGATCAATCACACCAGGCCCAAGCTTGATGTCGGTTCCCCGACCAGCCATATTCGTCGCAATCGTTACCGCTCCTTGTTGACCAGCATTCATGATGATTTGTGCTTCACGGAAGTGGTTTTTTGCGTTCAAAACTTCATGCGGAATTTTTGCTTCAACCAATTTCTTAGAAATCAATTCTGAAGTTTCCACAGCCACAGTACCAATCAAAATCGGTTGCCCTTCAGCATGACGACGTTTGATGTCGTCAATAACTGCTTTAAATTTAGCTTCCAAAGTTGGGTAAAGTAAATCTGGATGGTCTAAACGTTGAACAGGACGATTGGTTGGAATTGGTGTGATTTGAATGTTATAAATCTCACGGAATTCCTCTTCTTCGGTTTTAGCAGTACCCGTCATCCCTGACAATTTTTTATACATCCGGAAGTAGTTTTGAATCGTAATTGAGGCCATTGTTTTTGATTCGTCTTGAATCGGCACAGCTTCTTTCGCTTCAATAGCTTGATGAAGACCATCAGAATAACGACGTCCAGGCATCGTACGTCCAGTAAATTGGTCAATAATCAAAACTTCTTGGTTTTCATCAACCATATAGTCAATGTCATGAAGCATGATGAAGTTAGCACGCAACGCATTGTCCACAAAGTGAGTCAACGCAACATTTTCCATATCATAGAGGTTGTCAATTTGGAAAAACTTCTCAGCTTTATCAATCCCTTCTTCCGTCAAAGAAATTGTTTTTGATTGCAAATCAATCTTGTAATCATCACCCTCTTCATAGTCAGAAGTAGCAATATTTAAGTTTTGCCCCTTCAAAGTCTTGGTAAATTGATCCGCACGATAATAAAGAGCAGAGGAAGCTTCTGCTTGACCTGAAATAATCAAAGGCGTCCGCGCTTCATCGACTAAGATTGAGTCAACTTCATCGACCAAAGCATAGTTCAAAGGCTTTTGCACCATATCTTCAGCACGAGTCACCATATTATCACGCAAATAATCAAACCCAAGCTCAGCTGATGTTGAATAAGTGATGTCACAGTTGTAGGCTTCACGTTTTTCTTCTGGTGATTTTGAATTTAAGTTCAAACCAACCGACAGACCGAGCCAGCTGTAAAGCTCTCCCATCTCAGTCATATCACGCGTTGCCAAGTATTCATTGACCGTAACAACATGGACACCTTTGCCAGACAAAGCATTAAGGTAAACAGGCATCGTCGCTGTCAAAGTTTTCCCTTCACCAGTACGCATTTCGGGAACGTCACCATTGTGGAGGACAATCCCCCCCATGATTTGGACATGAAAAGGATAAAGTCCCAGCACACGGCGCGCTGCTTCACGACAAACAGCAAAAGCTTCGTAAAGCAAGTCATCGAGACTTTCCCCCTTAGCCACACGCTCTTTAAGTTCTGGAGTCTTGGCTTTCAATTGCTCATCAGTTAAATGCTCCATTTCATCAGCAAATGCTTCAACTTTAAGCGCCATTTTATTGAGTTTTTTCAACTCTTTTTTGTCATTTTCAACAAATTTTCTAATAATGTTTGGCATAATTTCTCTTTCAGCTAAAATATGTAGATATTATCTATAATTCTAGCACTTTTACAAGATTTTTACAAATCGTACCGACCATTCAAACGCATTCAGGCTTAAAATTTTTTATTGTCAAACGAACCTCTACCATGCACCCCTGATGACGAAATGTACCGTATTCCGAATCAGAAATGGGAACTTATTTTCGAAATATCAAATGAGAGATAAACAACACATCTTAGATTTTCTGGTAAATTTTAAACTTGTTAAAGCTACCTTTTTAATTCTGAATAAAAAAACCAGCTCATTTGCTGGTCTTTTATTTTATTTGGCTTCATAATGAAAATCAGGATTGATTTCCTTATCGAGCACTGCAAAAGCAGCTTCCATACGGCGATTGACTTCGGCAATTCCTTCTGCATCCATCTTTTTAATATCGGAAATATCAATAGGCTCACCAAAATTAACTGCTACTTTTTGACGTTTGAAAACACCTTTCATCGTCAAAGGACCCTGATAAACAGCCGGTACAATACGCACTTTAGCCATTTTAGCGATGACAGCAACGCCACCTTTCATTTCTGCACTATGACGGCTTCCTGACGGAAACATAATCATTGACTGGTTTGATTCTTTAAGCATTTTCACGGCGTGCTTGAGTGGTTTTGTCCCTGGATTTTCACGGTCTACAGGAAAAGCGCCACACATTTTTATCCACCATCCCCCAAATCCTTTAAACAATTCTTTTTTGGCCATAAAAATAAATTGTTTTGGACGTGTAGCAAAGGCGAACCAGACTGGTTCCCAAGCCATACGGTGAGGTGCAACAAGAATATAGTTTTCATCTTTAGGAATACGCGACACGTTGTAGTATTTGCTTCTTCCGTTCAAGATAAAAAGCAAAAAGGCGACAAGGTTGCATAAAAGCACATAAAATATATGGTGTTGTTTTTCATATTCTTTCATTTTTGTATGATTTACTCCTCATAATTGCTGATAACTTCACCATTTTAACTTATTTTATTCATTTTAGCAATTCTTCTTTGCCAAAAGATAAAAAATAGCTTCAGACACTGCCTGAAACTATTTTTTTCTTTTATTCTACTTCATTATCTTTGGATGAAGCAACTTTTTTCGCTCCAGAACGACGACTACCGTAAGCAAGGTAAATGATAAGCCCGAAAAGGAACCAGATTCCAGAGTAAAGTTTCGCATCAAAGTCCAGACCCCAGAAAACAAAGAGTGAACCAATGAATCCTAGTGCTGGAAGGACTGGATAAAAAGGCATCTTATAGGCAGCTTCCGGCAAATCTTTCCCCTGACGGCGACGCAAAGAGTAAATACCCAGTGACACGAACATGAAAGCAATCAAAGTCCCCGCCGAAATCAATTGAGCAAGGAAAGCAAAGGGGAAGAATGCACCAATAACAATGGCTACAACCGCTAAAGTCCAAACTCCATTGGCTGGTAGTTGTCTGTGGTTCAATTTTCCTAAGCTTGAAGGCAAGAGACCATCACGACCAAAAGCGTAAAGCAGACGTGAACCAGCCAAGACCATTCCTAACAAAGCGATAAACATCCCTGCTAAAGCAATAGCAGTCACAACTTCCGAAAGAGCTGCATAGCCTGATTTTTCAAGCGCCCAACCAACAGGAGCAGCATTTCCAGCATAAGCTGAATACGGGTGCATCCCAACAAGAACAAGAGTTACAGCTGCAAAAAGAGCAACGGCGATAACAAGAGAACCAATAATTCCTCGAGGCATTGTTTTTTGCGGATTTTTTGCTTCAGCAGAGTTCGCGGCAATAGAGTCAAAACCAATGTAGGCTAAGAAAATCATTGACACACCAGACCAAATTCCTGAGAAACCACCAAATCCCGTCTTAGGGTTGTGTGGTGGAATAAAGGGATGGTAGTTTGAAGGGTGAATAACAGTTATACCGACCACGATAAAAGCAATAACGGCAACAACTTTAAGAACGACGAGAATTTGACTAATTCGACCAGCATCTGATGCCCCTCGAAAGACAATAATTGCAGAAGACAGAATCACAAGCAAGGAAATGATATCAACGATACCACCATTTGTACCAAACGGGCTTGCTAATGCAGCTGGCAAATGAAAACCAAGCGGTGCCAACAGCTGTTGAAGATTCGCTGAGAAACCTGCTCCAACGAAAGCGACAGCGATAAAATACTCTGCCAATAAAGCCCAACCAGCAATCCAACCAAACCCTTCGCCAAACAAGACCGAAATCCATGAATAGGCTGAGCCAGCAAGGGGCATCACCGTTGACATTTCAGCATAAGCCAGAGCAACAAACCCCGCAACTAAGGCAGCAATCAAGTATGAAAAGACAACCCCTGGACCAGCAAAATCAGCAGCAACTTGACCTGGTAAGGTGAAAATCGATGTCGAAATAATCGTCCCAACACCGAGTGCTAAAAAGTCACGTGTTGTTAAAACTTGTTTATAATGCTGATCCGCATCCCGATAAAGCTCGAAATCAGCTTTTTTCATAAATCCCATATCAAAACCTCTTTTTTGATTCTTTTCCTAATTAAATAATTTCAATAAATTATATTTTATCGAATTGTCAGACAATTGTCAAGAGTTTAATTATACTTTTGAAGAAAAAAATATTTACTGACGAATCCGTCAGTAAATTCTCCGTTAAAAATCAATTTCCGTCAGCATTTTCGGCGTTTCTAAATGATAAGTTTGTAGTCCTGCTTCTTTTGCGCCAGCAATATTCGCAGCATTATCATCAATAAATAAAGTTTCGCTTGATTTCAGGTTAGATCGGCGTAAGACTTCTTGAAAGCTCTCAACCGTAGGCTTTCTTAAATGTAATTCATGTGAATAATACAACGATTGGAAATAGCTATTCAGTGGCTTACCGGTTTGCTCCAAACAGCGTTTTTCAAAACACTTAGCATGGATGGCGTTTGTATTTGAAAAAAGATAAAGCGAAAATTTCGCTGACAAATCCGTCAGCAAGTCCATTCGATCTTTTTCAAAGTCCTTCAAAATCAAATTCCAAGTTTCCTCAATCACTTCATTGCTTAACTCGCTCTTGGTTTCTCTGCGAAATTGGTCATAAAAAATTTCAGGAGTAATCAATCCTAACTCTAAATCCTCAAAAAAATCAACTTGTTTTTGGGGCGTAAAATATTCCGCAAACTTTTCAATACCAAGCTGCTCAAAACGTTTAACCATCCGTTCAAAGCCCAAGTCCAAAATTACACCACCCAGATCAAAAATAATATTTTTTACTTTCATAAAAATCACTCTTTCAAATAAGGCACGCCCACGGAGCGCGTCGCTGCATAAATCTCTTCTTCTTGATTGCGATCATTAACCATACGAAAAAGAAAATTAAAGACCGGCACAATAACAAATAGCCAATGCCCATAAAATGGGAAAATAATTGCAATGACCATGATAATCACATTCATCAAAATCGTCGCAAATAACCTCAACAGCCACACGCGTCGCCAGAATTTAAAGGATTTTGGCATTTTCAGAAAATGATTTTTTGTAATCGAATAATTCATTGATTCTTGCTGAATTAAAATCACAATCAATACAAGGCCGAAATTGAGTGCGCTAAATGATGTTGGCTCCACCATAATCCACTTGGTCAAAAGCGGGATCAAGGATAACAGACCTATGAAAATAAAATCTTGAACGATAATTTTTTCAGTAATTTCCTCGGTCAAAGCGAAAATTTTATGCCGATTAAACCAAAAGTTAGCCGTAACAATAAAGCTGACCAAAAAAATTCCAACCGAGCTGATAAACTCCCAATATCCATGTTCACTAGAAGGAACAGGAATTTCAAGCAGCATGATTGTGATAATCACCGCAATAATTCCGTCAGAAAAAGCTTCGATATGACTACGGAGTTTTTGCTTACGCCGTTTTTCATCCTCAATAGCGTGCTTGATCATTGAGTCTTGCAACTCTTCAACACTCATATCAGCATATTTGGGATGCGTTGCAAGAAATTCATCTTTGAGTTCCTCACGCGCCTGAAGCATCTCAGGGTTCGTTTGAATTTGCTTAATTTTTCGTTTTTGACGTTCCGTCAATGGACGCGACTGACGATTTGGATTTCCTTTTTGAAAATCCGAATCTAGCGATTGAACAAGCTTATTTTTCCATATTTCGCCAACCGAATCGGCAGTTACCTTTTTCGAGTCTTGCACCGGATGATTCGGACGACAGTATTTTTTCATCGGATGATGACGTTGCTTTCTAGGCATTTTTACGCGCTTCTTTCGTATCTAAGAGGATGGTCACAGGGCCGTCGTTAATCAATGAAACTTGCATATCCGCACCAAAAATTCCCGTTTCCACTGGGGCAAATTGTGCCAGTTTTTCATTGAATTTTTTATACATTTCATGAGCAAAATCAGGTTTTCCCGCCGCTGAGAAACTCGGTCGATTGCCTTTTTTGGTTTCTGCGTATAAAGTAAACTGAGAAATGGACAAAATTTCTCCCTCAATATCTTGCACTGAGAGATTCATTTTATCAGCAGCATCAGAAAAAATTCGCATTTGCACAACCTTGCGCACTGCATAATCCAAATCAAACATGCTGTCCGCATCTTCCACACCAACTAAGAGCAATAATCCCTGCCCAATTTCATTAACTCTTCCATCCATACTGACAGAAGCTGATTTTACACGTTGAATTACTATTTTCATGACTATATTTTATCACAAACAAAGAATTCTTGACATAAAGACCATCTTTCGTTATTATCGTAGTATAAAGAATCCGTAAAAAAAGGAAAGTCAATGGAAAAATTAGCCCTCATCGTCCCTGTCTACAATGAGCAAGAAACAATTGAATATTTCATCGAAGAAGTCAATAAAAAGACTGCCCAACTTAACTTAGAAAAAGTTTTTTATTTTGTCAATGATGGATCACATGATCAAACTTTACCCCTCTTAAAAAAACTCGCCGCTCAAAATGAGCAAATCAACTACATTAGTTTTTCGAGAAATTTCGGTAAAGAAGCTGCTCTTCTCGCTGGTCTTCGAGCCTGTACAGAAAATTATGTTGCTGTTATGGATGTTGATTTACAAGATCCTCCAGAACTTTTGGCGACTATGTATGAAAAAATTGAAGAAGGTTATGATACCGCTGGTACCCGCCGAATTTCTCGTAAAGGCGAGCCACTCATTATCTCATTCTTTTCTCACCTTTTCTACAAAATTATCAATAAAATATCAAGTACACCAATCGTTGAGGGTGCTCGAGACTTCCGACTGATGACACGTCCAGTTGTCAATAGCATTCTAAAACTTGAAGAAAATAATCGTTTCTCCAAAGGTATTTTTACTTGGGTTGGCTATAAAACCACCTATCTCGAATATCCTAATCACGAACGCAGTGCCGGGCAAACGTCGTGGACTTTCAAGCAGCTCGTAAGTTACTCACTGGATGGAATTATCAGTTTTTCTGATGCTCCCCTCAACTTTGCGACACTGATTGGCATTTTGAGCTTTTTTACTTCAATTTTCCTCAGCCTCTTTTATTTCATGAAATCTCTTTTTTTTGGTGACCCAGTCCAAGGATTCCCTACTTTAATCATTCTCATGTTATTATTAGGTGGCTTACAACTTTTATCTCTCGGTATTATCGGAAAATATATTGCGAAAATTTTCCTCGAAACTAAAAAACGCCCCCACTATCTTATCCAAGAAAGTAATTTAAAAGAGCTTGACTAATCGTCAAGCTTTTTTTTAAGCATTTGTTCGTTTAACTGAATAAACATCCGGTGTCATCTTGATTTTATCAACAATCAAGGTCAAATCAGATAAGTTTTTAATCCCTAAAGCAATATGAATATTAGCCATTTTCTTGTCTTTGGTTGGTTGTGCATTAATTGAAATCAAATTCTTTGTTGAATTTGATAAAACTTGCATGACATCATTAAGTAAACCAGGGCGATTAAAGCCATAGACATCAATATTAGCTACGTATTCTTTGGTTAAATTTTCCGAGTTATCCCATTCGACTTCTACTAACCGTTGTTCAAAATCTTCCATACTGCGCACATTTTGACAATCTGCTCGATGAACAGAAACACCGCGCCCCTTAGTAATATAACCTACGATTGAATCACCTGGAACTGGATTACAACATTTTGCAATGCGAACCAACAAGCTATCAATCCCAGAAACGCTCACGCCACCATCATGCCTAATTTTCATGACATTTTTACTTGACTCACGCTTCACTTCACCGTTCATTAGTTCTTCCGCTTCAGCTTTTTGCTTAGCTCGTTCAACTTCCCGGCGTTCAGTTTCTGTCAAGCGGTTCGCTACCGTTGTGGCTGATAATTCACCAAATCCAATTGCTGCATAAAGCGCATCAGCGTTGCGATAACTCATTTTATTAAACAATTCATCAAAATGTTTCTTATCAAGGTATTGATTAGGGACAAATCCCGTTTCAACCAATGCATCTTGCAATAGTTCCCGCCCCTTATTGACGGACATTTCTTTGTCCTGATTTTTAAAAAATTGCTTAATTTTGTTGCGTGCCTTATTCGTCTTAACTAGCTTTATCCAGTCACGACTTGGACCAAAAGAACTTGGACTCGTGATAATTTCCACACGATCTCCCGTTTTCAGTTGCACAGATAAAGGTTTCATTCGTCCGTTCACCTTAGCACCCGTTGCATGATCCCCTACTTTTGTGTGAATAGCGTAAGCAAAATCAATCGGACCTGAACCTTGAGGCAATTCTTGGACTTCTCCACTCGGTGTAAAGACATAAATTTTATCCGATAAAATATCCTCTTGAACGGCTTTGACAAAACCTTCAGCAGAATCTCCAGCCTCCTCACGAAGTTCAACAAGTTCGTGAATCCAATTCAAAGTTTCTGAAATTTCATGAACATCAACTTTCGTCTTACGACCTTGTTTATATGCCCAGTGAGCGGCAACCCCATACTCAGCAATCAAGTGCATCTCACTCGTTCTAATCTGAAATTCCATAGGTCCCTTAGGTCCATAAACTGTGGTATGGACGGACTGATAGCCATTTGCTTTAGGATTAGCAATATAATCTTTAAAACGTCCAGGCATCGGTTTCCAAAGGTCGTGAATATAGCCTAAAGTAGTGTAAACATCATTTGTTGTTTCTGTCACACAGCGAATAGCGATTAAGTCATAAATTTCATCAAATCGCTTTCTCTTATCATGCATTTTCCGATAAATAGAATAAATATGCTTTGGACGACCATATATTTCAGCATTAACACCTGCCTTGGTCACTCGATCTTGCAATTTAGCAATTACCTCTGTCACCAGTTCTTCACGAGCTGCACGCTTTTCATTCATCAATCCACGAATTCGGTAAAATTCAGCTTCTTCCAAGTAGCGAAAAGAAAGATCTTCTAACTCCCATTTAATGTTAGCAATCCCCAAGCGATGCGCTAGTGGAGCATAGATCTCCATCGTTTCTCTAGAAATACGCTTTTGCTTATCAGGGCGTAAATGTTTGAGTGTGCGCATATTGTGTAGACGGTCAGCGAGTTTTACCAAAATAACTCGAATATCTTTAGACATCGCCATTAACAACTTACGATGATTTTCCGCAAGTTGTTCCTCATGCGATTTATACTCGACTTTACCAAGCTTGGTTACACCATCAACAATATCTGAAATTTCTCTACCAAAAAGTTCTTCTAAGTCTTCTTGAGTGAAATTGGTGTCCTCAACAACATCATGCAAAAAACCACAGGATACTGTAACAGCATCTAATTTTAATTTCGCTAAAATCCCTGCAACTTGCGTAGGATGCACAAAATAGGCTTCCCCTGATGCTCGATATTGTTCAGCGTGAGCAAGTGATGCACACTTTAAGGCCTTTTGTACTAGCAAAAGGTCGGTTTCATTCATGTATTCAGCGCAGATATTAACAACTTCTGCTCCGGTCAAAACTGGTTCTGAAGGCATATTTTTTGATGATAGTTCATTTTCCATCAAGAACTACTGAAAAATAACTAGCTTTCCTCCTCATAAGACTTTATTATAAGCTTTTAGCCTTTTCAGGCTCGTTTTATTTTAATTTAATCTATTCTATCACATTTGCCCGTTAAGAAAAAGAATGATTATTAAAATATAAAGATAAAACCCCGATTGTTCGGAGTTTTAGTTATTTTGTTCATTGTAAGTCGCCGCTGGTTGGAGCATTTGCAACATATCCTCAGCACTTGTTGTATCCATCATACGAAAACGAGGTAAGGTGAGTAGTCCATCACTTTCTTTAGCAGCCATAGCGACCGCACCATTGCGACCTGGATCTAGAAAACCATACTGGTAACCTAGCTCTGTTGATAGATCAAGGGTATTTTGATTATAGCCGCCAGCTGGATAGCAAATCATATTCGTCTTTTGAGTCAAATTTTTATCCAAATCAGCTTTAGAATCTGCTAACTCTGAGCGTTGCGCTTCAAGCGTTTGAGTTCCTAAATCGGGATGATCAACCGTATGACTGCCAAAGTCAACCCAGCCACTCTCTTTCATTTCCTTGATTTGCTCCCAAGTTAAAATTCCACCTTGCCCATTATCTACAAAACTTGTAATAATAAAGCTCGTTGCGTGCATTTGATATTTTTTGAGCAGTGGAAAAATTCTAGTGTACATTGTGACAGAGCCATCATCAAAGGTGAGCCAAACTAATTTGTTACTTGGTTTTTCTTTTGTTGTCAGCACCCGCTGAGCATCTGCTGCACTCACCGTTGTATATCCCTGCTCTTTTAATGCCTTGAGTTCATTTTCAAAAGTAGTGACATCAATATTATTTGAATCTTTTGGAAGTTGATCTTCATCTGAAGTCACATAGTGGAACATCAAAATCGGCAATTGATTCTCATTTTTTGCACTGAGCCATTTGGGAGTCGCCACAGATGATTTTTCTGAGGAATTTTCTTCTTTTACAGATTTTGCTTGGCTCATGCTTCGAGCATTTTGTTGTTCTGGTGCTTTTGTCTTGGTTAGTTGACTAAAAGCGATTATTCCCAAAAGGACGACTAGTAAAACCAGAATAGGTAAGATAAACAAACGCTTATACGATTTTTTCTTTCGTCTCAATCTTTTTTTCATAATACTCTCTCCATCTTTTTCAAAAATTTTACTCAAAATAATTCAAAATGCGCAGAAATACTCGCTAAAGCGTGTAGTGGGGCTGTTTCAGCTCTCAAAATCCTTGGTCCTAAGCCGATTGCTTTTGCGCCAAGCTGTTCAAATAGGCTCATCTCCTCTGGTGTGATTCCACCTTCTGGACCGAAAACAATCAAAACCTTTTGCTGCACTGAAAGCTCAGTCAAGCTTTTTTTGAACTGACTTACCTCACCAGATTTAGCTGATTCTTCGTAAGCAATCAAAATTTGGTCAAATTCAGAAAATTTTTCCGTCAGTAAGTTGAATTGCTCAAAAAGTTGAACTTGCGGAATAATCTGCCGCCGAGACTGTTCAGCTGCGCCCAGTGCAATTTTTTCTAATTTTTCTTGTTTCTTGATGAGTTTTTTATTGTCCCATTTAGCAACCGAGGACTTGAATGGGGCTGCCCAGATTGCCGCAGCTCCTAGCTCAGTTGATTTTTCTGTAATAAAATCAAGTTTATCACCTTTAGGAAAACCAACGCCAACTGTAACTTGAACAGGGAGTTCTGATATTTCTGTTATTATTTCAACTAATCTAAAGGTTTGTTGATTTGGTGATAGAACCTCTGCCAGTCCAATTTTTCCCTCCTCAAAAACCAGCCGTATTTCTTGCCCAACTTGTGCACGCATAACTGTAAAAATATGGTGTACTGCTGCTTTATGTTCGACACTAAATTCACTTCCTACTTCTGGAAGGGGTTTAAATACAAAATATTGGTTCGCCATTTTTCGTTTACACGTTTACAGTAAGTTTACACTTGTTCCGTAAACTTATCCTCCAATCACACCTTCTCTGTTCTCGGTTTTTTTGAAAATCACACAGTTCCACTCCCCTTGAATCATCCGTGTTTCAAGGAAAAAGCCTGCAGCCTCAGCAGAAGCAATTACCATTTCTGCCTTATCCGCGATAATTCCTGACATGATAAGATAACCCTCTTCTTTGACTAAGCGATAAGCATCTTCAGTCATTAGGACTAAAATATCCGCTAAGATATTGGCCACGATGACATCTGCCGTTTGAGTAACCCCTTCAAGGAGGTTATTTGCTGAAACATGAATTTTTTCATGTCCTGGATTAAGTTCGATATTTTCTCGAGCTACACGCACCGCCACTTCATCAATATCATAAGCAAAAATTTCTTTAGCGCCCAGATAGCTTGCTGCCACAGAGAGCACCCCTGAACCTGTACCCACATCAAGCAAAGTTTCACCGCCACGAAGGATTTGTTCTAAAGCATAAAGTGACATCTTAGTCGTTGGGTGGGTACCTGTTCCAAAGGCCATGCCTGGATCGAGGCGAATCAATTTTTCAGAACCTGTGGCTTCATAGTCTTCTGTCCAGCTAGGGACAATCGTCAAATCATGTGTGATACGTGCGGGTTCAAAATATTTTTTCCAAGCTTCTTCCCAATTTGTCTCTGACAAATTGTTCGTTTTCACTGACAAACCTGTCAGTGAAAAATAGTCACTCAAACGAGCAATTTTGTGTTCCAACTCTGCTTTCAGTTCGACAATGGGCATATTTTCTGGATAATAAGCAGTAATTTCAACAAAATCAGATTGTTCAATATCAGGAAGAACTTCGCCAAATTGGTCTTCGTGATTGAGATAATCAGCGCTGTCATTAATTTCAACGCCAGCTGAACCCGCCTCTATCAGCAAAGCTGAAATGGCCTCTTCGGCTTCCCGACTGATTTTTATTGTGATTGAATTCCAATTATTCATTTTTGTTTCCTTTTCTATAATCAAAAATTGAGTTCCATCATCATGCTCATACCGTCCTGTTTTGTTTTGACAGGAGCATCAACTGTAAAACCAAATTTCTCATAAAATTTGACAGCTTCTGGGCGCGCTGACACAATACATTTTTTAAAATTTCTTGCTTGTAGCTCTATCAAAAGTGCGATAATCAACTGACTGCCAATGCCTTGTTTTTGTTTATCAGCCCTGACAGCAAAAGCACAGACTTGTGCAACATTGTCAGATTTGGCAAAATAATTGACCGTGCCAAGCAATTCGTCATTCTCAACCATACCAAAAAAGAAATTTTCTGACTCATAACTCAAATCTTCGTCATAAATTGACAAGCCAATTGGCTGACGGAGAATGACATCGCGAAGTTGCAAAGTTTGAGCATAGCGTCTGTCAGTATTTTTGTATTTTATAATTTCCATTAGCATTCCTATTTTCTTAGAATCAGATGATTAAAAAAAGAAATCGCAGTAAATTCTAGCTTATCACAAACTTCCCATTCAACTTTAAACATTTTATCTGCCCAATCAGTTTCTATTTTAAACTCATTAGGCTGTAAAGCCCAGAAAGTCCGTAAGCCATACGTTTTAAAAGTACTGACAGCGCCGTCAGCTTCTAGCATAGTCGCTATATCATAATAATGAATCTTGCCAAACATCTGATTAACTTTTGACGCTCCCCTCAGTAAAGCGTAAGCTTCGTCCAAGGCATTTTCAAAGACAACTTTTTGCATCAGTGCTCCTGCATGATTGTGTTTGACAATCGAAACGAAACCTTCTTTACTAATCAGGCGGGCAAATTCTCGCAACATCGCCAGGCGCTCTTTTGGTGCATATTCAAAAACGTTATGACAGAGAATGACGTCAAAACTTCCGTCAGTAAAGGCGCTAAGCGCTGAAAGTCCACCAACAATCTGCTCATAGGTATTTTCTTGCTGCCGATTTTCCACCATTTCCAAATTGGGTTCAACTGCCACTACCTCATTATGCGCAGCAAAGTAATTAGCATTCCAGCCAAAGCCCGAACCGAAATCCAAGATTTTCTGACCTTCAAGCTGACCGACTTGTGCCCAAACCATCCGATAGTAGAGCTGCATCCAAGGACTTTCCCACTGATCAAAATAATTTTGCAAACTTGCTTTCATTTTTCGTACACTTTCTGGCTTACCGCCCTGTCAGTTCATTTTTCAAGCTTCGTCAGTTCTTTTTGCATACGCGAGACGAACTTTTTAGCTGCCGCGAAGTCTTCATCATCTAAATATTCTGCATCATTTTCAAGTTGGTCAACCCAACCTAGTATTTCTGCATTACGATTGTCCACGCCCATTTTTTTAAACTTCGTCAGTAAAATTTTAAGTGTTTTCGCCAGCTGTAAACTTCGATAACGCCGTTCTGAGCGACGTTTTGCCAAAATCAGTTTGTAATCTTGTTGGGGATTTTCCCAAGGAGAATGTTGCTCTGCCATCTTTCACCTCCAGTAAGTCATCGTTTCTTACAAAATCCGTGTGGTCCATTCTTCACAGTTAATGATATCAGAAACCAAGCCTTCATAAAATTCTGGTTCGTGTGAAACCATCAGAATAGTTCCTGGATATTCAATAAGTGCACGTTTGAGTTCTTCTTTAGCGTCCACGTCCAAATGATTGGTTGGTTCATCCAAGATGAGAATGTTAGATTCGGTATTCATTAATTTCGCAAAACGTAATTTTGCTTGTTCTCCCCCTGAAAGAACATAAACACGTGATTCAATTTGTTTGGCCGTCAAGCCCACCCGAGCAAGTGCCCCGCGGAGTTCTGCTTGATTCCAACTTGGATACTCATCCCATAAATCATCAAGCACTGTTTTTTGCGAAGGATTTTTGATTTCTTGCTCATAGTAAGCAATATCTTGGAAATTTCCTTTTTCAACTTCCCCATCAAGACTTGGAATCAAGCCCATTAAACTCTTGAGCAAAGTCGATTTACCAATCCCGTTGGATCCAATAAAGGCAATTTTTTGTCCAGCTTCTACTTTTAAATTAATTTCTGACGACAAAGGTTCATTGTAACCAATGACTAAATCTTTCGCCTCAAAAACGAGACGACTTGGTTTTCGACTAAATTTAAAATCAAAATGAGGTTTTGGCTTTTCAGAAATCGTTTCAACAATTTCCATTTTCGCCAATTTTTTCTCACGCGCTTTTGCTTGGCCAGACGTTGCCACATTCGCTTTTTTACGCGCAATGAAGTCTTTCAGTTTAGCTTGCTCAGCGACCTGCGCATTATGCAAAGCTTCAAGCTGTGCCTTTTTCTCTTCAAAGACACGTTCAAATTCCGCATAACCCATTGAATAGCGGGTAATCCCAAGACCGTGCACATGATAAATCACATTGACCACTTCATCCATAAATGGCACATCATGCGAAATCAAAATAAAGGCATTTTCATAGTTTTTAAGGTAATTTTTCAACCATAAAATGTGTTCTTCATCCAAATAGTTCGTTGGTTCATCCAAAAGCAAGATATCTGGTTTTTCAAGCAAAAGTTTGCCAAGCAAGATTTTCGTTCTTTGCCCTCCAGAAAGTTCGGCCACATCTTTATCCAACAGAGGAGTTAAACCAAGACCTCGTGCTGTTTCTTCAACTTTGGCATCAATGAGATAAAAGTCACTATTATCCAATTCTTCTTGAAGTTCTCCGACATTCTCAAGCGCAGCATTCATCTCGTCTTCTGACATTTCTGCCATTTTCAAGTAAGTATCATTGATTTGCGCCTCTATATCAAATAGATATTGAAATGCCTCAGCCAATGCTTCACGCGTCGTTTTGCCTTTTCCGAGTGCGGCATGTTGGTCCATATAGCCAACCCGGTGTTTTTTCGACCAAATCACTTTTCCTTCATCAGGAACCAGAGTTCCTGTGATAATATTCATGAACGTTGATTTACCTTCGCCATTTGCCCCAACAAAGCCGATGTGCTCGCCTTTGAGCAAACGGAAACTTACATCTTCAAAAATTGCGCGGTCACCAAAACCGTGGGATAGATTTTTTACATTTAAAATACTCATTGTTTACTTATTAATTCTTTCTAAATTTCTTAATATCTTGGGTACTTATAAAATTCTGTTTCAGATAAATCAGTAATACCACTTTCAAAAGCTTCTTTATCCCAATTGACTGAAAATTCTTCGGCAGCTTCATCAGCTAAAAAGTCCATTAAATCATCCAAGCCTTGGTCGGCTGTTTCTTGCAAAAATTGCGTGAAATAAGCCAAAAATTCACGAGAAAGTCCTTTTTCTGAATAAGGAATAGCCGCCAGATAGTCAGCCTCATCAAAACGTGATTTGGCTGGGTTGTAGAAGATCACCGCGTCCTCATACATGATGTTTTCAGCGGACTCAACCCCGTCAGCATCCACAACATCAACGCCTGCTGTATTCTCAACTTCTAGCAAAAAGCTGACCTCTACCGCAAAGTTACGCTTGTCCCAGTTCATCTCAAAGTCATAAGAAAAGCCTTTTTCCAGCTCTTCTTCTAAAATATCTAAAAATCCAAATTTAGCCATGTTCAAACCTCATCTATATTATGTTAAAATAATTATAACAAAAAAATGTTAGAGAAAGCGGTCTGGATTTGAGAAATTTTCCCTCAAAGTCTTCTTTTTTCGATTTTTTGAGAGAGTTTTTTGACTTTTTTCTTTTTTGGACGCTGATTACTTAGAATTTGGAGAATTTTAATGCTTATTAGGAAAATTGAACCCCGTGATTTTGCACTTGTCGCTCAACTCGAAAATGAAAACTGGACTTTAGTTTCTACTCCTCATGTGATGAACTCCTCTGCTGAGAAAATCGTTGAAAAAATCACTAAAGGGATGGGTTACTTTTTAGCTGAAGAAGATGGAGAGATACTTGGCGTACTTGATTATGGGCCTCGCCACAAGTCCGATTTTGGACAACACGTGGTAACTTTTGGCGTTATGACTGTCGAGGCTGCCCGTGGGAAAGGTGTTGCAACAGCACTTATCCAGCATTTTCTTAAATTTGCTCGCCACGAGGGCTATAAAAAAATTACAATCCAAGCAATGGGTTCTAATCCTGAAGCTTTGAAGCTTTATAAAAAATTAGGATTTATGGTAGAGGGACACTTGCGGAGTGAATTTTTCATCAATGGGCATTATGTTGATGACTATACATTAGCTTTCTACCTTGATAAAACTTTAGTGTAAATAAGGTTTACAGTTATTGTAAACCTTAGAAAGGAGAATATATGGTACAAAATCTCGCCCGACGTATGAGACCAAGAAATATAGATGAAATTATTGGGCAAAAACATCTGGTTGGTCAAGGAAAAATTATTCGGCGAATGGTAGAAACACAACTCCTTTCGAGCATGATTCTCTATGGGCCGCCTGGTATTGGTAAGACATCAATTGCTTCCGCTATTGCTGGGACGATGAATGCAGCTTTTCGTACTTTCAATGCTACAACCGATAGCAAAAAACGCCTACAAGAAATTGCAGCTGAAGCAGAATTTTCTGGACAATTGGTGCTATTACTTGATGAAATTCATCGATTAGATAAACCTAAGCAAGATTTTCTTTTGCCTCTTTTAGAAAATGGTCAAATTATTTTGATTGGAGCAACCACAGAAAATCCTTATTTTTCGGTGGTTCCTGCGATTAGATCGCGTGTTCAAATCTTTGAGTTGAAGCCTTTGGAAGTAGAGGACTTAGCACACGCTGTAAACCTTAGTTTACAAGATAAGGAACGAGGATTTGAGTTTAAGGTTGAATTGGATGAAGACGCTCTTTACTTCTTAGTCCATTCGACCAATGGTGATTTACGCTCGACTTTTAATGCGCTTGAATTAGCTGTTTTATCTTCAAAGGAACACCACATTACTTTGGATGATATGGAAAATTCTTTGCAGCGTAAAGCAGCAACTTTTGACAAAGATGGTGATGCTCATTATGATATTTTGTCTGCTCTGCAAAAGTCTATTCGCGGCTCCGATGTTAATGCAAGTTTACACTATGCAGCCCGTTTGATTGAAGGAGGTGACTTGCAAAGCTTATCTAGACGCTTGACTGTTATGGCTTATGAAGATATTGGTTTGGCTAACCCTGACGCCGCTATGCATACTGTTTTAGCTTTACAGGCTGCCGAAAAACTTGGTTTTCCTGAAGCGCGGATTCCCATTGCTAATATCATTGTGGATTTAGCTTTGTCACCAAAATCAAACGCTGCTTATCTGGCAATGGATGAGGCCCTGGCCGATCTAGGTAAATATGGCAATCTCCCTGTTCCAGCTCATTTGCAAGATGGGCATTATGCTGGTGCTAAAGATTTGGGACGTTCGGTAGACTATCAGTATGCTCACAACTTTCCCAACCACTGGGTCAATCAGCAGTATTTACCTGACAAACTCAAGAAGGCGGATTATTTTCGGCCTGACGACATGGGTAAATATGAACGAGCTCTCCACTCAAGAAAACAATGGATTGATGAGCAAAAAGCTATTTCTGACGATTCCGTCAGTAAAAAATAAACACTTAAAGCATTGAACAAAAGGATCAGTAAAAATGGCGGAAAAAATCGAGCAGCTTAAAATAAATTCAATTGTCAAAAACCCTTATCAGCCGCGCCTGATTTTTGATACGGATAAATTGGAAGAACTCGCTCAATCTATTCGTAAAAATGGTGTTTTGCAGCCCGTTATTGTCCGCAAATCTGAACTGATTGGCTACGAGTTGCTGGCTGGCGAGCGACGCTTCCAAGCTTCAAAACTAGCTGGAAAAACAACAATTCCTGCGATTGTTCGCGACTATTCTGATGAGGAAATGATGACCTTATCTATTTTGGAAAATTTACAACGAGAAAACCTTAATCCCATTGAAGAAGCGCGCAGTTTGGTTCAACTCGTTGAAAAATTGAACATGACACACGATCAAATTGCCAAAGCACTCGGAAAATCTCGTTCTTACGTTTCCAATTTGATTCGCTTACTTGGCTTGCCTGAAGCTATTTTGAGCCGAGTAGAAGCAGGTGAGCTCTCCACGGCTCATGGGCGAACTTTATTGGCTGAGAAGAATCCGAAAAGGCAACTTGAATTGGCTCATAAAGCAATCGCCGAGCAGCTCAACGTGCGCGCCTTAGAAACTTTGATTTATAGCAAAGGAAAAAATGCTGACGCAAATCTTAAAACTACAAAAACGGACATTTTTGCTGACGAAATCGAAAAAGAGCTAATGAAAAAGCTAGGCAATAAAGTAAAAATCAAAAAAAATAAAAACCACCAAGGAAGCCTATCTATAAACTTTGACAGCCTTGATGAATTAGAAAATTTAATTCAATTATTGAAAAATAACGTCTAATTTACTGACGAAAACGAGAGAAAATGCTGACGAAAATTTTCGTCAGTATTTTGGTCAGAAAAATGAACTTACAAAAAAGTAAGTTCATTTTATTTTACCCCCGCAAAGCACGCAGTGCGTAAAGAATTGAAACCACATCAATGACTTCTTGAAAAATTGCACCAATAACCGCTGGAATCAGCCCAGTTGCCGCAATAAACATCAAAATTATACAAATCACAATCCCAATCATCACCGCCTGTTTTGCAATTTTCATCGTATCTCGACTAATTTCAATTGATTTTGAGACTTTGCGCAAGTCATTTTGTAAAAGGACAATATCTGCCGCTTCACTGGCGACTGTCCCTGAACCAACACCGATAGAAATACCAACATCTGCTGTCGCTAGCGCTGGCGCATCATTGATGCCATCACCCACCATAATGACTGGCTTGTAGGCCGAATTTTTGATAAACTCAAGTTTTTCATCTGGCAGTAAACTAGCGTGGACATTATCAATATTCACCTGTTTTGCAATTTTTTGAGCAACGCGCTGATTGTCCCCCGTCAGCATCGTGATTCTTTCCAAACCAAGCTTACGCAACTCCTCGATGGTTTCGCTGGCTTCTGGACGAAGCGTATCTGAAAAGGTCACCGCACCAATATATTGACCAGCACGACTGACATAAAATGCCGTTTCATAAGTTAAATTCTCGGGAGCAAAAGCAAAAGAGCCACGTCCTATCTTGATTTCCTTTCCGCCAAGTTCACCGATAACACCTAGCCCTGCAACCTCCGTCAGTGCTGTTAATGCTAACGGCTGAACCCCTAAACCCTCTGCGTATTCAACTACTGCTTTAGCTAAAATGTGACCACTTGATTTTTCAACACTGTAAACAATCTGTAAAAGCTCACGCTCAGATATTGATTCTACTGGCCCTATGCTGTCAACCTTAATTTCTCCTTCAGTAATCGTCCCTGTTTTATCCAGAAAAATTTCCCGAGCTTTTGCCAATTTCTCAATAATCGTCCCGTTTTTAATCAAAGCACCATTTTGGCTAGAGCGACTCATTCCTGATACAAAAGCAATTGGTGCTGCCAATATCAATGGACAAGGACTAGCGACCACCAAGACCTCAGCAACCCTTACCGGATCTCCCGATATAAAATACGCGATTGCCGCTATCACATATGCAATAATCGTAAAAGGTACAGCATAACGATCCGCTAAACGCACAAAGTTAGCGGGCGTTTCTTCAGCGGTTTTAACCAATTGAACAATTTTTTGAAATTGAGAATCGGCAGCAACCACAGTTGTTTCAATCAAAATACTTGAATTCCCATTAATTGCCCCCGAAAGAACCTCATCACCTTCAACTAATTCATTAGGCTTCGTCTCCCCTGTGACCGAAGATTCATTAAGAACTGCGGCTTTCGACCTTAATTTCCCATCAATCGGAATGACTTCGAGAGGTTTAATAAGTAATTGACTTCCTATTTCGATTTGTTCCAAAGGTACATCAAAAACACCCTCCAGTTTCTGAACATGAGCAATACTTGGTGATTTTTCGAGAAGCGTTGCTAAAGCTCGATTGGCCCGTCCAGCAGCATAATCTTCCAAACTTTCACCACCAACAAGCATTAAAATAATGATGAGTGAAGCCCAGTATTCTCCAACTAATAAAGTAGCAATAATCGCCGTTATCGCTAACAAATCAACCCCATAAGAGCCCGAACGTAAGGTTTTAATCATTTCAATAAGCATGGATAAGGCCAAGACCCCACCCGCTATTGTTACGATTAAGCGTGCAATCAGCGGTGCCCCTAAAACAAAGTTGCACAAAAGAGCCACTGCAGCAATCGCAAAGACCAAAATCAATTTTTGCCAGTTTTTCATGAATTTTCCTCCAAAAAAATGATAATGAAACATTGCCCTGTTTAGTTTGAAGTTATTTTTCCTTGAACACTGTATTTGTTCAAAACCAAAAAACAACCTCTCTCCGCACTTTGATCCAAAAGGAGCTGAGCTATTTAATTTGTGAGTTTCTCCATGAGTTGTCCTCATTCTATCAAAAATTTTTAAAATCTACCACTATATTAGCTGTCAAACATTTTTGTCAGAAGTCAATGAAAATCATCTGTTTGAGTGTTTACTAAAAAATTCACTCTAAAATTGTCAAGTAAAAATACTTTACAAAACTTGCATTTCTCAAAAATTATGTTATACTAATAAAGTATGTTTTTGCACACTTGCAGAAATCAATAAAATTCTACGGAGGAAATAAACAATGGCAGTACCTGCACGTCACACATCATCAGCAAAGAAAAACCGTCGTCGTACACACTACAAATTGACAGCTCCAACTGTTACTTTTGACGAAACTACTGGTGACTACCGTCACTCACACCGCGTTTCACTTAAAGGCTACTACAAAGGCCGCAAAGTCCGCGAAACAAAGTAATTTTAGAAAGGAAGTAACATACTATGGCAGCTGGAGTACGTACACACGTTATTCTCGAACATAAAGAATCAGGCGAACGTCTTTACCTTACACAAAAGAACAAACGTAACACACCTGACAAACTTGAACTTAAAAAATACTCTCCAAAATTGCGCAAACACGTAATTTTTAAAGAAGTTAAATAAGGGTTCGTTACGAGTCAATAGACTTGTAAAACATTGATTTAGAGGTGTTTGAAAAAACTTGACTTTCATTACATTTCAATAAAAATCAATTGAATCTCTACCTTTTTCTCTACCTTTGAGAAATTTATATTTGGGTAATCAAATCCACCTCCACATAAGGAAGTGGATTTTTTCTTCATTTTACCTTCTCTTAACTTTTTTCAAAAAATTCAAAACTAGATACAAAATAGCCATAACTGTTACGTTATGAGCTGATTTTAACCACTCGCTCCATTTCTCCTATTTTTCCACTATTGTGCCTTTTTTAATGAAGAAAATAGTGTTGTGAAAAATTTTAGACATGAGAATAAAAAATTAGTTACAACAAGCATCCCCTTCAAGAATGAACCCTTATCAGAATATATATCTATCAAAATAGTGATTTACTCTTACCTTATAGTATAGATAGGTAGGCTCGATTAATTATAAAAATAGAATAATATTAAGACAACATTGATGTGTAACGTATGCTAATGAAAGATGGAACGAATAGTATTAAAATAGTGATATTAAGAAAAGGAGATTATTATGGAAAATCGATTAAATTTTTGAGGCTATTTCTGATGACGAACTTGCCAAAATTGTTGGAGGAGGATACCCTTATCATAATGCCAGTCTTGAATCTTGGCATGGACATTTAAAAAGAGAGTGGGTGTATCAATTTAAATATAAGAACTTTGAAGAAGCCTATCAGAGTATTTTCTGGTACATCGAAGCCTTTTATAATTCAAAACGAATCCATCAAAGTTTAGGGTATCTTACACCTAATCAATTTGAAAAGGTAAGTGCTTAAAATAAATAGATTAAAATTCTACGTTTGTTACTCTAAAAACTTGACTTAACGTCACTATTCTTACATTTAAATTTGTTATTAAATATGGTATAATTTAAGTTATATAATATGTATATGGAGATACCATGAATCAAAAAAAGAGGCGTCATTATCGTAAGAAAAAACACACAGTACTAAAAGTTATTTCAATTATTTTTGTATTAGTAATTATCGCTGTTGCTTCTATAGCCTACGCAGCTTATAGAAATGTTGAATCAACCTTTTCAACAACATATAAAAATTTCCCTAAAACAACAAGTATCGACTTAAAAAAGTCTAAAACATTCACCACACTTATCATTGAAACTGGTAAAAATAATTCTAAAAATACAGCTTATGCTACTGTTTTAGCTTCAACGAATGTAAAGACAAATCAAACTACTTTCATGAACTTCCCAGTTTTTGCGACAATGCCTAATCAAAAAACAATCACTGAAGTTTACAATACGAATGGAGATGATGGAATTTTCCAGATGGTTAAAGACCTATTGAATGTGTCCATTAACAAAGTAATTCAGATTGATGTTAATAAAATGGGATCACTTGTACAGGCCACTGGTGGAATCACCATGCAAAATCCAAAGGCATTCAATGCTGAAGGTTATGAATTTAAACAAGGAACTGTTAATTTACAAACTGCTGATCAAGTCCAAGCCTATATGACACAAATTGATGATACTGATTTGGATGCTTCAATCACTCGGATTCAAAATGTCTCAATGGAACTCTACGGTAATATTCAAAAAATTGCTCATATGAAAAAACTTGAAAGTTTCAATTACTATCGAGAAATTCTCTATGCTTTTTCAAACACTGTTCAAACCAATATAAGTTTCGATGAAGCTAAAACAATCGTTATGAGCTACAATAGGGCCCTAAAGAATACCAGCAAACTCAATCTACATACAACAGATGAAAATGGAGCTAAGGTAGTTTCTCAAACAGAATTAGACTCGGTCAAAACCCTTTTTGAAAAATCTCTAAAATAAAAGAACCAAGAGGTTCTTTTATTTTTATTTCATCACAACATAATCCGGTACGGATCGATCATCTTGACTAGCAACAATCGTTTTACCGTTGACAGATAATTGACTTGAGCCACCACTATCAAGTAATAACATATTTTGGAGCTTCAAATTTGATACTGATTTCATTATATTATCATAACCTGCATTTGTATCACTCAAGATAGCATAGAGATTATTATCTTTATCATTCGCAATAAAAATATGGATCTTCCAATCTACTGAGCCATCACTTGGTTGAATTTTACCATCACGGATAATCGCAGTACCAAAATCATAGGCTTGTTGCCCTCCGTTTTTAATAATAGTTGAAGCAGGTGTACTTGAATCATAAATTTTGCACGAACCATCTTTGTTAATAACAAAAGCATATTGAGTCGTTGTACCTGGACTCCAGTCTTGAATCAACTTTCCATTATTAATTTGAAATCCAGCTACTTGTCCTGTCTGCATATTAAATGCGGAAGCATTCATAATCAAAGCATTAGGATACTTAGCTATAACTTCTGACATTTTCATTCGTTGATCCGTACGATTGGTAACTGTTTTTAAGACTTCCGGATTGTTAATTCGATAAATAGTGATATTATTCGTAGATAAATCAGTAAATTTATCTAGATTTACCTTTGAGGGAACTTTAACCCACTCTGGTACACCAGCATCATCTACAAGTACTATACTACCCACAGCAGCTTCTTCACCTTTTTGCTCTACATAACCGTCTTTTTTTGACGTTTTTTTCGGCTGGTCAGCCGCACTTGACGACTGCGTTGTTTTTGTTGGTTTTGAGGTTAGTGAATCTTTGAGAAAATAGCCTCCAATCCCCAGAATGATGAGTAAGATGACTACTGGAATGATCCAAAATTTACTTTTTTTCTTTTTGTTTTTCCGTTCCATGATTGTGTCTTTCTTGCTGTTCCTCGCTTTTTACTTGACAAAGCTATTCGCCTAATTCATTTTTGAACCATTCTTTTAGCTCTTTTGGCGAGTGCTCTTCTTGTGCAATTTTCTCCATTTTTGATACAAGGATATTTAAACCTTGAGCGAATTGATATAATTGCTCTTGGTCTTGAACTTTAAGATACTCTCTTTTTTTGCTCATCATTATACTAAGCTCAGCGATGAAATCTGATAGTCTTATTATATCATTTTTGTTTAAATCATCATTAAATGTTACATTTTTTAGTGTGTTCTCAAAATTATTAAGAGTTGTCAAAAAGTTCGCATGAGATAATCTTTCTTTTTCATCGACTTCTTGAAAAAGAATGTCAAATTGATCAATCGAAGCTTCAATCGTATCTAATGGGTGTTCGAGAATTTCTTGGTCTTGATCTATGCGGATATGATTTCCTGACACCCGATTCTGCATTTTTCCTAAAAGATCTGATGCCATAAGCCATAGCTGTGTTTTTAATAAGATGTTAGATAGGATATAGATGAGAATTCCTACGACAATTTGGAGTATCAGCTGAATCATTGTCATTTTAAATGATTGATTCATCCAAAAAACGACGACAAACATCAATAGACCTGAGATAAAATATTTCCAAAGTCCACCAAATAAATCACTGAATGAAAACTCTTTTCTGATTGAAAAATATTGGTAAGCTGTAACTGCAAATTCAGATATCACAGTTGCTGCCGTTGCTCCGATCACTCCAAATAACGGTATAAATGCTAGATTAACAACGATATTTAAAATAGCACCAAAAGTCACTGAAAAAGTATATGGTTTCATCCTATTTAAAGGCAAAAGATACTGAGTTCCAAAAACATTACTCATTGGAATGAATATGATAATCGGAGCTTCAATCATCATGATTAATCCAACCATCTCAAAAGATTTCCCAAAAAAAAATGGTGCAAATTTCAAAGAAATCCCTAAAATTCCAAAAAATATACCAAATGAAATCCCTGTTGCGATGTTAAACGTTTTTACAATAGAATTTCTAATTCCATTTATATTCCCTTCTGAGTGCATACTTGCAACATGAGGTAACATAACAACTCCAATTGTTCCAATAATAGACAAAGCCATTTTAATCATCGAATCAGATTGCTGGAAAAATCCTGCATGGACAACAGAATCCATAAGTCCAATCATAGATTTATTTGCCACCCAATAAATCTGGACGGCAATAGTTGGAATGAACAGGATAATTGTATAATGCAAATGCTTTTTAAGATTTAGATTCTTTAATTTTGGTTTAAAAACTTCATGTTTTAAATATGGCCACAATGAAATACTTCCCAATAATCCACCAATGCACATAATTGCAATATATATTGGTAAATCATTACTATTCTTTACAAAAATAAAAATAGAAATAACAGTTAAAATTTTAAATATAAAATTTCTAGTAACAGTAACTTTAAAATTTTCTCGCCCCATAAAGTACCAAGAAATATCAAAAAGACTTGTTAAAATCAATAAACTTTGCCAAGCATAAATATCTTGGTATTTACGACTCACTATAATAAAAATACCAAAAGCAAATAGTGAAATTGCTGCAGTAATCCAACTCAAAAAGTTAATTCCCCAGAAAATATCACTTCTTTTTTGCTTATCATTTTGATGATAAGCAATTTCTCTATTTCCATAAGTTGATGTTCCTAAAACAGCCAGTAACACAAAGTATTGGACATTTGCCCCTGTGAATGCATAAATTCCTACTCCATGAGCCCCAAGAACCCTTGATACGTATGGAGCTGTAACCAAAGGTAATATAACAAGTAACAATTGATATAGTCCATTTAATAAAAAATTCTTTACTAATTTCATAATATTTATTCTCTCTGCACTAAGAAATTCTCCCATTTAGCTAGTATTAATACTATTATTAAGTACGTAAAAAAGCCAATGTTTTATATTCAATTTTAAAACTAAAATAGTTTCATTTTTAATGAGTTATATTGTTTTATCCCAATTCTTTTTATCAAAAATATTTGAATTTTTAATTTGATATAAGATTTCAAAGGAATAACCCCCCTTATACTCAATGATTTTGTTGCTTGATTTAAAAGTTCAAAATCTGGAGTAATACTAACTTCCCGTGCGTAAGAAAAATAGGAATATAATAACGCTCTACACAAATAGTTTATGCTTTCTTGATTATTCACATTTTTAATTAATAAATCTTTTTTTAAAAATTGTCCAATAGCATCTAGGTGTTTTTTAGAATTTTGAATATTCCCTAAAATACTATCTTCTCTTACTCTATAAAAATAGTTTTTTCTTTTTATAGCCCTAACTCTTCTTGCTAATAATAATGCACGAGGCATAAATTCTACATCCTCTAGAATAATCCCTTCTTCAAATCTTAGGTGATTAGAATCTAAGAAATCTCGTTTATATAGTGATAACCAAACCATCATTTTTAAATTATAAATAGATAGTAGTTTTAATAATTCTCCTCCTGTAATTACTAAATCTGGTTTTAGTTTATTTACATCTACATCTTCCCATGCCAACTTATTATCAGAATCTTTAGGTCGCTGAAAACTCCCACGAACAATATCAAGATTTTCTCGTTTAGCTTCTATATATAAACATTCCAAGAATTTATCATTTAAATAATCATCCGAATCAACAAAACTAATATACTCTCCCTTAGCATACTCCAATCCCGTATTACGTGCTGAAGAAAGGCCCCCATTTTTCTGGTTAATTAAGATAATTCTTTTATCCCGATCAATTAAATCCGAAATATTCTGAATACTATCATCTGTTGATCCATCATTTATTAAAATAATCTCAATCTCTTTTAGAGTTTGGTTTTGAATAGAAATGAGACATTCTCTCACGTATTTTTCAACGTTGAATACAGGTACTATAACAGAAACTTTTACTCCTTCATTCATTCTTCAATTTCCTTATTTTCTTCAGTTATATGTGGTTTTAACCATAGTCCTAACCACAAAAGTACGAAATTTGTCGCATAAGCATAAATCATATTTTCGACGATACCATAAATTGAAAGTGCAATTATTGGAATAAATAATACAATAAGTTGTTTTTTAACAATTTTTCGAATTAATAATAAATAAAAAATCAACAAAATAATTAAAAAAACAATACCATACCTTATCATCACAACTAAATAACTATTATCTATAAAGTTATAGGTAAATCCTAAAGAATAATTTGGTACTCCTTCTGTACTAGGGATATAAGCAGGATTTCCCATAATACTCATTCCAAAAATTTTATAGTTTAATTCTCCTAATGCAATGCGTCCAGTCATAATTCTATTTAAATTATACCAAAATGTATCAGCGATATACACTCTTTCCGTTAAGGATAATATTGTAAAAATTACACTTCCAATAAAAGAAACAACTGAAACCCATCCCAGGAAAATTACTTTTCTGGCTTTTTTAATTCCTTTAAACTGAGAAATAAAAAAATAACAGAATAAAGAAATAATCATTCCAAATATGGCACCACTTGAAGCACTAAGAAGCATCATAAAATAAAAAATAATTTGAATTATCCACCATAAACTATTTTGTAACCTAGAATATCTCTTATTTTCTATCAATTTAAGAACTAAATTAAGAAAACAACCAATCATCAGAACTCGACCAACTGCATTATGATTTGGAAAACCAAAAGTCCACCCTTGTCCTTCTCCAAATGCAGTAGTTTGATATAAATTTGTTGTCACTCTTATTAATAAAAGAAACATCATCGTGAGAAAATAAGACCAGTAAACATAGTAAAAAATATTTATAATATTATAAACTTCAATCCTTCTTAAAGAAAATGAAACTAAAAAAAGACCAATAACAGAAGTATCCCTTAAAATTTTATAACTAATAATTCCAAAGATAGCAAAAGGAACAAAAAAGATGAGATCTTTTAGGTGATTCATATTAAAAATTAGAGAAATAATAAAAATTACAAAGTAAATGTACTTCTGATTATTTTCGAATGCTCCAATCAAATTTAAGTTTGCCAAATTCTGTACTAAAATTTGAAAATATAGCAATACTCCAAAAATTATTCCCAGAATAAAATTTAAAGATTTTTCTTTATTTCGATTTATCATTAATTTCTCCATCTAAAAACTGATTGAATTTGTAAAAATAGTTTTTTTCATAAAATGGTTCTATGGAATTCTTTATATTACTTGATTGAAAGCTAATTTTTTTTTGAATAAAATTTTTCAATATTAAAGCGAGTTCGTCTACATTTCCTAGTTGATAACACAAACTATTTTGTGGTGATAAAAAAACTTTTGGACCTTCTATATTACTACTAATTACAGGTACACCATATGATAATGCTTCAATCATTGATAGTCCAAAACCTTCATGTGTAGAAGTAGAAATAATAGCAGCTGCTTGTTCTATTTCTTCAAAAGGGGAGTCTTTCCAACCAATAAATTTTATTTTTTTATCAATTTTAAGTTCTTTTACGTATTCTTGTTCTTTTATCCTATCCTCTCCATCCCCATAAATATCTAAACTCCAATTCAAATCTTTTATTATTGAGAAAGCGTCAAGCATTTCTTTATTATTTTTTTGAGTTGTACTTCCAAAAGTTAATCTTCCTATGTAAATAAATTTTTGATTATTTATTGCGATGGTTTTTTCTTGTCTTTTAACTGGATTATATAAAGTTATTATTTTTTCTTTAGGATAATGCTTTTCTAAAAGAAAATCTGTATTTTCATCCGTAATAGAAAGAAAAGAATCCGAATACTTTATTAATTCCTTAAAATTTTTTTCAGAAAAAAATTGGGAAGTTTTTAAACCAAAATGAATCCAAGATGAAATTTCAAATTTTTTCAAATTAATTTTTCTAGCTATTGCTAATATTTTTAAAGTATCTAAATGAATAGTAATAACAATATCTGTTTTAATTATTGAAAAAAATAGTAATTCAAAAAGAAATAAAAATTTCCTAATCCCTTTTATTTTTCGAATAAAAGAGAAGGGAAAGAAATTAATTTGTTTCACTCCTTTGTTTACCCATTTTTTTGTTGAAATTGATCCAAAATTCACAATAGATACTTCAAATTTTGAACTATCTTTATAATATTTTAAAACATCATTAATGACTTTTTCAGTTCCACCATTTCCTCCAAGTAAATCAACAAAAACAATTATTTTTTTCATATCAACTCTAATTACCTTTCAAAAGATGATGGGGAGGGTAACAATATCTCAAAATTTTGCAAAATGTGTTTCTTCACTTCATCAAAATTATTTTCATTAAATATCATATCATTTATTGCTGTCATTTTATATTTTGGTTTAGAAATACTTTTATAAATTTTTTCGTTGCTCTTTAAATCATCATTTACATCGATGTTCCCCTCACCAATTTTTATGCTTCTTGGCACAAAATTTCCCGTACAGATTTGCCAATCTTGAAGAAGCCATTGATTAATGTCATAAGGACTTCTAAATTTATTCATACATGTCATATCAAAAATATCATGTTCTTTTCTCCAAAGTTCTTCAAAAGTTCCTTTTTGGAGAGAGGATGGTAAATGATCATATCGAATTCCTGAGAATCTTTTCCAAGGTAAGAGACAAAAATTAGCTAATAAATATTTTCCGTATTTTAGGTTAAACCACTGAAACGGATGCTTCTTCATAACCTCTTGCCGTGAAAAATATTCATTAATTATTTCCATATTCATTATTGGTGTGTAATTATGATGTCTTTTTTCTGGTGTTGCGACACTTAATGTTGCTTCATTACAGGGTAATCCTTTTTTAAAAAAATCAGTTGGTTTAAGTTCCTTCAAAATAAACATATCGTCATTAAAGTAAACAAAATTTTTTGACAAATTTTTTATACGATAAAGATTTAAATCAATAGTATTAGAGTTAAATGTCGGTAAATATTTTTCAGGAATAAAATCTTTGTGATTTATAATTTCTAGTTTAGGATTTTCAGTATCTAACCAATCAGGTAAATGTCCCCACGTTACAAAGTAAATTTTATTTACCCAAGGTGAAAATTTCTCTATTCCTCTAAATAGATACTTTAACGTCCCCATATCTCTAAAGCGAATATCCCTATCATCACTTTCATTATCCAGTTCATATTTTTTTTTCTCTTTTAACCATTTTGGATCATTCCCATCCACCCAGGTTATTACAAAGTCAATTTTTTCTTCCATAATTTTCCTCATTATTTGTTCAATGTGCCTTATTATAACCCACTTATTTTTTTAAAATATAATTCCATATCATGAGCATTTTTATTTATGTCGTATCCAGCATATTCTATATCTCTTTGATTTTTTTTAACATCTCTTTCACTATTAAGAGTGATTTCCTCAATTATCCATTTTTTCCATGGTTCAATTTTAAGAGGTAAAGTAACTACTGTATCACAAATATTTAATCTTCTATCCAATGTGTCCGATATAGCAAGAGGAACAGCTGATGCCTGCGCTTCTAATCCAACTAACGGTAGGCCTTCCCAAAGAGAAGGGAGAATTACTGCATCTGCTGCAGAAAAGTAACCATTAATATCATTTGATGGCGTTTGAAATATTATATTATTTGTTAAGCCCTTTTCTTTTATTTTAGAGCGTAATTCATTTAGTAACTCCCCCTCGCCCAAAAAAATCATTTTGATTTTATTATCGTGAATGTTTGACATAAGTTTCACACTAAAATCATGATTCTTTTGTTTTGTAAATGTACCAACCTGTAGAAGTAACTTCGTGTCATCAGTAATCTTTAACTTTTCTCGAATTTCTTTCCTTTTTAATACATCAAAATAAAAATGCTTCATGTCAATCCCATTTGGAATTACAATAAAATCATTTTGATTAAATAGAAATTTACCGGCATCTTCACTTGCAGCAAATCCCAAATCATAATGTTTCAAGAAATATTTTTTCAGCACTCTATCGATATAAGGATGTTCTGTTACAACATTATGTGCATGAACAACTTTTTTTACTTTTAATTTTCTTGCCGAAAAAAGCTCAACTGATAATGTAGAACTATTTCCGTGAATGTATACGATATCGTAATCATTCATTTTAAGTAGTTGTCTTAATTTTTTTGAATAACTTATCGGTTTCCTATTCCTGCTTCCCCAACAATAAATTTTTCCTCCTGTAGATTCTATGTGCGTTTTATAATCATCTTCAATTTCATTATTTATCACAAATTCAATTATATTATTTTTTCTTAAAACATCATAATAATTCATAATCACAGTAGAAATTCCATTTCTCATAAATGGTACAGTGTTAATAATAAGTATTTTCATTATTTTTTTATCTCTTTTTTTAAAGATCTGGCTGGCACTCCTCCAACAACGTCATTCGCTTCAACATTATTACATACTAAAGAGTTTGCCCCAACAACTACAGTATCTCCAATAGTTATATTACCAATAATCTTTGCACCTGCTCCTATATCTACGTTGTTTTTTAAATTTGGAGTTCCTTCTCCTTTTTTACTCGACTTTACTTTGCCCATCCAATTGTTACTTGATGTCTCATTTGACAGTCATTACCAATACTTGCATCTGCTTGAATAATTATACCAAAGGGATGATAAACTCGCAGTCTCTTTCCTATTGTAATGGAAGGAGGAAATT
Organism: Lactococcus sp. S-13; assembly: GCF_004210295.1. Taxonomy (NCBI): domain Bacteria; kingdom Bacillati; phylum Bacillota; class Bacilli; order Lactobacillales; family Streptococcaceae; genus Lactococcus; species Lactococcus kimchii. The sequence continues at coordinate 1,735,645 of NZ_SDAK01000001.1, read as the reverse complement.
CAGAATTACATATTATTCGTATTATTAACCAATCTAGTATTTTATATGTAATAAATAAAAACTGGCGGATGATTGAAATGTGGATCTTTTTATTAACAAAATTTCCAAATCTAAATATAGCAATAATAATTGCGCTGAATTTAGTATTATTTTTAATTTCCCAAAATAAATTTTTCAATCTCATACCTTATTTCTTTATTATCGAATATATTTCTGTATAAAGTTTATCTATAAATTCTTTATTATGGCTATTTTCTAATATATTAACTACTTTTTTTGACTTCTTAATATCTGATAATAAATTTTCGATATTTTCACATAGTATAAGTGGATAACCTTTGTCCATAACTTGCTTACTTACCCAAAGTTGGTGATCGTTGACGTGCTCATTAAATTTTAGTTGACGTGGAACTACTATTGGAATTTTCCCATTTTGTAAAACCTGCATATATGTTGACGGACCTCCATGAGTAATCACAACATCTGATTTCATTAGATAGTCTGACATCTCGTCATAACCGATTATTTTTTCCCACTTTGTATATTTAGGTTCATAAGTTGAGTACCCAATTTGCATGAATACATCGTCTTCGATTTCACCATCGCGTACAAGCTCATCAATTTTTTGAATGAGTCGATTAAATGGTTGTTCGTGAGTTCCAACAGTTACAAAAATCATTAGAAAATTCCTCCTAAATTAATTGCTTTAGGGTAAACCTTTTTTAACTCTTCCCATTGGACTATAAACTTATCAGTAACTGGATAAACTAATTTTCCTGTTAAGGTTGGTTTATCGATTCGGTCAAATATTTCAATATAGACTGTCTTGGCACCGAATAGTTTACCTAACCAAAAAAAAGGAACAGCCACCGCAGCACCACTCGAAATAATCAAATCTGGTTTTTCTTTTCTAAGTATTTTAAATGCAAGAATAGTATTTTTTATCGTGTTTTTTACATTTCTATTTGTGGGATAATAACAAGGATAAAATCTTTCTTCTTTCAATATAGATTTTGCATCTGTTTTATCAAATGTGACCCAAAATCTATCTTCGTTTTCCCAAAACTTTTTTAACAAATACAGGTGTGTCAAATGGCCACCGCTGGAACCTACTAATGCTATTTTCATTTTTTAATATGCGTCCGATCCGTTAATACTTTGTACAATTGTGAGTACCAAAAGCCTCATATCATTTTTCGTACTATGGTACTGGAGATAATAGAGCTCTAAATCTGCTCGTTGAGGAAAAAGAACTTTACTTCGACCATGTGTTGTCCAATAACCAGTAATTCCAGGTTTACATATCAGTAAATAAGGAAGGCGCTCCCCATATTCTTTCGCTTCAAAAAGCAGAATTGGTCTTGGACCAACCAATGCCATATCCCCTTTAAGGACATTGATAAATTGTGGTAATTCATCAATTGAGTGTTGCCTAATAAATGACCCAATCTTCGTTACCCGTGAATCCTTTTCTAGTTTATTGCCATTGGCATGATAGGCGGCTTTAACTTCTGGATGTAGTTCTAAATAATGCTCAGCATTAACTATCATTGTCCTAAATTTCAAAATATAAAAAATTTTCCCGTTTTTTCCATACCGTTTTTGTTTATAGAACATTGGACCTTGATCTTTTTCCGAGCTCATTTTGTAAGGGACATAAAGCAATGCAGCCGCAATAAGAAATAAAACTGAACCTGCTAATCCTCCTAGGATATCAATTGCTCTTTTTATAATTAGCTCTCTATAAGAAAAATTTTTTAATTCTACTAACTTATGCTCTTCCGATTCAGGTGATGCGGCATCCTCAAAAACTTCCATTATTTACTCCATTTAATCCCTTTAAAATAATCCTAAAAATTTCTTTGTTTTGATCTTTGTTGGTTTTTCTTGATAAAAACTTTCGTTTAAAATCACTGACTCTGCATTATTTTGAAACATTCGTGATACACCAGAACCATAACTATCTTCAATCATTTCAAATGCTTCCCTCATCTTAAATGCACGTGACGTCACATTATGCGCATCTGATGCAACAAAATGCGTCAGATGGTTTTCTATCATTTTAAATGAGAGCTTTTGTATTTTTTTACCAAAATGACCAGTAACACTTGAAGCTGTTATCTGACTTAGTACTCCTTGTTCAATAAAATCAAATAATATATCAGGGTTCTCAATGATTCCACTATTACGCTCAGGATGGACCAAAATAGGTTGAAGTCCCTCCAATTGAATATTATAAAAAAGTTCTTTAGCATAAGCTGGCACATGATTTGATGGAAATTCAATCAATATATAACTTGAAGTGCCCGCTGCTGTCAGTAACTTTCCTTCAGAAAATTCTTTTAATAAATCACCATATATTCTCACCTCTTGTCCGGGTAAAACTTCAATTGGTAATTGATGCTCGTCAATGATATTTTGAACTTCCTTAACTTTCTTCAAAATAAGCGGTGATTCATTATTAAATTGAGGATTATGATGAGGAGTGGCAGTGATGGTTGTTATCCCTTCATCAATTGCTGATTTCAGCATTGTCAAAGTATCTCCAGAAGTTTTAGCCCCATCATCTATCCCCGGTAAAATATGGCAATGAATATCAATCATTTTCTCTCCTAGCCTACGAATTTCGTTCTTTTATTTGATTCAAGTTTATTCCAATTATTCTACTCCGTAGTAGTAATACGATGGTGACTCAGAAGAGTCTACCCCATGTAAAACAACCCCTAAAATATTTGCATTAACTTGTTCAAGCATTTTTTTTGTTTTTGCTAAACTCTCTTTTTTTGTTTCATAGGCACGTACAACAATAACTGCTCCTCCTACATAACTACTCAAAATTTGAGCATCAGTAACTGCAGAGAGAGGTGGAGTATCAATCAAAACAACATCAAAGAAATCGGACACAGAGTCAATCAAGTCTTTCATTGCACTAGATGCTAATAATTCCGATGGATTAGGTGGAATTGGACCAGAGGTAATTATTGTAAGATTTTCAGAAAGTCTTGTCCCTTGTATGGCATCTTCAATCGAAGATTGATGCATTAAAATATTGGTTAATCCTACTCTATTTTGTACTTTAAAAGTAATGTTAACAGTCGGTTTACGAAGATCGCCATCAATTAAAAGTACTTTTTTACCTTGTTGTGCAAAAGCAACAGCTATATTAGCACTCGCGGTTGATTTACCTGCAGCTGCTTCTGAAGATGTTACTAGAAAACTTTTAATTCCTTGATCCGCCATTTTAAAATCAATGGTCGTACGAATCGTACGATATTGTTCGGAAATAGGTGATTGAGGATTGACACTGGTAATAATATAACGATTATTGTCTATGCTTCTTTTATTTTTAGCCATCCTGAACTCCTATCTTTTATTCCTTTTTGATGATCTATTTACTTCATGGTCGCTAGGCGGACTTGACTTAGTTCCCGATTGCGTGCCATTTTTATTTGTATTCTTATTAAAATCACTCATTTGAGCATAGGTTGTTACACCAAGAACCGTGAGCCCCAGAGCTTCAATATCTTCTTCTTTATTAATTTTGTTATCAAACAATTCCTTCAATAAAGCAATGGCTAAACCTAAAACTAGTCCGGCTATAACAGATATCGCTAAATACAATTTAGGTTTAGGACTAATTGGTGTTGTTTGAGCTTTTGCTTTGGATAGAATATTAACGTTAGTAACATTCAATAGTTTTGCTGCATCTGAACTAAAAATTTTAGCAGTCTCGTCTGCAATCTTTTGTGCAATGTACGGATTAGAATATTTAACAGTAAGCGTAATAACTTGTGAATTTGTTTGATTTGCTGCTGTAACTTGTTTTTGGAAAGAGTCATCAGATAGATTTAAATTACTTTGAACTTTATCTAAAATGACTGGACTAACAATAACTTGGTTAATTGTGTTCGCCATTTGAATATTCCCGGTCACTTGTCCAGCGTAGGCTGCTGAATTATCCGAATTTGGTAGTTTAACGACAAGTTGAGTTGAGGCTGTGTAAACTGGGGAGGCTATAAAAAATGTGTAGATGCTCCCTAATATTGTGACTATTAAAGCACTAAATAATATTAAACCTAACCTTTTGCGAATAATTTTAAAAATCCCTCTTAAATCAAACGTCTGTTCCTGTGTTTCCTGCATTTCTTCTCCAATATTTAATAATTGTTATTTATAACTTAATTAGTTTGCTGTAAAATATTTAGTAATATAATCTAGCCAAATCTTATTCCCCGAATCATTTAGCGTTCTATAAACTCCATCATCAGCAAATAGCCCCTTCATTTCATCAGAATCTTTGTCTGGGTAACTAGCCCAGTAGTCTATATAGGGATACTTTGTAGATAAAGATTGTTTAAATTGTTCTTCTTGTACGGGGTACACAACACCACCATAGATCGGTGGAGAGGGTTGAACTATTACCTCCGCTCCTGCACTAGCCAAATTTGTTATAAGTTGCTCATTACTAGTCAGTGAGGCTGTTGCTTCAATGTTTTGGTTATCATTAAAAAGTGGAGCTTCATATAAAACAATATCAGGATTAGTGGCTAATACTTGGTTTTCAACTTTTTCAGCCAATAATTGTTCACTAGTTTCGCCATTGTAAGTGATATTTTTGATGTTCCAAAACTTATTTCCATAATATTTTTGTAAGTTTTGTTGAAATTGTTCAGAAATAACTGAATCAGATTGCCAAATACAAGTTAAAGTAACTTCTTTATTTTTGGATGAAATATCATCTATTTTATTTTGAACTGATTTTGGTAAATTTTTATAATACTTTTTATAGGTAAGGTCTATATGATTTTTTTCACTGCTATTTTTTACAACTTCTTTTCCTTTATTAGTTTTTGAAAGATTATTTATCCTAGAATTATAACTATAAAAACCTCCAATTATCAATGCTATAGATATCACTATAGTAATTACAAAAATTCCTTTTTTCATCATAGTAATAAGAAAAACTCCCTAAATTTATTATTGTTATAACTCTATTTGATATTCTAAAAAAAGCCATTTTTGACAAATTATAAACATTTCTTTTTTCTCTTCTTGAGTTAGAGTTTTAAAAAGATTAATTGCAGAACTGTCATTAGGCTCATCAATTATACCCATCAGATATTTTGGGGACACATTAAAATACTCTGATAGTCCTATTAACCTTGTCCCAGAGGGTTCTCCTCCCAACTTATAATTATTCAAAGAATTTCTAGGGTAACCCAATTCCCTCTCTATTTGATTTGCAGATTTACCACTTGATTCAACTAATTCCTTTAGACGATGGTAAAATAAATCATTCATAAATATAATCCCTCTTTTTATTAACTTTTGTAAGAAAAATCTTAATTTTCTGAAAAACTAAATCAAAACTTGCTTAAGTTAAACCATTTTGGTATTTTTTTTAATTTTCAATACTATATTAATACATTATATAAGATAAAATCTTTTAATGCAAGTGAAGGTAAGGGTTTCAAACTTTAAACTGCAAGAAATTTTACGCATAAATAAAGATATAAGTTTAATCATTTAGTATGGTTTTTCAACTTTACTTTCAGAAAAATTAAAATTTTCCTGAAAGTTATCGCCTTAACTCTATCTTAAACCTTTAATGATATCAGTATACTCTTAAGATTAAAAATATACAACAATTTTCAAACAATTGCCAAAAATAGATTTCTCTCCAAACTTTCTAATCGCATTAATTAATTTAAACTCAATGTCTTTTTTACTCGTATATTATACTTTCCTATCATTTAGAAGTGAATTTTCAGATTAAAAATTATATCTTTGATATATTAAGATATAAATTTAAACTTATGATATATAATAAGACACTTAATAAAAACACAATTAAAAATAAAAAGTACTGAATTTTTAAAGCGTTCAGTACTTTTTATTAAAATTTAAATGGGTTTTTATGATCGTAAAGTTCTTTCAAAGGTTGTTTATGGGATTCTCCTCTTTGGTAATATCCAAAAAGCTCATCATATAAGTTCAATTTTTCTTTTACTTTTTCTTCTAATCTTTCAATCTCATTAATAATCAATTGAGAATTCTCAAAAGAAATAAGTTCTATTTTTCTATCTCTATCAAGTTCTGTATTTCCTCCTAGAATGAAATCGATATCTTCATCAGATAACTCATCTTTCTCTTTTTCAAATCTTACTTTTTTATAGAGTAGTTCAATAACATTAATATCATTAACAGCTGTTTCATATCTAAAATTTGTATCTATTCTCTCTAAAATCAGACCTGCCTGTACGGTCTTTGACACCTCAGGATTATCAACCATTAATTGTTCAATCGGAACTTCCAAGACAAGTGCTAATTCAACCAAAGCATCATCAGTTAAATACCTTGTCCCATCTTCAATTTCTTCTATATCTCGTACAGATGTCCCAATAAGCTTGGCTAATTGCTTTTGTGTCAATCCTTTTTTTAATCGATTCGCTCGAACGTTTTCTTTAACACTATTAAAATACTGAGTATAATTACCTCCTGCTCTTCCTAAGAGGTAGTCAATAGAAACATTAAAATATTCCGAAAATTGCTTCAAACGCTGGGCAGTCGGCTGATTTTTTTTATAGCTATAGAGGGTATTTTTACCTAATCCAAGTTCTTGTTCAATTTCATTAAATGATTTCCCTTGTTTTTTAGCTAGGTCTTGTAATCGCTCATAAAAGTTCATATTTCATTCTTTTCTAAAATTTATATTTAACAGTTGACTTTTTTAGATTAATAATCTAAAATACAATTATAGTTAGATTTTAAATCTAAAAAAGTTCTTTTTTAGATTATTTAACTAAATTATATCATATAAGGAGTTAAAAATGAATGACCCACCAATAAAAAAATCGTCCTCGCTACCAGGCAAAAAGACGACTTACAAAATTATATAACTTGATTATAACACACTGACCTTTGAAAATTAAATATAAGAGGATAACATTTATATGGATATTCAGACCCTAGCTCATGACCTCGGAAAGTCTGTTTCTACTCTCAAGCGTTGGAAAAAACAAATTGAGCATTTGGCAGAATATGAATTTGAAGAAAAAACAGTTCAAATCGGAAGAAATCAGACTCAAAAAGTCCCTGACTTCGATTCAAAAGAAGTGAGACGTTTCCAAAAAATGGCACAATTAATTGATTCCAAAGGTTTAGAACAAACAATTTTTGAAGTCTGGGGAAATGCACAACTTTTGACCTTAGAACATATCCAAGGCAAACACAATCACTTAGCACAAGCTTTTATCAAATACCGATTACAAGCAAACAAAAAGTTTGATTCACTCAAAAAAGAGAATCAATCACTAAAAACAGGACTTGATACTCTAACGCAAGAGTTTAAAGTTTATCAAGAAAATAATAAAAAGAAAAAAGGACTATTTAAATGAACAATAATAAATTAACACTCAACGACAATACTGTAAAACTCGGTGGAGTTAACCTTGATAAAAATAACTTTGATATTCCGAAAAAATTTATGGTGAATTTTTCTAAAGCTCGATTTTCTAAAGATGGAAACAAAGCTATTTTACAAGCGCTTGATGCTGGAACGGCACTCGTATTAGAACAAGCTGGTGTTGATCTTTCTCAATTAAAAACTATCACAATTGAGGTTTATGGTGGACTAGATGAGCTTCAAGATTACAAAGATGAAGAAAAAGAAGCGGTCATTGAATGTACGAATCCACAAGTTCGTTTACTTTGGGACATGGGAATGAGTTCTTGGCGGGGAGTTAAACTCGTAACTGATAAAATCACTTTATCTAAAGGCGAATGACTGCCACAGGATGTGTGAATGCGACAAGCCATGTGGGATGCCTGACGTCTGCGAAGCACAAGACGAGTAGGGCAGACCACATGGGGAACGCTGGCGAATGAACCAAACAGCCTCTGGAAGTCATGCCCTAGAGAAGATAAAAATGTGCTTACCTAGACAGTTTCTACGTGCGCACCATTTTAGGGCTTGTCAACAAAATGGTGTAACCCCAAACACACCAACACTTAACAGCACTTTATCAATTTCAAAATTATAGATAAACTCTCACTTTTTTACTGTCTATGAAACTGTCTATGTGAAATCACATAGACGATTCTAGACGGTCACATCGACACTTTTTAGAAATGAGGTGTATTTTATCGAAGAAAAAAGAATTAAACAATTTGTTTTTGAACAACAATTAAAAGCAGAATATTGGGATTGGGAAGATGAAAAACTCGAACTCTTTGACGATTGGCAGGCTAATAAAGCACTCATCTTTGAAGAAATTTATCGAAGACTTAAAACATTAGAATCTGATAAAGTGAAATTAGAATGTATTTCGCTTATCGTTCACTCCTTAGACAAGAATGATTTGAATGAATTAGTTTTTCCTCACGTTCATCTCTACGGCAAATATTCTGACAAAAGAACAATTACGAGGATTGCTAAAGTATTGGGCATTAAGGTACAATATATTGAATTTCCTAAAGATAAAAATAGATATTTTGAAGAAAATCAACTTGCTTATCTTACTCATGCGCAACAACCCGATAAATACCAATATCCGCCCCTTGAAGTCGAAACCTTTGGAACATTTGATTATTCAAACTTTATTTTAAGCAATGCTAAGAAATTTGAAAAACAAAGTGCCACAGTCAAAAGAAAGCGAACAGATGAAAGCTTAGATTTAATTAATCAACAAATTTTAAAAGGTGAACTATTCCTTGAAAATATCTTAGCAGACGATGATTTATTTCTCCTCTACAGTAATCACAAGCTACAGTTTAAACAAGCCTTTGATTCTTACGCTGAAAGGTTAGCATTTAAGAATTTAAAAGATTTAACCACAGGAAAATATAAATTGACGGTCATGTACTTTCAAGGAAAAAGCTCCCTCGGAAAATCTTATCTTGCAAGAACAATTGCTCAAAAAGTACGAGAATATGCGGAAGAAAATAAGTTTAAAAGTCGTATCTACTCCGCTTCTTCTTCTAATCCTTTTGACGACTATTATGGAGAAGATATTATCCTATTAGACGATATCCGCCCCGATTCGCTACGCAAAGCGGACTGGTTGAAACTCTTAGACCCGATTAACACTTCTCGAATGTCCGCTCGATTCACGAATAAGCAAGTTGTCCCACGACTAATATTGATTACTAATACACAGCTTCCAGAACAATTCTTTAATATTTTTAAAGACGAAGCTTTAGACCAATATATCAGACGAATTAACTTTTGCACGATTCTATCAGAGAAACAACAAGGAAAAGGTTATGAAGGCGGTGTTTACTATCAGCTGTCACAAACCAAACGTTTATTTTCTCCAAAAGTAAGAAACATTAGCGCTTATGAAAAAGAAGAGATTAACTTTGACTTAGAAGCAATCTTCTCAACAGATAATCAAGAAGAATTTACAGAAAAACTTTTAGCTCAACATCTCCTCCCTCGGATATATCCAAAAACAGAAAAAGATTTTGATTTCTTAAAATCTAAGATGACAGAAAAAGCCGACTAGACAAAACGACTTAAAAAAAATTTCAAAACCAACGTAACATAAAATTTACAGAAAGGCGAAAAACTCATGATACAAACTGAGATTCCAAACACTGATCTCTCAATTCAAAATATCGAAAGACTCCTAAACTTACTCATTACACTTATTCAAGAAAAGAATAATAAAAGAGTATCATCAGAATTACTCACTCAAAAAGAACTACTTAAACAGCTAGACATTTCTCCTAACACGCTTAGAGCATGGGAAAATAGCGGTTTGAAACGTTTAGAACCTCCTATCGAGGGCACACGTTCGGTTTTTTACCTTCTAGATGATGTATTAAAATTCTTAGCGCACTAACCTACAAAAATATGGTAAAATTGGCTTATCTCAAAGAAGAGAGAAAGCCTTTTTTTAGCCAATTTCGTAATTACCCAAAATCGAAAGCAGGCAATAATGAAAATAGAAAAAATTACTCATAACAACAAAAAAGTAATCAAGAAAACTAAAACTAACGGTGAGATTTCCTACTCTTTAAAAGGAGCTTATCTTGGCTTAGATATCAAGACAGGAAAACAAGTTACGACTACAATTACGGCTCGAACCCTTAAAGCCCTTGATAGAAATCTGATACAAGCCAAATTAAACTTCGAAAAAAATGACTCAACAAAAAAAGAAAAGATTCAAGTCAAAAATTTTGAAGAGTTATCCGAACTTTGGTTTAATAGTTTTAAAAACTGGGTTAGTTCTGAAAACACCTTAAATCGAGTAAGAGGATATTTAGACACTTATATTATCCCTCAATTCGGAAAATACAAGCCTGATAAAATTTCATCTTCTGAGATTCAAGCTTGGGCTAATCAACTAGCTATAAATGCTCAAGGGGCTTTAGAAACAGGAAAAAAGCGTTCTGTCAAAGGAAAAACAAAAGATTTTGGTGCTATTATTCACAAATTAAGTGATATTTTTGATTTTGGAACAACTCATTTTGGGTTAAAAACAAATCCAGTACAGTCAATAAAAATCCCTCCAAAACCAAAATCAAATAGTAAACGTGTTATGGTGCTACATGATGAAGATTTAACAAAGTGGCTTAATTTTTTGGAATCATTACCCAATACTAGAGGCAATCGGCGCTTTAAAATTATTTGCGATACTTTACTCTGCTCTGGCTTAAGAATAAATGAACTATTAGCTCTAACTATCTCTGACCTAGATCTTGAAAGCTCTGAGATAACCGTAAATAAGACTCTTGTATGGAAAAACGGAAATAAAAAACTTCACATTAAAGGGGGCATTACATGTAAGTTGAGCACCAAAACTGACTCTGGTTTCCGACGTGTATCTGTTCCTTTAAACAGCTTACTTCGACTTAAGGCCTTTCATAAGGAAATGAACAGCTACTTTATAAAACATAGGCTACCTCAATCATCTTTAATTTTCCCAACTATTTATGGTAACTATATGTGCGACAGAAACGAAAGAGCTACGCTGAAAAAACGGTTAGAAAGTATCAACCTCCCAAATTACGGTTTTCATCTTTTCCGTCACACCCATGCATCAATTTTACTTAATGCTGGTGCAAACTGGAAAGAATTACAGGTCAGAATGGGGCATAAATCTATCTCAACTACAATGGATATCTATGCAGAACTTGCTCCAAAAAAGAAAGTTGAAGCTGTCAATATTTATCTTGATAAAATTTCATCTTTGAAACTTCTATAAAGACTCTCTACCTTTTTCTCTACCTCTCTCTAATTTATAAAAAACAAATCTCTCAAACCCTTGTAAAATCACTATCTAGAACGGCTAAAATTAAATATACTTCATCTTTAAAGAAGTTAAATAAGGTTTAAAACATATGGAATTGCAGTCCTTCGGACTGCAATTTTTTTATTTCTTCTCATAACTGAGAGCGGTGGACTTCTTGTTATTTTTATAAGTGACTATGGTATAATAAAAAAACGATGTAATAATAGAAAGTTACCCTCCATGCAAAATTCAAAATCTTCACTTTCGCTGATCGGCGGAATTGCCTTTTTAGGTGTTATTCTGCGCGTTCCATTTACTACCTTGACTCCCGTGCTCTCGGATATCGCTAAATCTCTTGATGTCCCAGTCAGTTCACTAGGTCTCTTAACAACCATCCCACTCTTGATGTTTGCGATTTTTTCATCTCTAGCTCCCAAGCTCGCTCAGCACACAGGGATTGAACGCCTATTTACTGCTGTTATTTTCTTGATGATTGTTGGCTCAGCGGTGAGAATTTTTAATCTTCCTTTGCTCTATTTGGGTACTTTTTTGATTGGTGCAGCCATTGCCATGCTCAATGTGCTCTTACCAGCTCTAATATTGGTTAATAAACCCGGGCAAATTGGTCGCTACACAACATTTTATACTACTGCGATGACAATTTCTATGGCAATTTTTTCAGTCATTGCTGTCCCTATCGTTATGGTTTCATCTTGGCGAACCTTGATTTTAGTTTTGACCGCTTTATTAGTTGTCACACTCATTTTCTGGTTACCCAACAATAAAAACAATCATAAATTACAGCTCAAAGAAAAAAATCAAACCACAACTTCTGTCAATTTATGGAAAAATAAATTGGCTTGGGTCTTACTAGTTTTCGGCGGTTTACAATCTTTCTTATTTTACACTGGTGTCACTTGGTTTCCGACAATGGCCCAAGACGCTGGAGTTTCTCCTGAGTTGACAGGTTTACTAGCTGGAGTTTACACCTTAATCGGGATGCCCTTTGCTCTATTTCTGCCTATTTCTCTAACTCGCCTTAACAGCAAACAAAGACAATGGCTCATGGGCGGAATCAGTACTCTGGGAATTTTAGCACTGATCTTACTCCTCTTTCCAACAGAAAACTTTTTCTATTGGTTACTTATTAACGCCTTTGTGGGATTGACCGTTGGAGCACTTTTTCCTTATCTGATGACTACTTTCTCGTTGAAGTCCTCATCTCCCCAGCAAACGGCTAAATTATCAGGCATGGTACAAACGGGAGGTTATTTCCTTGCTGCCGTTGGTCCAATTGGCTTTGGTTATGCTCATGATTTGTTCAACTCTTGGTTACCCGAAAATATTCTTTTACTGATTTTGACCATTATTATGACACTTGCCCTAATTTATATCGAACGCTTTGAAAAAATTGTTTAAAAAGGATAATCATGTATTATCCTTTTTAATTTAATCAAGAAGCGCTTACCGTCTGTATTCAAAAAAGCCTTAGACAAGCAGTCTAAAGCATGAATTTACTAACAAAATATTAACACAAGAACTAAAAGCACTTGAGTTCACTAATTTAAACTTCTCATTTAATAATCATCACATTGCAAGGCGCGTGTTTTACCACATAAACAGCAGTTGATCCGAGCAACATTCGATCAAGTGCACCCTTACCTGAGGATCCCATAACAATCAGATCGATCTCATGATCTTTAGCGAAATCAACAATCTCTTTTTGTGGTGAGCCCTCTACTTTGACTGTTTCAAAATTGACTTGTGGGCCGATTAAAGCTGTAGCTCTGTTCATAATATCCTGAGTTTCTTGTTCAATGCTCTCATCAACAGCAGAAAGATTTGGAGCAATGGGTAAAGCCGGAGCTGGAACAGTAGGCATGGGAGTTGCCGCTGCATATAAATTCACTTTATCAGTCGCGTGTAAAACAAACAATTGAGCTTTGCTCAATTTACAAATCGCAACTGCCTCATGTACGGCCTCCTCAGCTTGTTCTGAACCATCAATAGCCACTAAAATTTTTTTGTAATTTTCCATCATTGTAAGCGTCCTCCTTAATTCTATTTTACGTTATTTCTAAAATGAATTCCAATTAAACGACCAATAATTTATTCTAAAGAATACTGTTTTCTCATTAAATCTATAAGCCCGCCTTCCAAAATTGATTTTTGGTTTAAGTTTCTATTTAGAAGGATAACATATACTAGTAATTCTATTACTATTTATCTCAGTGAAGTGGTATAATTACTTTAAAAATACACCATTTATTTCATTAAAAATTTCAGTTTTTGAAAGGAAATCAAAACATGACAGAAAAAATTGTTGCCATCACTGGCGCTTCAAATGGAATGGGGTTAGAAGCTGCGCTCCTTTTTGCGAAACGGGGATGGAAAGTTTATGCTGGCGCGCGTCGTGTAGAAAAAATCCCTCAAGACGAAGATAAAATTATCGCTGTAAAACTTGATGTGACTGACTCAGCTTCAAATCAAGATTTTGTTCAACAAATCTTAACACAAGCTGGTCATATTGACGTCCTTATCAACAATGCAGGATATGGAGAATATGGTCCTGCTGAAGAAATTTCAATGGACAAAATTCGCAAGCAATTTGAAACTAACTTTTTTGGTGCAGTGGAGCTGACACAGCTCATTTTACCTACCATGCGTGCACAAAACTATGGGCGTATTGTTAATATCTCTTCAATTGGTGGAGACGGCTATATGCCTCTCGGAGCTTATTACCATGCCACGAAAGCTGCAATTCAACAATGGAGTGATGTTCTCGATCTTGAAGTTTCTCAGTTTGGCATCCGCTCTGTCTGCGTCCAGCCTGGAGGTACACAGTCAAGTTGGGGAGCAATTGCCCTAAACAATTCCAAAGCTAATCTGAGTGAACATTCTCCTTATCAACCTCTTGTTGATTCGGTATCGTCTGGTCTTGAGCGTTTCATGAAAAGTAGCGCTAAAGCTTCTGATTTAGCCGAAGTTTTTTATAAGGCAGCTACTGAAATTAAACCAAGCTTACGTTACCTTCATTCATTTAGTGACAAGTTCATGGTCAATGTTGCACGCAAGCATCCTCAAGTTTTCCGTAGAGCCATTCTCGCTGCTATGCGCTATTTTGAAAGACAAAATAAAAAATAAAAACAGTAATAAAACTGTTTTTTTATTTACTTTCAAACCCGCTCTATAAAAAAGTTCTATTCTCTTTATTAAAAAATATTATAACCAGAATTTTCTGAAAAAACTATAATTATAATAAGCTTTATATCCTAAAGGAGAGTGTTATGATCCGAGAAATGCTTACGAATAATCTGCGAATGTGATTCACAACTATTTTTAAACCCTACCCTGTAAATCTTTCAATATAAAATAGGAGAAAAATATGACTGAACACAATTATAAATTTGACACTTTACAAGTCCACGCTGGCCAAACCCCTGACCCAGTTACAGGAGCGCGTGCCGTTCCTCTTTACCAAACCACTTCTTTTGTTTTCAACAACTCTGATCATGCAGAAGCTCGTTTTGCCCTACAAGATCCAGGTGCTATTTATTCCAGACTTGGAAATCCAACGAACGATGTTTTTGAAGCACGAATTGCGGCACTTGAAGGTGGAACCGCAGCACTCGGTGTAGCGTCTGGCTCAGCTGCTATTACTTATGCCATTTTAAACATTACAACAGTGGGCGATAATATCGTTGCAGCTAGCACGCTTTATGGCGGAACTTATCATCTTTTTTCTGGCACTTTGTCAAAATACGGCATCGCGACCAAATTCGTCAATCCAGATGACCCACAAAACTTTGAGGACGCGATTGATGAAAAGACCAAAGCCATTTATTACGAAACTTTAGGAAACCCTGGCAATAACGTGATTGATTACGACGCCGTCAGTGAAATTGCTGAGAGACACGGTATCCCTGTCATTGTTGACGCAACTTTCACCACTCCTGTGACTTTCAAACCTTTTGAACATGGAGCTAATGTTGTGGTACATTCGGCAACTAAATTTATCGGTGGACATGGCACTTCCATTGGTGGAGTCATCGTTGACGGCGGTAATTTTAATTGGGCAAATGGAAAATTTCCAGAGTTTACCAAACCAGACGAAAGCTACAATGGCATCAAATTTGCAGACTTAGGGGAGGTTGCTTTTGTAACTCGTATTCGAGCAATTTTACTGCGTGACACTGGAGCTTCTCTATCTCCTTTCCATTCTTGGCTCTTCTTGCAAGGACTCGAAACACTCTCACTTCGTGTAGAACGCCACATTGCCAACACGAAGAAAATCGTGGAATTTTTGACGGAACATCCAAAAGTTGGTGTGGTTCATCATCCGTTGCTAGAAAGCAATGAATATCACAAGCTTTATGCCAAGTATTACTTTAAAGACGCTGGCTCAATTTTCACTTTTGAATTGAAAGAAAAAGATCAGCAAAAAGCGCGCGATTTCATTGACAATCTGGAGATTTTCTCCCTACTCGCTAATGTCGGCGACACCAAATCGCTGGCAATCCACCCTGCTTCGACCACGCACCAACAACTCAACGACGAAGAACTGACTGCCGCTGGAATCAGTAAAGCAACAATTCGTCTTTCTGTTGGTATTGAAGATGTGACAGATTTGATTGCGGATTTGGAGCAAGCTTTAGCTAAAATCTAATTGAAAATATAAAAAAACTGAGCGGTAACCAGCCGCTCAGCTTTTGTTTAGGAGTAAACTTTATGAAAAATTTTATTGGAATAAATATATTATAGATTTACTCACTTAATTCTTACTAAAATCACACTAAACTCAAACTAAATACATTTCTTTTTTCCGAATTACTTTGATAAAGCTCTTTCCAAAAATATAGACTTTATAAAGTCTAATTTTTATGCTAAAATAAGAGCAGAATGCTCGTTTTGAGTACAAAAGCGTCGGAACGCTTTAGCCAAAAAAATAATTGAGAATCTTTCTCATCATTAAAAAAGGAAAAAACATGCTTACAGTATCTGATATTTCGTTACAATTCTCTGACCGCAAGCTTTTTGACGAAGTCAACATCAAGTTTACCCCAGGAAACTGTTACGGCTTGATTGGCGCCAATGGCGCTGGTAAATCAACTTTCTTGAAAATCTTGGACGGTGAAATTCAACCAACAACCGGCCACATTTCAATGGGCCCGAACGAACGGATGTCTGTTCTTCGTCAGAATCATTATGACTATGAAGACCAAACGCCACTTGATGTGGTTATGATGGGAAATGAAAAGCTTTTTGCCATCAATCAAGAAAAAAATGCCATTTATATGAATCCTGACGCAACAGACGACGACTTCATGAAAGCTGCTGAACTTGAAGCTGAGTTTGGTGAAATGGGTGGTTACGAAGCCGAATCTGACGCCGCACGTCTTTTACAAAACTTAGGGATTAAAACTGAGCAACATGCTGACCTCATGGCCAATCTAACTTCTGGAGAACACGTTAAAGTCCTCCTTGCTAAAGCCCTCTTTGGTAAACCAGATGTTCTTCTTCTTGACGAACCGACCAATGGACTGGATATTCAAGCGATTGCTTGGTTGGAAGAGTTTTTGATTAACTTTGAAAATACCGTTATCGTTGTTTCCCATGACCGTCACTTCCTCAACAATGTGTGTACTTATATGGCTGACCTTGACTACGGTAAAATCAAACTTTACCCAGGGAACTATGATTTCTGGAAACAATCTTCTGAGCTTGCCCTTCGCTTACAAGGTGATGCTAACCGTAAAGCTGAAGAAAAGATTGCCGAATTGAAAGAATTTATCGCACGTTTCTCAGCTAATGCTTCTAAATCAAAACAAGCGACCTCTCGTAAAAAAATGCTGGATAAAATCGAGGTTGAAGAATTTGTTCCTTCATCACGTAAGTATCCATTTGTCGGTTTTGAACAAGAACGTGAAATCGGAAACGATCTTTTGCGTGTAGAAAACCTTTCTGTTGCTATTGACGGTGAAGTTATCGTTGAAAATATTTCATTTATTTTAGCACCTGGTGATAAAACGGTCTTTATTGGTCAAAATGATATCCAACAAACAACTGTCATTCGTGCCTTGATGGGTGACGTTGAAGACAACTGGACTGTGACTGGCGATATCAAATGGGGCGTAACTACTTCTCGCTCATACTTGCCAAAAGACAATACGAAAGACTTTGACACAAGTGACTCTATTCTTGATTGGCTTCGCCAATTTGTCTTGACTAAAGAAGAAGATGACAATACTTATCTTCGTGGTTTCCTCGGACGTATGCTCTTCAAAGGGGAAGAATCTCTGAAATCTGTGAATGTCCTTTCAGGAGGAGAAAAAGTGCGCGTGATGCTTTCTAAAATGATGCTTCAACGTGCTAATGTGCTGGTGCTTGATGATCCAACTAACCACTTGGACTTGGAGTCTATTTCTGCCCTTAATGATGGCTTGAAAGCTTTCAAAGGTTCTATTCTCTTTGCTTCACATGACCATGAGTTTATCAATACTATTGCTAATCACATCGTTGTTCTTGGTAAATCTGGGGTCATTGACCGTATCGGTGAAACTTATGATGATTTCTTGGAAAATGCCGAAGTACAAGAAAAAGTCAAAGCACTTTGGGCTGACTAATTGGTAAATTGAAGTTCTGTCAGTAATTTTTACTGACAGAACTTATTTTTAATTGTTCGATGCACTGTCAGTATGAATTTTAGGAGTTAAGATGAAAGATTTAAAACTTTTTGCAACCGATATGGACGGAACTTTTTTACGTAACGACCATTCTTATAATCACAAAAAACTCGCAGAACTTATTCCACGGATTCAAGAGAAGGGTCTTCTTTTTGCCGCTTCTTCTGGACGCTCTTTACTTGGTTTGACTGAGGTATTTGCTCAGTACAAGGAGCATATGGCTTTTGTGGCTGAAAATGGCGGAGTGGTTGCTTATAAAGGGGAAGTTCTTTTCGCTAAAGCTTTGAGCGTTGCTCAAATGCAAGAATTGATTGATGCCCTCCAAGAAATGCCCTTTAGTCCACAAAAAAATTATCTGATTTCTGGACTCAAAGGAGCATATTATCCTGTGGGAGTTTCTGAAGATTATCTAGCACACGCTAAGCTTTACTATCCAAACTGTCAGCTTTTTCATGATTTGGCAGAAATCGATGATAAATTGCTTAAAATTACGACAAATTTTCCAGAAGAACACGTACGTGATTGTGAGCGGTGGGTTACTGACCGCCTTGATTTTGTTCGCGCGACAACCACTGGTTTTACAAGTATTGACATTGTACCTAATGGCATCTCTAAGGCCTCTGGTTTAGCCCATTTACTCGCACATTTTAACTGGTTACCCGAAAATCTTGCGGTGTTTGGTGATCAAATGAACGATTTAGAAATGTTTGAATATGCTGGATCTGCTTATGCTGTCAGCAATGCTGCCCCTGAAATTTTGGCACTTGCTGATAAAGTCATCTTGAGTAATGACGAGGATGCTGTATTAGTTGAAATTGAACAGATTTTGACACAGAAAAATTACTGATAGAGAAAAATACTGATGGAAATAAATCCGTCAGTATTTTCTCTTATATTTTATGTCCTTGAAAATAATATACTGTTTTTAAACAGCTTCATGGAATTAAAATATATCTTTAATTTGTTCATACATATATTTTTTATTTAACCACCAAGCCTGTTTCGTCATATACCAATCAGAGTACTCCTGAATTTTATCTGTTGGTCAATTAATCCATTTAATCCTAGCGGGTAATTTCTCAGAATAATGTCTGCCGTCAGGATGAACTTCTGAGTAAGAGGTTTGCCCTGCAGACAGCTTACTCAGAAGTTTAATTTCTGAGGTAAATTTAATAAAGTTGGTCAATCTTCTGTGCGGTGTCCATATAATTTCAACTCCAGATATAAACTTGAAGACGGTATCCTTGTAAACTTCACGCACTTCTTTTTCCACATCACTTTCAGGCATTGACCAAAATTTAGCTCCTACTAAAATAGAATTTTTATCATTTTTGTTCTGCATCTCCCATACAGAGATAAGAAACTTCGTATTGTCTAAAAATTCATGAAGCTCGGAGTCTTCCCAGCCTTCTTCAGCACAGACATCAGCAAATTTATATTCTTGAATTTTAAATTCTTCTTTAAGTTCTTTTTGATTTTTGATAACAGAGACAGACTTTGGCTCAATGCCTAAATTATTCCAAATTAGTAAATTTTCTTGGCCAATTTGTCTTTAAATTTTTGCTAAATCCTTTTTGAACCACTTTTTTTCGCAGATAAACTTGCATATCTTGAGAAAAAAATACTTTATTCTTCGAGCCTTCAAAACGACTAGAGTAAAAACTTAAACCTTGAACTTCTATATCCTCTTCATCAAGTCCCCAAATCATCCAACCTCTTAAAATCCAATTTTTCTTTTTATCTTCAGTAAAAATGATAAAAAAGTAGAGTAGTCCATAAAGCGACTCATAAAAGCTACTTTCTTCAAACGGCTCGATAAAATCTTCCTCATCACTATCAAAAATTGGAAAATCTCCCAACAGTTGCCCCACCTTGTCAATTCTATAAGGAAAAACAGTCATTCCAGATTTCTGAAATTCTTCTGACTCCTGCAACGAACAATTCAATTCAAAAACTGACTTTAGGAAATCAACAAATGGATTTCCACTGCCTTTACAGCTCAGTTCTATTTGAATTTTAGAAATTGACAAGCCAATATAACGGCTTAATCTGCTAGTAAAAATGCTGTCTAGTCCATATTCTGCCACTTCATGAACCTTCTTTATAATTGACTTTGTTTTCATGAAGGTATTTTACCGATCGAGATCTAAATAAAGCTTAGATCTGACGAATTTTATATATCTTTTTGTAGATGTGATAAAATAGAGATAAATCAAGACGTGGCAAGAAATTTGGAGGACAAAATGAACAAAATTGAAAGAGAGCATCTATTTGTTGAATGGATGAGTTCGCCAATTCACCCAACGATAAAGGCTTCAACCTTGGAGAGCTATATTGCTGCCCTCAAGAAATCTTTTACGACCTTCTCAAACGTGGATTTTGAACTCGATATTTTCAACTATAAAATCCTGAGCGAGTTCCAAAATTTCTTCAACCAAATTCGACAAAATGAACGCTATGACAAATTCAATAAATCAAATAATGGCAGCTATCAAGCACTATTGAAAAAATATGAAAAATATTTGTCTGAGATGCAAGAGAGCCAGGAAAAATATGTTTCCAAAGAAGATTTTCTGGAATGGGCGGTTTTGAAGAAAAGGTCTTACAATCCAAGCTGGATAAAGATTTATGCGGATAATTTGAAATCTTTAGCCTTCGACCTTCAAGAAAATGATGACTTGAAAATCAATTTGTTTAATATTGATGATGCCAATTCGTTTCGCATCGCCGAAGTCAAGATAAGAGTGGACAAAAATTTTGATACTATCAACCAGCATTCAACTCAGAAAAGTTTTTCAGCCGCACTTGGTCGGTATTCTGAATTTTTGGCAAGCGATTTTTATCTTTCAAGGTTATTTGTGAAAGATTTGGTGGAAGATAAACTCATTGATGAGCAGGTCAAGACTGAAATCGAGCGAACCGTGCTGTCAAGAATTGGTCAGTCAGACTTTAGGCGTGGAATTATCAGACGTGATAGGGATTGTTTATTGTGTCACATCCCCTACACAGAGTTGCTGCGTGCCAGCCATATCAAACCTTGGGCTAAATCAACAAATCAAGAGCGTCTGGATTTATCAAACGGCTTTCTGCTTTGCGCCAATCACGACGTCTTGTTTGACAAAGGATTGATTAGCTTTGATGAACAAGGAATTTTGAAAATTTCAAGCCAGATTAACCCGAAAGATTACGACAAGTTGTTACTTGGAAAGGCCATGAATTTGAATGTTGATGAGCGACAGGGGCGCTATCTGATTTATCATCGGCAGGAGATTTTTAGAAAATAAGCTGACAAATATCTCATCACTGATGAGGAAAAAAATTTGAATACCTACGTGAAGCAAAAAAGTTTGAACGAAACACTTCCGACGGTCACACTTGGATTTACTCCGAAGGTGGCATGAGTCCCTCATGATAATCTCAATCTCCCCGCTCGTACAGTGAGTTCTATCAATCGTTCAACTCACCTTTTAAAGACTGAGCAAGGTTATCGACTCTTAACTCCTATTGAAGCAGAATTGTTACAAGATTTTCCAGAAGAATGGACAAGGTATAAGCTTGTTGACGGAGAGGTTAAAGAAGTCTCTGATAAAATGCGATATTTTTTCATGGGGAATGCTTTAGTTACAGGAATTGTCAAAAGGATTGGCATAGAAATCGAAAAACTAATCTCAGAAAATAATTAAAAGTGACGCTCTTGTCACTTTTTTTGTTATAATTTTACTGATATCTAATTTGATTTGGAGAAAAATATGAAAATTGCAATTGATGCGATGGGAGGAGATTTTGCTCCCGAAAATATTGTTAAGGGTGTAAATCTTGCAAAAAAAGAACTTTCTGATGTAACTTTTCAGCTTTATGGAGATGCAACTAAAATTCGAGAGTTTTTAGATAATGAAGTAAATGTTGAAATTATTGCAACAAGTGAAGTGATTGATTTCCATGATGATCCAGTGACAGCAATCAAGGCGAAAAAGGATAGTTCGCTCGTTCGGGCTGTGACTGCTGTGAAAAAAGGAGAAGCCGATGCGGTCTTGTCCGCTGGCTCTACTGGGGCACTTTTGACTGCTGGGTTGCTTTTGGTAAAGCGAATTAAGCAAGTGTCGCGTCCAGCTTTGATGTCAACTTTACCAACGGTTGATGGTCGGGGATTTGATATGCTTGATCTTGGTGCAAATACTGAAAATACTGCTCAGCATTTGGTGGATTTTGCGGTTCTTGGCTCTTATTATGCTGAAAATGTTCGAGGAATTGAAAAACCACGAGTAGCATTGATTTCTAATGGTTCTGAAGAATCTAAAGGTTCCCCAACAGTCAAAGAAGCTCATGAACTTCTGGTAGCAATGCCCGAAATTAACTTTATTGGCAACATCGAAGCACGAGATATTTTGACAGGTGGTGCAGATGTTGTCGTAGCTGACGGTTTCACGGGAAACGCTATTCTCAAAGCAGTAGAGGGTACTGCAAGTGTACTAATGAAACAGATTAAAACAGCGATTATGGAAGGCAGTTTAACCACAAAAATTGGTGGTGCGCTCATTAAAAAATCCCTTTCTGGTTTGAAAGACTTGATGAGTACAGACGCAGCCGGAGGAGCGGCTTTCGTTGGCCTCAAAGCACCTGTAGTCAAGGCTCACGGCAATTCTAGTGAATTTGCCATTGCTTCTGCTTTGAAGCAAATCCACAAAATGATAGAATCTGACGTTTCTGGAAAATTGGTCAAACATTTTGAGGCACTTGATAAATAAAAAGCTCGATTTTCGAGCTTTTTTCTATTTTACTTCAAGAAATTATTCAAAAAAATTTGCGTCAGTATTTTCTCTGAGAAATTTTACTGACGAAAAACTCTTAATCTATTTCAGCGCTGTTGGTAAGCGTCAGTAGATAAGTGCTGATAACAAAAATAAGACTTTTTGCACAAAAAATTACTGACGGAAATTACGTCAGCAAATTCTCTAGCAAAAACAGCACATATTTTACTCTTCCATAAAAGCAAAATACAAACCATTAGGACTTTGAAAATTAAAAGTCAATTTCCCACCCATTTCTTGCAAATCACTTGTAAAACCACCCTGAGCAACCACTTTTTCATGCCAATCTTGAATGTCCGAGACTTCAAATAAAATTGATGGCTTTTGCTCGGCAACTTCGGGACTCACTTGACGAATAAACTCAATATCCCAAATTTGTAAGCGAGCATTTCCAGCAGCGGTTGGTGCAAAAATGAGCGTTTCAGTTTCACCATTCTTTTGTCGTGCCATTTCCACAAAACCAATAGTCTTAAAAAATTCACCTTCAGTTTTAACATTTTGAACATAAAGATTCGTACACATTTTAATTGTCATCAGCCGACCTCCTTTTGATAAGCAAATTATAACAAAAAAGTGAACTGAATCGTTCACTTTTTCCTTTTTTAAAATACATCAACTTATCTTTAAGCTAATTTTGCGTCCAAAGTAATCTCTTGGACTCCTGCAAGTGCGCGGGATACAGGGCAATTGTTCTTGGTAAATTCAGCCAATTGAGCAAAATCAGCTTCGGACATTCCAGGAATATTGCTGACATTCGTCAAATGAATTTTGGCAACTGTTGGAGCACCATCCACCACATCAAAAGTCACGTCAGCTCTTGTGTCGATTGATTTTGCCACCAAATTTTTTTGTCCAAGAAAAAGTGCCATAGCTTGCGAAAAACAAGCTGCGTGCGCTGCACCCAGGAGTTCTTCAGGCGTTGTGATGTGAACTTGACTTTCAGCACGGGCCTTAAAATTATAAGGCGCTTCTGTAAAAAGCTGTGAAGATTCAGCAGAAATAGTCCCAAAGCCTTCTTCAAGTGTATCTTCCCAATGTGCTGAAGCTGATGATGTATTTGCCATAATTTTAATCTCCTTTTCAATTGACTCTTCCCAAAATAGTCAATTTTCTTGTCAAATGATTTTTACATTTTCAGTATAATCCTTTAAGAAAATGAATGCAAGAATTTGAATTGCACTTTCTTAAAATCCTAAGCTAATCGTTTCAAAAATAAATCCACCAAATCCCGCTCGAGCGAACTCAATCTCCTATCCGATTGATAAGCAATGAAAAAGTTTGCCGAAATCAGGTGTTGTGAAAGTTTGAAAAGATTGTAATTCTGAACTTTTTCATCTTTTATCATGGTTTCTGGAACAATCGTTCCCGCAAGTCCTGCCTTGGCAGAATGAAAAGCGGTCAACAAATTTTGCGTTTCCAATACAATTTGTGGTATAAGTGAATACTTATCAAAGAGAAAATTAATATTGCGCCGCACCGAAGAACCTTTACTTGTCAAAACTAACCTCTCCTGTAAGAAAGTTGATAGTTCAAATTGTTCTTCTAGCAAAAACTCTTGCCCCACTTGATATAGCTCAGAGCATTGAGGAATGACCGCTATGTAACCAAAATTAACCGAACTCTCAACTTTCAGAGCCTGAGAAACGGTTTCTGAATTTTGGCCGATAAAAAAATCAATAGTTCCAGAAATCGCATTTTTTTCATTATTATCTGCAAAATCCTCTACTAACTCCACCTTGACTTCAGGGTGTTCCTGCAAAAATTCGGGTAAAAATCGTGGCAGTAAATCCTGCCCCAATGTTCCTAAAATCCCAATCCGTAAAAGTTGCCCATTTTGTAAGGTAAAAGGATAAAGCTGTTTTTTAAAATCGTCCTGCGCCAGCTCCAATTCTTTCAGATGATGATAATAAAGCTCACCCGCCGCCGTCAACTGCAAGGGACTGCTGGCACGATTGACAATAGCCACCCCCAATTCCTGCTCGCAGCGCTTGATGACCTGCGTCAGATAAGGCTGCGAAATATAAAGCTGCTGCGCCGCCTTAGTAAAATTCCCCACCTTCAAAAGCGTATCCAAATAATGCAATAAATCCACTGAACCTGCCATACTACCAAACCTCCATCCCCCCATTATAACAAATTACTTATCAAGCTATAAGCAAAAAAGTATTTCACTAAAAGCTTGTGAAGTATTATACTTATATTATATTGTTAATAATTGAACAAAAAACCAAGAAAGAGACAAAATCATGAAATTCCTTGCCATCGTTGGGACCAACTCAGACCGTTCAACCAACCGCAAACTCTTGCAATTCATGCAAAAACACTTCAAAACTCAAGCCGACATCGAAGTCCAAGAAATCAAAGACCTGCCTGCCTTTGACGAGCCAGAAGACCACCATATTCCTGCTGCCGTCCAAGCCTTTTCTGACAAAATCGCAGCCGCTGACGGCATTATCATAGCCACACCCGAATACGACCACAGCATTCCTGCCGTCCTCAAAAGTGCGCTGGAGTGGCTGTCTTACACCACGCGCCCACTGATTGACAAACCCGTCATGATTGTAGGCAGCTCTCTGGGTTCGCTGGGAACTTCCCGCGCTCAAGCTCACCTGCGCCAAATCCTTGATGCACCTGAGCTTAAAGCCCGCGTCATGCCCGGCACCGAGTTTCTCTTGGGACATTCTGCACAAGTCCTTGATGAAAATAATGACCTGCTTGATACTGCCAAAGTCAAAGAATTAGAAGAAAGCTTCGCTGAATTTTGCGACTTCGTGCCTTTGGTCAATGAACTGCTCCAAAAATATCCCAATCGTACCGCAGCCAACAAATCTTTCAGCTGGGAAGTAGAAAATCAAGGAGGCCAAGCCAAATGAAATTCGTTGCCATCGTTGGAACCAACGCTAAAAAATCCTACAACCGCAAATTATTGAAATTCATGCAAAGCCATTTTGCAGATAAAGCCGACATCGAAGTCCTAGACATCACAGGCATTCCCATGTTCAACGAAACGGATGACCAATCTAATCACCCACTCATTCAAGCCCTCAATGACAAGATTTTGGCCGCTGATGGAGTCATCATGGCCACGCCAGAACACAACCACTCCATCCCTTCGAGCCTGAAAAGTGTGCTGGAATGGCTGTCTTTCAACCTGCACCCCTTTGAAAACAAACCCGTCATGATTGTCGGCGCTTCTCTGGACCTTCAAGGCTCGTCACGCGCCCAACTCCACCTGCGCCAAATCCTCGACGCCCCCGGTGTCAATGCTTTAGTCATGCCAGGCTACGAATTTTTGCTGGGTCAAGCCAACCAAGCCTTTGATGAAAATGACCAACTCAAATCTGAGGGCACCATCAATTTCTTAGAATCTTGCTTCAACCAATTTATCCGCTTTGCAGGCATCGCAGCTCAGCTGGCTATTCCCGAAGAAATGAACTACGAGCCAGGCGACTATGAAGTCACAGCACTGGGACACAACGGTGCTCTGCCAATGACCGTCACTCTGTCTGAAAATCGTATCGAAAAAATCGACATTGACAGCAAGGGTGAAACTGAAGGCATTGCCGACATCGTCTTTGAGCGTGTGCCAATCCAAATCATCGAAAATCAAACCCTCAACATTGATGCCGTGGCAGGCGCTTCTATCACCACTAACGGCGTGCTGGACGGGGTGGCAAAAGCTGTCAAAATGGCAGGCGCCAACCCAGACGCTCTGCGCAAACGTCCTAAAAATAACCCTGCTGCCAAAGTTGAAAGCAAGGAACTTACCACTGATGTAGTGGTTGTCGGAGCTGGTGGTGCTGGATTGACCGCAGCCGCAAGACTTCTGCAAGCTGGCAAAAAAGTGACGATTTTGGAAAAATTCCCAGCTGTCGGCGGCAATACCTTGCGCGCTGGTGGACCAATGAATGCCGCAGATCCAGACTGGCAAAAGACTTTCAAAGCCCTGCACGGCGAAGAAGAAACCCTGCAAAAACTGGCCGCTATTGATGAAAATCAAATTGACCCAGAATATCGTGCAGACTTTGCGATTTTCAAAACTCAAGTGGCAGACTATGTCAAAGCTAGACAAGCTGACCAAGATTTCCTCTTTGACTCGACCATCTTCTACCGCATTCAAACTTACCTGGGCGGCAAACGCAAAGACCTGCAAGGACATGAAATCCACGGCAACTATGACTTGGTCAAAATCTTGACCGACCATGCCTTGGAATCTCAAAAATGGCTGGAAAAAATCGGTGTCGAATTTGACTATTCTGACGTGACTATGCCTGTTGGTGCCCTCTGGCGCCGTGGTCACAAGCCTGTCAAACCCATGGGCTTTGGCTTTATCAGCGCTCTCAAAGACTACGTCCTGCAAAATGGTGCTGAACTTTTGACTGAAACAGCGGCTAAAGAATTGCTGATGGATGAAAATGGTCAAGTTACTGGGGTGGTCGCAAACACGGTCACTGGTCAAAAACTCAATATTCATGCGGAAGCAGTTATCTTGGCTTCTGGTGGTTTCGGGGCCAATACTAAGATGTTGCAAAAATACAACCGCTATTGGACAGAAATTGATGACAACATCAAAACTACCAACTCGCCCGCTATCACAGGTGACGGGATTGTGCTGGGACAAAGCGCTGGGGCTGACTTGGTCGGTATGGGCTTCACGCAAATGATGCCCGTGGCTGACCCTGACAACGGCGAATTGTTCACGGGTGTCCAAACACCGCCCGCTAACTTCATCATGGTCAACCAAGCCGGCAAACGTTTTGTCAATGAATTTGGCAGCCGCGATGAGTTGTCGCAAGCAGCTATTAAAAACGGCGCTCTCTTCTATCTGATTGCCGATGATAAAATCAAGGAAACGGCCTACAATACTACCCAAGAAAGTCTGGACGCACAAGTGGCTGCTGGCACACTTTTCCGTGCTGACAGCTTGGAAGAATTGGCGGAGCAAATCAATATCGAGCCTAGCGTGTTGATTGAAACCATTGAAAAATATAATGCTTACGTTGACGCTGGGGTTGACCCAGACTTTGGTAAGTCTGCCTTTGATTTGAAATGCCAAGTGGCGCCATTTTATGCCACTCCGCGTAAACCAGCCGTTCACCACACTATGGGTGGTCTGAAAATCAATACTAGCGCCCAAGTCATTAACACTGAAGGTCAAGTCATTGCTGGACTCTTTGCCGCTGGCGAAGTGGCTGGTGGTATTCACGCGGGAAATCGTCTGGGCGGAAATTCACTGACCGACATCTTTACCTTTGGCCGAATCGCCGCAGAAAGTGCCTTGGCAAATTTGAGTTGACAATTTTTGGAAATAAGGCTAAAATAACCTTATCAGAAAAGTAGTTTTTGCCAGATTTACAGAGAGTTGACGGGAGTGCGAGTCAACAGACCGCAATCACGAAAATTGGGCCTGATAAAATTGCTTTTCAAAAAAGCTTAAAAGTGAAAAATAACGGTGGTACCGCGCCATAAGCGCCCGTTGACTTTGTATAAAGTCGCGGGCTTTTTTGATACTTGAAAATCTAGTCATTGCGCTGCGCAAGGCTTAAAAAGCGTAGGGGACCACGCTTCATTCGCAGCTGACTACAAAATTAAATAGATAAGAAAAAGGAGAATCTTATGACAAAACCAATCATCTTAACGGGCGACCGTCCTACTGGCAAGCTGCACATCGGTCACTACGTTGGCTCCCTGCAAAATCGAGTCAAAATGCAAAATGAAGGCAAATACGATATGTTCGTTTTCTTGGCTGACCAACAGGCGCTGACTGACCACGCTAAAGAACCTGAACTCATTCGTCAATCTGTGGGCGATGTGGCGCTGGACTACTTGGCGGCTGGTCTTGACCCTGCCAAATCAACCATTTTTATCCAAAGCCAAATTCCTGAGTTGGCTGAGTTGTCTATGTACTACATGAACTTGGTTTCTTTAGCTCGATTGGAACGCAATCCAACGGTTAAAACTGAAATTGCGCAGAAAGCCTTTGGTGAGTCGATTCCGGCTGGTTTCTTGGTTTATCCTGTGTCACAAGCGGCGGACATCACGGCTTTTAAAGCTACTCACGTGCCTGTAGGAAACGACCAAAAACCTATGATTGAGCAAACGCGTGAAATCGTGCGGACTTTCAACAATGCCTACAAGACGGACGTTTTGGTGGAACCAGAAGGCATTTACCCTGAAAATGAAGCGGCTGGTCGCCTGCCGGGACTTGATGGCAATGCTAAAATGTCCAAATCGCTGGGCAACGGCATTTTCTTAGCTGACGACATGGACACGCTCAAGAAAAAAGTCATGTCCATGTACACTGACCCCGACCACATCAAGGTCGAAGACCCCGGCAAAATCGAGGGCAACATGGTCTTCCATTATCTTGACGTTTTCGGCAAACCCGAAGATGCGGACACTATCGCTGAGATGAAGGCGCAATATCAAGCGGGCGGCTTGGGCGATGTCAAGACCAAGCGCTACTTGCTGGAAGTTCTCGACCGCGAGCTGTCGCCAATCCGCGAGCGACGCATTGAATTCGCGAAGAGCATAGACTACGTCTATGATATGCTCAAAGCTGGTTGCCTCAAAGCTGAAGCTGTGGCTGCTGCAACCCTTGACGAGGTAAAAGACGCCATGGGAATTAATTATTTTAAATAAATAAAAAATTGGCTTTTACAGCCGATTTTTTCATTTTGAAGTATAATTAAGACATGATAAATTTAGAAAAAATCGCCAATTTCGCGAGTGACATTCACTGCCAAAATAACGATGGACATGGTTTTGATCATATTGAGCGCGTAGTAGCTTTAGCAGAAAAAATTTTACTCACCGAGCCGACTGCAAACCGTGAACTCGTTCTCGCTGCATGCTACTTGCATGATAGCTATGATGAAAAATTGACCACAGATGTGGCTAGGCGCAAGTCATCAGTTGCTCAATTTTTGAAAGAAATCCAAATTCAGCAAGACACCTGTGATGAAATTTTTTATATTATTGATAATATGAGCTATTCAAGTAATCTTGTAGAAAAAAAAGTTCTCAATTTAAACGGACAAATTGTCCAAGATGCTGATCGTCTTGATGCTCTGGGCGCCTGGGGTATTGTCCGCACGCTTGAATATGGTTGGTCAAAAAATCGAGTTCTTTACAATCCTAAAATTCACCCCAACAGTTATGCATCCAAGGCAGACTACCACGCTCAAGAAAAAAACACAACCATCAATCATTTTTATGAAAAGTTGTTTTTACTTAAAAGTTTATTAAATACCGCCGAAGCCAAGAGAATTGGTGAACATCGTGATAAAATTATGCACGATTTTGTTAAAGAAATCGAACGTGAATACAAGGAAAATTATGAAAACTGAAATTTTTGCTCACAGGGGCGCTCGTTGGTGTCGCCCAGAAAATACCTTAGCGAGTTTCCGGCAGGCACTGCGTGAAAAAGCAGATGGCATCGAACTTGATGTGCATCTGAGTCTCGACAATGAACTAATCGTCATTCATGATGAAAAAATAAATCGCACAACCAACGGCAAAGGTTTTGTGAAGGATTTTACGCTTACTGATCTTAAAAATTTCAGTGCTGGTGTCAAATTTGTAGCTCAATCTACAACAGGAAGTTTTCCTATCGTGCAGAAAATACGAAGTTTGCTAACCAAAAAGATTTTTCTTCACGAAAAAATCCCTACCCTGCTAGAAGTCCTAGAACTCCTTTCAGATAAAAATTTTTCTGGCAAACTTAATATCGAAATTAAAACCGATCATATTCACTACGAAAATATCGAAAATATCCTATCTGAACTAATGACCAGTAAAGTTTGGCCCTTCTCTTACATTTATAGTTCTTTCAATTTTTCTAGTTTAGAAAAAATACATCAGCTTGAACCTCAAACCGAGCTTGCCTATCTAACCTACAACAGAGCTTTTGAAATTCAACGTGGTCTAGACAGCAACTTCATCCAAGCTATACATCCTAAAAAAACATTTGTTCTATCTAAAAATTTCACTCCAAACCCAAAAAAATTACGAGTTTGGACTGTAAACTCTGAATCTGAGCTGAAAAGAATCTTAGCAAAAAATGTTGACGCAATAATTACTGATTTTCCAGCCAAAGCTATCAAACTTCGAGACAAGATGCAAATGAATTAAAGCATTTCTATAATTTAAATAGCTCTAATAAGGGCTATTTTTTTATGAAAAATAAAACGCTAAAAGTTTCACAATCTTTCATGTGGAAATCACACAAATTAAGTGTTTGTAAGCGCAAACCAAATTTCTTTACATTTGATTTCACAAGGAGTATAATTAAACTATGCGTGTAAAAATGTCAAATTTATTTGACAAAACAAACGCGCTAACTTGGGAGGGTGCGTAAATATGCAATTTATCAACTATCTAGGCCAAGACGCCTACACTAATATTGCAATGGATAGCTGGCTACTTTATAACTTAAAACCAACTGAACCTGTCTTTTCTCTATGGCAAAACAAACGTGCAGTTATTGTCGGTCGCAACCAAAATACTTTTTCTGAAGTGAATCAAGACTACATCGATAGCCACGACGTTCAAGTTGTACGTCGTGTGTCTGGCGGCGGAGCCGTTTATCACGATGAAGGTAATATCTGCTTCACTTTTTTTGTTCCTGTTGAAAACTCTGGTACAGTTAATTTTAAAAAGTTTGTTCAGCCGATGTATGATGCTCTTCATGCCGTGGGAATCAATGCTGAAATTACTGGTCGTAATGATCTCGAAATTGATGGTAAAAAAATTTCTGGAAATGCTCAGCGATATGCTGGCGGCTATCTTATGCATCACGGAACACTCCTTTGGGATACTGATGTCGAAGCTATGATTCGCTCCCTTAATGTTTCAGATGAAAAATTCGTCAGTAAGGCTGCCAAGTCTGTCCGAGCTCGCGTAGGAAACATTAAAGATTTTGCTCCTAATGACTTAACCTTAAACAGCTTTATTGAGGCTCTAAAATATTATCTCACCGATGAGGGAAAAGATAGTGAACTGATTTTAACCGATGCTCAACTTGCTTCAATCAAGAAACTTCGTGATGAGCAATTTGCTACGTGGGATTGGAATTATGGTGAATCGCCAAAATTCTCTTTCCAAAATCACGCTAAATTTACCGGCGGAGCCATTGATATTCAGGTCAATGTCGAAAATGGTAAAATCACCGAAATTAATTTCCAAGGAGATTTCTTAGGTGTTCGAGATTGGCGAGATATCAAAGAGCAATTTATTGGTGTTGAATTTGAACCTTCTGCTATTCTTGAAGTTCTTGAAGCAAATAAAGAAGGCCAATATTTTGGAACAATTCAAAATGATGAACTTTCTGAAATGTTCAAAGCTGACTATCGAATAGACTAAGTTATTTCACAAGCATAACTTTAGGAAATTTCTCCAAAAAATGATAAATTTCTAATTATAGACACATAAAATAGAAAGGGAATCTATTATGTCAAACTCACAACAAATCTTAGATTTCAAAGCGCAGCTAGAACTGCAAGACACTGCATTTCCAATGCTTCAAATTCTTAACGAAGAAGGAAAAATTGTTGATGAAGACGGACTTAAACGTGCCGGTCTTTCTGATGAAAAACTCGTTGAACTCTTCAAAAGTATGCTTTTTGCGCGTCAAGTTGACATTCGTTCAATGAAATTAGCTAAACAAGGACGTATGGGATTCTTTGGACCTCACGCTGGTCAAGAAGCTTCTCAAATGGCCTCATCATTCGCTTTCACTGACGAAGACTGGCTCTTCCCAGGTTACCGTGACTTGCCACAAATTTACGCAAAAGGTTGGCCAATTTGGAAAGGTCTTCTTTGGTCTCGTGGACATCAACTTGGTAATGAGTACACTACCGATGATGGTAAACCTGTAAACTCATGGTTTCCACAAATTATCATTGGTGCTCAATACGTTGAAGCCGCTGGTGTCGCACTCGGGCTCAAAAAACGCAAAAAAGATGCTGTCGCTTTCGTTTACACTGGTGATGGTGGTTCTTCACAAGGTGATACGTATGAAGGAATTAACTTTGCTGGAGCTTACAAAGCCCCACTTGTTGCCTTTATCCAAAATAACGGCTATGCCATTTCAACGCCTCGTAGTCTCCAAAGTGCCGCTCCTCATTTAGCTGCTAAAGGTTGGGCCGCAGGTGCTCCTTCTATCGTAGTTGATGGAATGGACGCGATTGCCATGTATCTTGCTTCTAAAGAAGCTCGTGCTTGGGCAGTAGCTGGAAATGGTCCAGTTGTTATTGAAGCCATTACAAACCGTTTGGAACCACACTCAACAGCCGGTGACGATCCACTTCGCTACCGTACTAAAGAAGACATTGAAGCTTGGTGGAAAAAAGAACCTCTCGTTCGTATGCGTAATTTCTTGACTGAAAAAGGACTTTGGGATACGGATAAAGAGGAAGCTTATATTGCTGAACTTGATTCTCGCATTGATGCTGACATTAAGAAAGCTAATAATGTTGAGAAACAAAAAATTTCTAACTTCATTAAAAATACACTTGAAGTGCCAAGCCAAGCAATGGCAGAACAAATTGCAAAATTTGAAAGCGAGGGCAAATAAGAATGGCAGTAAAAACTTATATTGCAGCAATTACAGAAGCGCTTGATTTGGCGCTTGAAAAAGATAAAGATGCACTCATTTTTGGTGAAGACGTTGGACAAAATGGTGGGGTTTTCCGTGCTACTGATGGTCTGCAAGCAAAATATGGAGAAGAACGTGTTTTCAATACTCCACTTGCTGAATCAGGAATTGGTGGAATGGCAATTGGTCTTGCAACACAAGGTTTCCACCCCATTATGGAAATTCAATTCGGAACCTTTATCTTTGAAGTTTTCGACTCAATTGCTGGACAAATGAGCCGGACACGTTATCGTTTTAATAACACACGTTCAAATAATATTGTCGTACGTACACCTTATGGAATCGGAACTAAAACGCCTGAAATGCACGCGGATTCAATTGAAGGGCTATTTTCACAAATCCCCGGAATTCGTGTTGTAATGCCTTCAAATCCAGCTGATGCTAAAGGATTATTGCTGGCTTCAATTGAAAATAACGACCCTGTTATTTTCCTTGAAAACCTTCACCTTTATCGCTCACTTAAAGGTGAAGTTCCTGAAGGTTACTATACTACGCCACTTGATACTGCTGCAGTCGCTAAAGAAGGCTCTGATGTTTCAATCATTGCTTATGGTGGAACAGTTCCACTTGCTCTTAAAGCAGCTGAACAACTCGAAAAAGATGGAATTAAAGCTGAAGTCCTTGACCTCAGAACAGTTGCTCCTCTTGATATTGCCTCAATTGGTAAAACAGTTGAAAAAACTGGGCGTGTGGTCGTTGTTCAAGAAGCTCAACGTACAGCCGGTATCGCAGCGAATGTCATGGCCGAAATTTCAGAACGTTTTGTTTTGAACCTTAAAGCGCCAATTGGACGTGTTAGTGGTCCTGACTCAATTTTCCCCTTTGCACAAGCAGAAAATGACTGGGCAGTTAAAGCTGAAGATATTGTGAATAAAGTTAAAGAGGTGGTTGACTATGACTGAGATTTTTAAAATGCCTGATATTGGCGAAGGAATGCACGAAGGAGACATTGCCAACTGGTTAGTTAAAGTTGGAGATGTTGTTAAAGAAGATGACCCCATTGCTGAAGTACAAAATGATAAACTTATGCAAGAAATTCTCTCTCCTTATTCTGGTACCGTAACTAAACTTTTCGTTGAAGCTGGAACAACTGTAGAAGTTGATTCTCCTTTGGTTGAGTTTGATGGTGACGGTTCAGGCTCTTCTGAAGCTGCTCCTGCTGCTCAAGAAACAGCTAGTTCTGATACTACTACAAGTGATGCACCTTCTGGAGAAGCTCAAATCTTCACGATGCCTGATATTGGTGAAGGAATGCATGAAGGAGATATCGCCAACTGGTTAGTTAAAGTTGGAGATGAAATTAAAGAAGATGATCCTGTTGCAGAGGTTCAAAATGATAAACTCATGCAAGAAATTCTTTCTCCATATTCTGGAAAAGTCACTAAACTTTTCGTTGAAGCTGGAACAACTGTAGAAGTTGGGGCTCCTTTGATTGAATACAATGGAACTGGGGCTGCTCCAGCAGCTGCTAGTCCTGCTCCAGTCGCAGAAGCACCTAAAGCAGCTACTCCTGCTACTAGTCCTGCAAATGCTCCATTGACTAAAACAACTTCTACTGGTCATATTCTTGCGATGCCTTCTGTGCGCCAATATGCACGCAAGGCTGGTATTGATTTAAGTCAAGTTCCTGCAACTGGTCGTCACGGTCACACAACTTTGGCCGATGTTAAAGCTTTTGAATCTGGGAATGTTGCTCCTATCGCTCAACCAGAAGCTGCTCCAGCACCTAAGGCTGATAAACCAGCAGCTCCTGTGGCTGAAAAGGCGCCAAGCGTTAAAGCAGGGGCTGGTGATCGACGTGAAGCAATGAATCCAACTCGTAAAGTTGTTTCTAAAGTCATGACTGCTCAACATACACACATCCCACCAGTAACAAACTTTGATCAAGTTGAAGTTTCTAAGTTGGTCAAACATCGTGCAATGTTTAAAGAAATTGCCGCTAAACAAGATATTAAATTAACTTATCTTGCTTATGTTGCTAAAGCTTTGGCCACTACTGCTCATAAATTCCCAGATATCAATGCTTCTGTGGATTATGAAAAACAAGAAATTGTTTATCATGAACACGTTAATGTAGGGATTGCGGTCAATGCTCCAACTGGTTTGTATGTGCCGGTTATTCATGAAGCTGAAAATAAATCAATTCTTGAAATTGCTAAAGAAATCGCTGAGTTAGCTACTGCTACTCGTGAAGGCACATTGAAACCACAACAAATGCAAGGTTCAACTATAACAATTTCAAATATTGGCTCTGCGCGTGGCTCATGGTTTACACCTATTATTAATGGTTCTGATGTCATGATTTTGGGACTCGGCTCAATTGTTAAAGAACCAATTGTCAATGGAGAAGGTGAAATTGTCGTAGGTCAAAATATGAAATTGTCACTAACTTATGACCACCGTTTGATTGATGGCATGTTAGGACAAAGTTCACTTAACTACTTGAAATCACTTTTGGCTGATCCTGAGTTTATGTTGATGGAGATTTAATAGGAAAATAACGAAAAGTCATTTTCCATCAGCTGACAAGTTTTGTCAGCTAGTTTACAATATTGTCAATCAATTTGACACTAATGTTTACAAGAAAGAGGATATATTATGGTTGTTGGTGCACAAGCAACAGAAGTTGATTTGGTTGTTATTGGTTCTGGCCCTGGTGGTTATGTTGCTGCCATTCGTGCGGCTGAACTTGGTAAAAAAGTTACAATTATCGAAAAAGATAATGTCGGTGGGGTTTGTTTAAATATTGGTTGCATTCCCTCAAAAGCATTGATTAATATTGGTCACCATTATCAAGAATCTTTGGAGGCTTCGGAAAAGAAAAATCCTTTCGGACTTTCAATGAGTAAAGTAGAGCTTGATTGGGCTTCTGCTCAAAAATGGAAACAAGATAAAGTTGTCAACCAGTTGACAGGTGGCGTCAAAATGCTACTTAAAAAACACAAAGTTGACGTGATTCAAGGAACAGCAGAATTTGTTGACAATAATACAATTAATGTCGAACAAGAAGATGGTTTCCAACTTTTGCAATTTAATGATGTGATTATCTCAACTGGTTCACGTCCTATCGAAATTCCTTCTTTCCCATTTGGTGGTCGCATTATTGACTCCACTGGTGCGTTGTCACTTCCAGAAATCCCTAAACATTTGATTATTGTTGGAGGAGGAGTTATTGGGTCTGAGCTTGGTGGAGCTTACCGGATGCTCGGTTCTAAGATTACAATCGTTGAAGGATTGGATCACATCTTAAACGGTTTTGATAAAGAAATGTCTGATATCATTGCTAATCGCGTGAAATCTGCTGGTTCTGAAATCTTTACTTCAGCAATGGCTAAATCAGCTACTCAAACTGATAAAGATGTGACTTTGACGTTTGAAGTTGATGGAAAAGAACAAACAGTGACTGGTGATTACTTACTCGTCTCTGTTGGTCGTCGTCCAAATACTGATTTAATCGGATTGAACAATACTGATGTTAAGTTGACTGACCGCGGGTTGATCGAAGTTAATGAATCTTATGCAACCAATGTGCCCCACATTTACGCAATTGGTGATGTAGTGCCTGGTCCAATGCTTGCTCACAAAGCTTCTTTCCAAGCTAAAGTTGCTGCTGCTGCAATTGCTGGAGCTGAAGATGACGTCGATTTACACGTGGCTTTACCTGCTGTAGCTTATACAACTACTGAATTGGCAACTGTCGGTGAAACGCCTGAATCTGTTAAGGATCGCAAAGATGTTAAAATTTCTAAGTTCCCATTTGCAGCAAATGGGCGTGCTATTTCAATGAATGATACGACTGGTTTCTTGCGTTTGATTACTGAAAAGAAAGAGGGGGCGCTGATTGGGGCTCAAATCGTTGGTCCTGGTGCTTCTGACTTAATTTCTGGATTGTCACTGGCAATTGAAAACGGTTTGACTTCTAAAGATATTTCATTGACGATTCAACCTCACCCAACGCTTGGCGAAGCAATCATGGATACTGCTGAATTGGCTGATGGTTTGCCAATTCACGTTTAAAATTACTGACCAAAATGAAAAAAATTACTGATAAATGCGTCAGTAATTTTTTTCAGTCCTACTTTTCCACTGTGGATAAGTTTTTGGAAATATTCTTTCCGGCTTATCCACAGTTATTTCATAATATCTGCCCAGGAACCTGGCTGCATGGAGTCCAGAAACTTCTTGGCTTTCAGGTGGATGCCTACATATTCGTCATAAAGTCCGTCTATGAATTGGCGGATTTTTTCTTTTATTTCTGGCTTGAGGGAAATTTTCTGGAGTTCATTGAGCGAAATTTCTTGGAAAAGATTGACCAGATAGAGGACATTGGGATCTAAATGACTCCGACGCAAGTCTTCATCAAAGTGCCGTGAGCAAAGGCAACCACTAAATTTATAAGAAAAATCAAAGGGGCCAGAAGTTGTATGGCAAAAAGCACACTCAGAAAAATTGATTGAGACGCCAAAACGATTTAGCACCTGTAACTCAAAAATGTTGGTAATCACTTCCCTGTCAAAGCCTTGGTTGAGTAGCTCTAAACTCTGAATCAGAAAACCGTAAAGGGCTGGATCATAATGATTGTCGCTAATCGCTGCGTCAGCAAGACTGACGAGATAGGAGGCGTGAGCATTGATAAAAATATCGCTGCTGACTTGCTTGTAGGTGGAGATTTCGCTGACGTCCTCGATAAAAGAAAAGCCCTCGTCATTAATTGTCGCTTTCAGCTGAGCGCTCGTAAAGGGCTGTAAACTGCTGGCATAGTGCGATTTTCCAAAATTTCTGACGAAAAACATTCGCTTACCGAAAGACTCTGTGAAAATTTTGACTAACTTATCTTTTTCTTTGTAATTTCGGCTGTACATTACCAAACCGCGCGTTTCAGCATCCCGCATGATTTTTCCTCCTCAAAATTTTCGATATTTTTAAAAATTACATCAGTAACTCAGCACACTTTGGCTGACTTTTCTTTAATTATAACAGAAAAATTGCTGACAAGATTTTCGTCAGCAATTTCTCTGGCTTTTTTGACTGAAAAAATTTACGTCAGCATTTTCTCTGAGCATTTTTACTGACGTGATGCATTAGCGACGCACTTTTGCGACATAATCAGTCAGACGTACCATTGCCTGTTCAATGACTTCCATTGAAGCCGCATAAGACAAGCGGACAAAGCCTTCGCCGTACTGACCAAAGGCGATTCCAGGAATAATAGCTACCGCATTTTTTTGAGCAAAATCCACACAGAATTTGAAGGAATCTTGTTCCAAATCTGCAGGAATTTTTGCAAAAATATAGAATGCGCCGTCAGGTTCTATGATTTTAAATCCAAGTGCTGTCATTTTTTCGATGATAAAATCGCGCCGTTTCAAATATTCGCCTCGCATTGGCAAAGCGTCATCAGCACCATTTTTTAGAGCCTCAATCGCCGCAAACTGTGACTGTGTAGAGGCTGAAGTCACCAAATACTGATGTGTTTTGATGATTTGCGCCACCAATTCACGCGCAGCAAAAATTAAACCAATCCGCCAACCTGTCATCGCGTGCGATTTTGACAAACCGTTGAGGACAATGGTTTGTTCAGGGGCATACTCAGCAATTGATACGTGCGTATTCGGAGTATAATTCAGCTCAGAGTAGACCTCATCGGCAATGACAAAAACCTCATGACGTTTCACAACCTCAGCCAAAGCCGAAATTTGCTCCCGCGTATAAGTGACCCCTGTCGGATTAGCTGGATAATTCAAAATCACAGCTTTGACTTTTTCACCACGCGCGACAAGCGCATTTTCAAGCATCTCAGGCGTCAAAACAAAATCATTGGCTCTTGTGTCAATTTCAACCAAACTTCCACCAGCAAGCGTAATCAAAGGCTCATAGCCCGGATAAGCCGGCGCAGGAATCAAAACCTCATCTCCCGCCACCAAAATGGAAAGTAAAACACTTGAAATCGCCTCTGTCACCCCAACAGTTACTAAAATTTCATCTTCAGCAGCATAGCTCAAGCCATATTTTTTCGCCATAAATTCACTGGCCGCTTGACGCAATTCCAGCAGACCCGCCATTCCCGTGTAATGGCTCTGGTTGTTTTCAATCGCCGCAATCCCTGCCTGTTTAACGTGTTCAGGCGTGTAAAAATCAGGCTCACCCAAGGTTAATTTGATAATATCAGGAATACTTGACACCTGCTGATCAAACTGCCGAATTAGCGAAATCGCAATTTTATCTAAATTCGGGTTAAATTTTTTCAATAAATCCATTATATTTCCTCCAATGAAAATCCAAGCAAAATTGTTTATTCTATTATAGCGCTTTTTCAGAAAATTTCCACTTTTGAGAAGAGAATTTACTGACGTAAATCCCAAAACAAATCCGTCAGTAAATTCTCTAACAAAAAAAACACATCTCTTCAATAAAGATGTGTCCTAGTTTATGCCCCCTGTAGGACTCGAACCTACGACCCATAGATTAAGAGTCTACTGCTCTACCAACTGAGCTAAGGAGGCTTTTTTATCAGTAATTTTCAAAACTTACTTTATTATTGTACGCCTTTTCATTGAAAAATGCAAGAATTTTTATCGTTCCAAATCCAAATCTCTCGCCGAAAAAACAACACAAAAAACACTGATTGAATGCCGTATGCTCCTTCACGTATTGAACCCGCTAAAACGCTAGGTGGGTGTTCTCGCTTCGTATCAGCTTCCCCTACTTTCGTTCGAGGTATTACGCTACCGAATGTCTCATGAACCCCGATGCAATACAAATATAGTCGGTCAAAAAAAAGAAAGAGCTCGCACATTCCAGTGCTTTTCTATGCTTCTATATTACCATTTTAAACTTAACATTTCAAGTGGAAACGGTTTATTTTTTACTTAATTATAACAAAACAAAATTTTAAAACTTTGTATATTTCCCTACAATTGCTTCGATTTCTCCAAGAATTTTGGGACTAGATAGCCCTGTCACTTCCTTGATAACTTTTGAAAGTTCCCCTGTCGCTAATCTTTCTTGAAGTTCCACCGCTTGATCATCATTGTCATCTTTATAAGCAAAAATCTTCCCAACCACATCTAAATGAGCACTATAATCAAGACCCCGATCATTTAGCTCCCGAATTGGACGAATAAAACGTTCATCATAACCAAGTTTACGAATCGGTGTCCGTCCTACACGCGTCACCTCATCAATAATTTCAGGATTTTTAAAGCGCGAAATAATGACTTGATGATAATCAATAAGACTTTCTTCAGTAAAATATTCCCCCCATTTTGCCAAAAGTAAGGCCCGCGTCTCCACTTGAACAGCCTTTAGTGCATCAACTACCTCCACGTCTTGTAAACCCTCCAAAATTGTTTTATAACCCTTATAAGCACTGTTATAAGCCACTGTCGCATGACCTGAGTTTACAGAGAAAAGTTTACGCTCAATAAATGGTTCAAGGTTTGTCGCATAATGAGCACCTTCAAGTTTAAAACTTGTGTTTTTAAGCTGACTTTCATCAATTACCCACTCGCGAAAAGGCTCGACTTCAACATAAAGCACATCTTCATGACGTTGCCCTGGAACAATACGATCAACTGCCGCATTGGGAAATCCGATGTACTCAGCAACATATGCTCGATCCTCATCTGATAAATATTCTGCTACTTTCCCACCCAAAAATTCAGAACCACCAATCATATTTTCACAAGCCAGAAAATCCAAAGGATTTTGATTACCTGCTTGTTTGCGCGCGTGAATCCCTTTAGCAATAAGCTCAGCAATATAAGGTAAGATAGTTGGTCCAATCGCTGTCGTCACAATATCAGCTTCAGCAATGGCTTGTACAACCTCTTCAGGATTTTTTCCATTATTAATCCCAGAAACACCTGAGACACTGATTTTCTCATGCTCCGGACTTGCAATACCAATCTCATAACCATGGCGTTCATTAAGTGCATCAATTACCGCTGCATTCATATCAACAAAAATAACTTCAAAGTCATTTTTACTAAGAATTTCTCCAATAAATCCACGACCAATATTGCCCGCACCAAAATGTACTGCTTTTTTCATCATACTTCTCCTTGAATTGATAATTATTAAGTCAGTCCCGCTAGGAACAACCCAATTGTAAGCTTTTACATTTCGAGCGTAAATAAAGAAAATGACACGAACAATCGTGCCATTTTTTATTTATTTAAAGTTTATTCAGCAAAATATCCAGCGACTTCATCCACTGTTTGAGCATCAGCAAGCTTTACAACATTGTCAACATCTGCACAAAAAATAGAAATTTTTTGAATCAAATCCAGATGTTCATTCCCCACCCCAGCAATACCAAATAATACCGTTGCGACTTTAGGATTATTGTCTGTTCCAAAATTGACTCCACGCGGCACTTGGACAATTGCAATCCCTGTTTTTAGAACTTCCTTTTTCGCATCATCCGTTCCATGAGGAATCGCAATAAAGTTGCCCATATACACCGACAAATCTTTGTTCCGTTGAATCATGGCTGGGACATACTCCGCTGTTACATGACCTCCTGAAACTAACAACTCTCCACAAAATTCGATTGCCTCTTCTTTTGTCTCAAAATTTTGATTGAGTCTAATTAAATTTTTTTGAACTTCCATTGTTTTCCTTTCTTTATTTACTGTATTTACAGGGGTTTACAATACTTGTAAACCTAATCTCCATACGTTTTTATTGCTTCTGTGATGATTTGTCTCAAAAGCTCTCTAATCACTTCTTCATTTCCTGAATTATAAATTGTTGTATACAGTTTATTCTCAATGATTGAACTTGAAATTTTACCCAATAAATAGGCAACATAGTCTGGAACCTTTGGAGGTGCCAACAATAACAAGCTTCGTTTGATTTTAAGGAGCTTTCGATTCATCCCTATAACTTCCAGTTCTTCACTCAAATCATAAATTTTAAAAATTGGAGTCTTTATATAAGAATGGACACCATGGAACAAAGCAATCTCAGTTTCAGGAATAGCCAAGTGCGTTTCTTGAAAACGGGTTTTTATCAAATTTACCAATTCCCCCGAATCGTCTGGATTTACATCATGAATAATTTGAGTAACTACATCTGATAATACAGCTTTATTAGTAATTT
This sequence comes from Lactococcus sp. S-13, assembly GCF_004210295.1. Classification (NCBI taxonomy): domain Bacteria; kingdom Bacillati; phylum Bacillota; class Bacilli; order Lactobacillales; family Streptococcaceae; genus Lactococcus; species Lactococcus kimchii. Next base: position 1,693,155 of record NZ_SDAK01000001.1, on the reverse strand, counting down.
TTTTAATCTCAAATCCTTTTACCAAAGCATTTCCCACAATAAATAACGCGTTGAGGTCAATAAAATCTTTTTGCACCTCATCCTCATCAAGCCTAAGAACCTTCTTATTTTGCTGTATTTCTCGCAGTTTCTGTCGTAGTCCATCAAGGTTTTTTTGATCCATCATCCGACTAACATAAAGATAATTCAGTTCTTTTTCTGTAGTAAAAATCACATCATACTTACTTTTTTCAAATTTCATAGAACTTTGAATTAATTCTATTTTTTTCAAAAAAGGAAAATTTTTACGTAAATCACTCATCAAAAACTCACAAGAAATAAGCCCCTCGCTCGTAACCAAAGCTGCTCTCAAAGGCCTGACAAGATCACTTCTTTCCAAAGTTGCTACAAAATGCAGAGTAACATAAGCAAATTCAATCTCTGAAAATCGTTTCTTAAAAACTTCCGTTAACGCAACTTTGACAGCTTTATAAATTTTCTGATTATCTATTTCTATTTTTTTGATAAAATCATTTTGTTTTTCAGAAAAAAGAGTTGGAAGAATATCACTTTCTTTCAGATGAGCATAAAGCAATCCATACAAACGATCGTCTTTACCAAATTTTATTTCAAGTATCGTGGAGACCTGATCAATCAGTTGACGAATTTTATACGAAAAATCTGTATCAAATTTTTCCATGAATAAAATATCACGTCCAAATCCAAAGTATAAAATATCATAAATACTTGCTAGATAAACAATTTCTCCAATTGTAAACCCCTTTATTGGCACCTTAGTCAGCAGATGATTAACGAAATTTAAAGCTTTTTTGCTAGGCTGGTATCCTTTCATTCCCGCATCAGCAACTACCGTTTGCTTTCTATCCAATCGTAGCAAGGCAGCGGTGAGGAAAAGCTGCATCAATACCCGTACCTTATCTGTTAATCCTTCTGGTAAATCACTGTCTTCAAAAGCTACGTGAGCGATATTAAATTTCTCTAAATCCAATATCTCTAAAACTTTATTCTCAGAAAAATTAGCTGTCAGTAACTCTTGAATCGAACAAGAATTATAAATACTTGAGACAAGAACTGATCGGATATTTTCCTCTCGCCCCTTAATTTTCAAACCACGCTCCCGCTCTAAAATAAGTTCACTTTCCAATAACACCTGCTCAATTTGTCGTAAATCATTAGTTGCTGTTGGCTGACTTATCCCAAAGTATTCAGTGATAGAGATGATAGATGCTTTATTTTCGATTAAAAAAAGGAGCTCGCCATTCAGACGTTCGATTACTGAGTACTCCACTAATTCACGAGCTTCTTCAAGCTGCTGCAAATCTCCCCTTAAAAAATAACCATCCGCTGAGTTTTCAAGAGTAATTTCTAAAGGTAAAGATTCTTGCAATTTTTCAAGATCTCGATAAAGCGTCCTTCGACTCGTTCCAGTCAGCTCTATCATCTCGGAAATCGTGAGTTTACCTTTTTTTAGAAAATGTTGAATCAATTTCTGCTCACGACTCGTTACAAACATAGTTTTTCCTTTTTATCGTTGCAATCTTTCTACCAGTTATTCTATAATATGCCTCTATTAATAAATTCATAACTAACATTCTTTAGTTATTTATTCATTCGATTGACCATATTAAGGTACTCTGGCGTCGTGATTAAACTTTCCACTGATAAATGTTGAGCATTAGGAGCTTTGGATTTCGCTATTGTTGTAAATTCTTCTGATGTTACAACTACAATGTTGCTTGCGTTAAAAGCACCCAATCCCGTAAATTCAACATCAGAAACGGGTATTTTGACATCATGTGTTTGGAAAATTGCTTGCAAAGTTTCTTTTCCCATAGTACTTGAGCCAATATGAGCATCATCATGAGCAAAAACAACCTCGTCAATCTGATTCAAATCAATATCATCGGTGCTAGCTTCTTCATGAAGCACCTTTTTCTTATTGTTTTCTTCATTATTACCTGCTAAACTTCCTATAATTTCATCATAACGTGGTGAATTAAGGAAATTAACCACAGAATATCGTATTGCACAAGGAGCCATTGTAGCGGCTCTTGGAGCAAGTTCGTCTTGAGTCACTACAATTGTGTCAGGGCCAGCTTTTAAGTTAGCAATCGCAACATTAGTCACATCTTGTGACAGTCCAGCTTTCTTAGCTTTATTGCGTAAAATGGACGCACCCATTGCACTTGAGCCCATACCAGCATCACAAGCAAATATGATATGCTTTATATTAGTAAAATCAACAGAAACGTCATTTGTAGTAGGCGTCTGTCCTTTACTAATAGCTTTATCTGCAGCAACCTCTTCTTTAGCTACATCAAATGAGTCGTCTGTCATCGACTTATCACGTTTAAGAATGAAGGAGGCAACAATAAACGACACCCCTGCAGCGACAATAACGCCTGCATAGACAGATAGCAAGTTGCCTAATCCTCCAGCACCTTTTCCAGCAGCCATAGCCGTAATAGAAATGATTGAGCCAGGTGCAGCAGGTGCAATCAGACCAGAATTCAATAAACTATTTGTTGTTGTTCCAGCAACACCTCCAGCCATTACAGCAAGAAAAAGAGCTGGTTTCATCATGACATATGGAAAATAGATTTCGTGGATACCACCCACAAAGTGAATCAGAGCCGCGCCTGGTGCTGTAGCTTTGGCTGATCCCTTACCAAAAAACATAAAAGCAAGTAAAATACCAAGACCTGGTCCAGGATTAGCCTCTAACAGGAATAAGATTGATTTCCCATGCGTAGCGACTTGTTCAAGCCCGATTGGTGTCAAGACCCCATGGTTAATCGCATTATTCAAAAACAAAATTTTTGCTGGTTCGATGAAGAGATTGGCTAGTGGAATCAGATGTTCTGTTACTAAAAAGTTAACTCCAGCTGTTAAAATATTCATCAAGCCTTCAATAGCAGGCCCAAAAACTTTTAAGCTAAGAATTAACATCAAACCAGCGATAATACCGCCTGAAAAATTATTAACTAACATTTCAAAACCGGTTTTGATGTGTGGTTGCACCCATGCATCAAATTTTTTTACAATCCAAGCAGTCAAAGGACCCAGAATCATTGCACCTAAAATCATTGGAATATTTGTTGATACCACTTCCATATGACCTGGCTGAATCATTCTTGTACCATCTGTGCCAATATACAATTGAGCTGTGGTCACAGCATTTTTAACATGGTGCAAGCTATCCATTTGTAAGCCACCATAATGGACAGAAGCTGTTGCGATAATGGCACCGAATGTCGCGATAGCCCCCACAACTCCTCCACGAATATCATAGACATTTTTTCCTCCAACAAAAGCAATTGCCGTTGGAATCAAAAAAGTTAAAACGGGAGTCACAACCGTAGCAATTGTCGCATTAGGAGTGAATCCGGCAGGAATAAAGAACGCTGTAATGAGACCCCAAGCAATTAAGATTGGGATGTTGGGCATTACCATATTGGATAGTGCTGTACCAACCTTTTGCACACGCACTTTTAAACTGACTGTTTCTGTCATTTTAGGCTCCTTTATTTAATAAACATAAGCCTATTGTAACCGCCACCAACAAAACTGTAAATAAAAATCTTGACACAACAAAGTGTGTCAAGATTTCTTAATTTATATTGTAAAATAAAAAAATCACCCTTAGGTGATTTAAATACTGCGGATGTCAGACTCGAACTGACGACATCATGATTAACAGTCATGCGCTACTACCAACTGAGCTAATCCGCAATCAAACTTGGCATCGACCTTATCTCCCAGGGGGCAACCCCCAAGTACTTCCAGCGTAGTAGGACTTGACTTCTGTGTTCGACATGGGAACAGGTATATCTCCTACACAATAAATACCAAATATGGGAATTCCAGGATTCGAACCTGGGACCCCTGCGTTATCAACACAGTGCTCTAACCAACTGAGCTAAACTCCCAAAATATAAACGAAGCGGATGACGAGAATCGAACTCGCGTAGCCAGCTTGGAAGGCTGGGGTTCTACCATTAAACTACATCCGCATAGTAAAATGTAATGGCGCGAGACGGAATCGAACCGCCGACACATAGAGCTTCAATCTATTGCTCTACCAACTGAGCTACCGAGCCATATCAAATATTCAATTGAAATTGCGGGAATAGGATTTGAACCTATGACCTTCGGGTTATGAGCCCGACGAGCTACCTAGCTGCTCCATCCCGCGATAATTTAAAGGAGGATGTGGGATTCGAACCCACGCGCGACTCTCATCGCCTGACGGTTTTCAAGACCGTTCCCTTCAGCCGGACTTGGGTAATCCTCCAAATATAGTCCGTACGGGATTCGAACCCGTGTTACCGCCGTGAAAAGGCGGTGTCTTAACCCCTTGACCAACGGACCATATGTTTGTTGTGCTGTCTCAAACAGTACTTTTCTATTATACACTATTTTTATTTTTTGTCAAGAATAAACTATGTTACTCTTTTCAAAGCTTTTAGAAAATAGTGTTTAAAGAAAACATCTCTCTCAATCGACAACTATTTAATTATATCAAAATTATATTTTTTGTCAAGAATAAACTGATTATTCTCCCAAAAAATTTATCTACTCTAGACAATAAGCACTTTTTTCTCATATAAATAAAGAAAAACAGCCTTATTCGGCTGTTTCACTCTCTGTTTGTTCAGAATCTTTTTGTTCATCATCAAAAATATGAATATTTGAGAAGTCGTTAGCATCAGATAATGACTCTTCAAATGTTTTTGGTTCTGGAACTTCTGCTGCCGCTGCTTCATCAGGCATTTTACCTGTTTTAAAGAGTGACATAATTTGTTTCGCATCAAGTGTTTCGTATTTAAGCAATGCCTCTGCAATAGCTTTGTGTTGCTCACGGTGTGTTTCAATTGCTTCTTTAGCACGATCGTAAGCTTCACCGAGAATGCGGCGTACTTCATCATCAATCATCACAGCAGTTGCTTCTGAATAATTCTTGGTTTGACCATAGTCGCGACCAATAAAGACTTGATGGTCTCCTTCATAAGATACCATACCAAGTTTCTTAGACATACCATATTCAGTGACCATTGAACGAGCAATGTGTGTTGCTTTTTCGATGTCGTTTGATGCTCCTGGAGTAGCTACACCAAAGACAATTTCTTCACCAAGTCGTCCACCCATAAGGCTGGCAAGTTGGTCTTGGAGATGGAAATTAGTTGGTTGCATGATTTCTTCATCTGGAAGAGCAAGCATATAACCACCGATGCGTCCACGGGGAACAACGGTAACTTTACGGACAGTAGAACCATTTTCAAGAACGAGTCCAACGATAGCGTGACCTGCTTCGTGGTAAGCCACGATTTCACGTTCGCGCATTGATTGAATGCGGTCTTTCTTAGCTGGACCAGCCATTGCACGGTCCATCCCTTCATCAATGTCAGCCGCGTTGATTTCTTTTTTATTTTGACGGGCAGCAACAAGAGCCGCTTCGTTCAAAATATTTTCCAAATCAGCTCCAACATAACCTGGGGTTTGGGTAGCTACGGTATGAAGATCAACATCACTTCCCAAAGGTTTATTTTTAGCATGGACTTTTAGTACGGCTTCACGTCCCTTAACATCTGGTGCTCCAACCAAAACTTTACGGTCAAAACGCCCTGGACGCAAAAGTGCTGGGTCAAGAACATCTGAACGGTTGGTTGCAGCAATGACAATTACTGAGTTTTCATTATCTTGGAAACCATCCATCTCAACGAGCAATTGGTTGAGGGTTTGTTCACGTTCATCGTTACCACCACCTAAACCAGCACCACGTTGGCGACCTACTGCGTCAATTTCATCAATGAAAATGATTGACGGAGCGGTTTTCTTAGCATTTTCAAAAAGATCACGAACACGTGAAGCACCAACACCGACGAACATTTCGACAAAGTCAGAACCAGAAATGCTATAGAATGGCACGCCTGCCTCCCCTGCGACAGCTTTGGCAAGCAAAGTTTTACCTGTACCTGGAGGGCCTTCAAGAAGTACACCCGCAGGAATACGAGCGCCTAAATCGTGATATTTTTTCGGATTTTTAAGGAAATCAACAACTTCTACAAGCTCTTGTTTTTCTTCTTCAGAACCTGCAACATCGGCAAAACGAACTTTTGATGTTTTACCATCTTGTTGTTTAGCACGAGATTTACCGAAGGACATTGGGTTTCCACCGCCGCCACCGCCGCGATTCATTCCACCCATCATCAACCAAAATACACCGACAAACAGGAGCATTGGGATGATGTATGAAAGAATTTGAACCCACATTCCACTAGATGATGCTTGGATAACGCTAACTTTTACATCGTTATCTTTAGCAGTATTTTGAATTTCTTTAACAATACTATCCGTTGGAATGATATAAGCTTGAAACTGTTTAACTTCTGTTGTTGAGTTACCTAAAAGTGGGAAACTACCTGCATTATCTACTTTTACAGGTTTTTTATACTCACCTGTAACGGTAATCAGGCTATCTGAAGGTTGCATTGTGACTGTTTCAATATCATCGTTGCCAAGTTTAGTCATCAACTGTGAATAGCTGATTTTATCCACATTTGAGTGATTATTGCTGAAGAAGAAATTGAAACCGACAACAACAACAATAGCCAATATCACCCACATCAAGATATTTTTTACAAAATTTCCTTGTCTTGGTTGTTTGTTGTTATTCATATTTTCCTTATCTTTTTATTTATTTGTTATTGATTTTTATCAAATTCTAATGCTAGAAGATTTTCTGATTATTCAATAACAGCTTATTACCTAGTTATAGCATATTTCTAAGTGGATTGCTAATAGTAAGTATTGGTCAAAGATTTTTTCATACTTTAGTCTGAGAAAACTTTCTGTCTACTTTGTTGAGCTAAATTATTTATTGTAAACTTCAGGTTTCAAAACACCTACATATGGAAGATTACGATAGTTTTCATCGTAGTCCAAGCCAAAACCAACAACAAACTCGTTTGGAATTGTGAAGCCAGAATAGTCTGGTTTAATTTCGACAATTCTTCCTTCTGGTTTATCAAGGAGTGTAACGATTTTAACTTTTGCACCACGGTGTTCCAGTAACTCTTTGAGGTATTTCAAAGTCCGACCTGTATCAATAATATCCTCAACAATAAGAATATCACGATCTCTAACCACTGTATCAACATCCAAAATCAATTTTACTTCACCTGATGATTTTGTCCCGCCATGGTAACTTGACACAGTCATGAAGTCTGTTTCCAAATGGCAGTCAATATGCTTGATCAACTCTGCTAGAAATGGAACTGACCCACGAAGAATTCCTAATACTAAGGGATTTTTTCCCTCATAATCTTTAGTTAATATTGCTCCAAGTTCTTTGGATTTTTCAATAATTTCTTTTTCTGAAACCAGTACTTTCTCGATTGTTTTATCAAGATTCTTTTCAAGCATGGTGTATTTCCTCTCTTATACTGGGTTTAACCCATAATATTCTTTTAATTTTACCATTTTTAGCGGCTTTACTCAAATCAGAGCATACCACTCCAACAATTGCATAAAGTCTTTTTTCTACAAAAATGAGTGAGTTTTCCCTTTTTTCCAATGGAATGTGGTTATCAATAAAAAATTTACGTAGTTTTTTGTGGTGTCCATTGATTAAAATTTTATCACCTGGTTGACGTTTTCTAATCTCAATTTCACCTTTTTCTGGTAAGTAAATCTCCATAAAACTTTCATCTCTAGGATTTTCAGTGAGGATGATAAGCTCTTTTTCTAAATTTACTTGCTTTTTTTCAATATAGAACTGTACATCTGTTTTGATGAAATCGAAATCTTTATTGAACGGTTCATGATATTGTTGAGAACGATTGATGATATGGAGCAGCTCAGAAAACTTTTTCTTGCTTATTTTTACTTCTGGAAATTGAGCAAAATAAGCTTGTAAAATAAAGTGTTGCAAGGCTTCTGATTGACTAAGAAATTGTTTTGTTGTTATTTTTTTTCCCAAAATATCAAGCTCTGAAATCTTATCTGAAATAACACACATAGCTTGTTTTATCTCATCAGTCAAGTCCATCATCGCTTCTGAAAAACGAGGGTTTTCTTTAGTCAATTCTGGAATGAGTTGATTGCGTACCCTGTTGCGAAAGTAGGCTGTTCCTTGATTGGTTTGATCTTCAAAAAAATAGGGCGCATCTAACTCTGATTTGTCAAAACTTAATAAAGGTCGAATCAATTCTCCGCTGGCGAATGGTTGTCGTTCAGCAATTCCTTGTAAACTTCTCAAAGGCCTGCCTGTGATTTCTCTCATCAGCACAGTCTCAACAACGTCACCTTTATGATGAGCTGTTACAATTGCTGTGTAGCCATTTTCAATCATTATTTTTTCAAAAAAATGATAGCGAAATTCACGAGCTTTCTTTTCTGTAAACCCTCCTGTAAACTTGTCAACATAAATTGAAACTTCTTTATCTTTAGCAAGCTCTCTCAGCTTCTCTTCTTCAAAATTTGATACTTTTCGCTGCCCGTGATTGATATGTGCAATACCGAGTTCAATCTGTAAATTTTCCTTTAAATCATAGAGCCAATTAAATAGGGTCATCGAGTCTTGACCACCCGATAAGGCAATTAAGACTTTTGAATGGTCAGAAAAATAAGCATTCGTTTCACATTCTTTTAAGAACTTAAGTTGAGCTGGTGTCATTTCATCACTCCATAAATGTCTTGTGATATTTTTTGAATTTGTTCATCAGTTGCTCCTTGAGTTTCAATAACAAGGAGATATGGTTCTGAGGTAAAGATGATGGCCGCATCGTGATTGTCATTGTCTGCTCCACCTATTTTGTGAGCAACAGGAACGTTTTGTGGAATAGCGGCTCTGATTTTTACATCATCAAATGAGGTGTTAAACAGAGCATTGAAAGCCGCACCACCTTCATTGTAGAGTGCCTCTAATACTTTTCCAACCATTTGGGCTGAGGCTTGACGCTCTTTGGGATTCCATGGGCTTCCTGCAATTTGAGTGATTTCGTTTTGATAAGTGGCACTAAACTGCTGAGTTTCATAGTAAGCCAACATATTGCTCCCAACATTGTCTGAAAGTTTCGCCGTGCGGTTGATGATATCTTGAAGACTATAAGATTTATTGTCTGCTGTCTTGGGGAGATTACCTGTCCCCTCTGGTTGGTAGCTGCCATAAAAAGTGTTGATTGATGTCGTATACAAAAGCTGATCATTGAGTGAAGCTTTGCCGTCATTAAGCTGTTTTTGCGTCCAATAGAGAATCGGCAATTTTGATAAGCTTGCAGAATACATTTTTTCATTTTGATTGATACCGGCTGTAAAGTCATTGTCAATTTGTTTGACATAAATCGAGTATTTTTTGTTGTTATATTTTTCGTTAAGTAGAGCTTGAACTTGCTGTAGCTTTGGATTTTCTAAAGAGATATCTTTTTCTGATATCCATCCTTTTTGGCCATTACTCAATGATATTTCATAGTATTTTCCCCAATATGTTTGAGCAATTTTATCGGATAAAAGTTCTTGGTTGCCTTTTAAAACGGATAAAACTTGATTATCATAGGTTGTAACTGGGTTGTAAAAGACGTTGACAGACTTATTGGTATAAAGGGTTTGCTGCTTTGGTTCTCGAGAGAGGGGCACATCAGAGATAACGTCTTTTTTATCCGCGGAAATATAATTCCCGTTTTTTAGCTTAAAAGCTTTCCCTGTAACTTCGGTGATGTCCAACTGAGTTTTCTGTGGAATATTCCCATTTACTTTGGTTAACTCGGCATCACTGTAGGTCTGTAAGTCTTTGTAAGCAACGGCTCTTTCGGGGAGGCTTGTCCATAACTTATTTTCAACTAATTTGTCTGCTACAACAACATTTCCATGTTTAGAGGATTGTTTTTCTGTATTTTTTTGAAATTTTGGAAATGCAAAAAAGCTTGGGATGAGCATCAAGAGCATCACCAAGCCTACACCGATATTGAATTTATTTCTGAGTTTTTGCATGATTTAAAACCTTATCCAACATTTGATGAGCAGTTTTTAGATCTGCTGTCTGCCAGTGCATATTTTTGATCCACATCGGATTCCCTCCGTGGAGAAATTCATAAGTTCGTTGACGTTGTCCAAATGACTCTCCTGTGATATCCCAGGCTAAGTTCAATAATAATGCACGATCTTGAGCATCGATCAAGGGACTTGTCATACTCGCTTTTAGAATCTCTGCAATCTCAGCATTTTCAAATTCACGAAAATCTGGAACACCGACGACCGAACCACTTGACAGTTCGGCAATGACCCGTAAGGCTTCGTCATAATAGTGAGTTAAACTTGCACGTACAGCCAGCAAAACTTGCATATTTGGTGTTAAAACGCCATTTTCCATCTGAGCAGTGACTTCACTAGCAATAATGCTTGATTTAATCATTTCTAGATTGACCGTGAGGCTTCCCAGCATTTCTTGAACGCGTATGAATCCTGTCAATCCTAGTTTTTCAGCAAGACGAATCGCCAAAGCAGTGACAAATTCTAATTTGACAAAGCCGCGTACTTCGTCTTGATGGGCAGTGTGAACGAAAAATCCTGAGGCTGGAAAGAAAGCATTTGATTTTTCTACTGAGCCACAAACAAATAGATTTTCATTCGGGACAAAAACATCATCCAAGATAATAAAGGCGTCCATTTCATCAAAAAGACCTGATAATGGATAGTCTTTCAGTGAAAATTCTTCTTTCATGGTTGGTTTCCGGCAGACCATCTTCACACCGTCTGTCGCTAGGGGAAGTGAAAATGCGAGGGCAAACTTACTGTCAACCTCTTGTAAACCTGGTAAATTAAACACAAGCAATTCATCAGCAAGAGGAGCTAAAGTGTTGACCTGCTTGGCTCCACGAATGATTACACCATCTGGTCGTTCTTCTTTAATCCAAACTGCGGCGAATTCTTGACCTTCATCAAGTAATTCTGTCAATCCTTTTTGGCGATCAACTTGTGGATTTTGAATGGCGTGTGAAATAAACAAATCATTTTCTTTGACTCTTTTGGCCCAATCACGCGCATTTTGTGCATAATCTGTCCGCTCATCTTTTTCTAAAACATCTGCGTAATAATCCAAAATGGCGACACCCGTGTCAATAAAATCTGGCGTTCTTCCCAAAAATCCATAAGATTCACGAGCAATCTGTTCATAAATTTTGCGCTTATGGGCTAAATCGTCAACGGTTTTTGGTGGCATGAACAAAATCGAACGTTGCTCGCCGTTTTCGTCAGTGTAAAGGTAAGTTTCTGGGTCTTCTTCTTGCAGTTCGTAGTAGCGTTGAACAATTTTCAAAGTTCTCGCAAAAACTGGCTCTGCTGCCATATCCTCAACTTTTTTCCCACGATAAAAAACGGCACGTCCGTCGTTTAGATTTCCATTTTTAGTTGTCATTATCTGATTTCCTTATTTAGTTCTTGCAGCTTTTGGAGGGCTTGCTCGCTCTTTTCCAAAAAAGTACCATAGGTACTTTTGAAATTTTTTTCTTGATAAACAAGGTCTATTTTGCCATTCTCATGTTCTTTTTCAATACTTATGCCTATCAAATCACCAATTTGAATCTTGGGTAAGCCTTTTGGCACCGCTGACCAGCGCAATAAACCGACTTTTTTACTGACGGAATTTTCGTCAGCATTTTCTCTGAGAATTTTTACTGACGGATTGATTAAATCATTTTCGTCAGCAATAATTCTCACAAATAAACCAAAACGAGTCACATTTTCAACTTGTCCAATCATGGTTTTGCTCCACCAATCAAGGGATTGTTAGTGTCAAAAACTTTTTCATCACTTTGTGAAAATTCTTGTCCTTGTGAACGCGCGAATTTTTGCAAATAAAGGGGATTTTGCAGTTTGGTAATTTCTTGTTTTTTGGTATTCACTTCAGCGGATAAGCTTTGATATTGCTTTTTCGCGGTTTGTTCCAGCGCAACTTGCTTTTGCAAATTTTCATAAGATTTTATCAAACTCATGCTAGCCAGACTAAAAAGTAAGATTGCAATGACTAGAATAAAGCCCAAGTGCTTTCTTTTTGGTGCTGGCACAACTGCTTTCTGCTTCTTTTTTTGAATATATTCGTTATCTAATTGAATGATTTGTTTAGCCATTGAATCCTCCTATCTGCTGGTTTATTACAGTTCATCCTCAGCTTTGACGCGGGTTTCACTGATAAGCTCGTACATTTTATCAGCATCTTCTTTGCGAGTAAATTCTTTTAACTCAATCACGCGCACTTCAACAATTTTATTTCCAAAGCGAATCTCGATGATATCATTGAATTTTACATCAGAAGATGATTTTGCTAATTTTCCATTGATTTTAATCCGACCTTTGTCGGCAACTTCTTTCGCAACTGGACGACGTTTAATCAAGCGCGAAACTTTTAAAAACTTATCTAATCTCATGGATTGATTATAACATATTTCATTTTGTTTGAAAATGCTTTTAGCTGATAAATCCGTCAGTAAATGCTCTATTTTGTTGAAAGTAAGCCAATCAATTCTTGACCTTTTTACTGACGTAAATTTTTCAAGGGTCAAAAATTGCTGACGAATAGAAAAAATACTGACGAAATCATCAGTATTTTCAATTCTTTTCATGCTCATCACGAATGCCCGACAAACTTTCCACAAAGTTCATGATTTCACTCATCAGCACCACTAAATTTCGTTTTTCGATTTTAAAACGGAAAGTCATTTTGCCATATTTTTCACCAACCGAAGCTTTCATCGTCGTTTCTGCCAGTGCTTTAAAATATTCTTGCGGATCGTACATCGTGTTGGCTGATTTTTCCATCGTGACAACTGCTTCAAAATTTGTCTTCTCGATTTTTTCCACCAAAGCATTATCTGCGAAATGTTTCAAGAGACCAATTTCCAAAAGATAAGCGACTTCATCAGGATATTCACCAAAACGATCGACCAACTCCTCTTGCAATTCTTCATAAATTGCGCGACTATCAATCTGGCGAATTCGTTTGTAAATCTCAATTTTTTGACGCTCATCTGAAATATAATACGCTGGAATGAAGGCATCCAAACCCAAAGAAAGTTCGACATTTGATCGTTTTCTGTGTTTTTGACCTCCAAGTTTTGCCTGAACCGCTTCCTCCAAAAGTTGCGAATACAAATCAAAACCGACAGAATCAATGAAACCAGATTGTTCACTTCCCAAAAGATTTCCGGCACCGCGAATAGAAAGATCGCGCATGGCAATCTTGAATCCTGAGCCCAGCTCTGTAAATCCTTTAATCGCCTCCAGACGCTTTTCCGAGATTTCAGACAATATTTTTTCAGGACGATACATAAAGTAAGCATAGGCCACTCGATTGGAACGGCCCACACGTCCGCGCAATTGATAAAGCTGGGACAAGCCCATCATATCAGCGTTCTCGATGAAGAGTGTATTACTGTTTGGAATATCAACCCCTGTTTCAATAATTGTTGTCGCCACTAGCACATCATAATCACCAGCAATAAAGGCCAGCAAAGTATTTTCCAACTGTACCTCTGTCATTTGACCATGAATAAAACCAATCCGAGCCTCTGGAATTAGCTCTTCCAACTGGGAAACTTTCTGTTCAATCGTGTCAACCCGATTGTAAACATAGTAAACCTGTCCACCGCGCGAAATTTCCCGTAGTACCGCATCACGCACCACACCATAATTGGTTTCCATGACATAGGTCTGCACAGGGTAACGATTAGTAGGAGGGGTTTCAATCACTGACAAATCACGAATCCCCAGCATGGACATATGCAAAGTCCGTGGAATTGGTGTTGCAGTCAATGTCAACACATCAACCTGTGTTTTCAGCTCTTTCAAGCGCTCTTTGTGTTTGACTCCAAAACGTTGCTCTTCATCAATAATCATCAAGCCCAAATCAAAAAATTCCACGTCTTTGGACAGCAAACGATGCGTTCCGATGATTAAATCTACCCGTCCTTTTTTTAATTTTGCTAGAATCTCTGCTTGTTGGGTTTTGGTTTGAAAACGACTGAGTACTTCTACATTGACTCCAAAATTGATAAAACGTTCCGTAAAATTATTAAAATGTTGCTCTGCAAGCACAGTAGTTGGCACGAGAATGGCAACTTGTTTACCATCATTGATTGCTTTGAAAGCCGCCCGCATAGCGACTTCAGTCTTTCCAAATCCAACATCTCCGACCAGTAAACGATCCATTGGGCGTTCTAACTCCATGTCTCGCTTGATTTCATTGATTGATCGAATCTGATCTTGAGTTTCGGCATAAGCGAAGGCGCCATCAAACTCTTCTTGATTGGCATCGTCAGGTGCAAAAGCATAACCTTTCATCGCCTGTCTAGCTGCATAAAGTTTGATTAAATCCTCAGAAATGTCCTCGACTTGTTTGCTGACCGTTGACATGGTTTTGCGCCAGCGCCCATCATTGAGCTTATTGATTTTAGGCGTTTTACCCTCACCTGCGGAATATTTGCTTAGCAAATCAAGATGATCGACAGGCACAGAAATCGTATCACCATTTTGGTATTGAATGGTCAGATAATCCCGGTGCATCCCGCCCACTTCAAGGGTCTGTAAACCAAGATATTTCCCAATCCCATGATTTTTATGGACAACAAAATCTCCCACTGCCAACTCATTGTAATCTTTGAGACGTTCAGCGTTAGTAATATTGAGTCTGCGCGCTTTTTTCTTACGCATTTTTCCAAAAATTTCCTGCTCAGTCATTACAACAAGCTTTTCATCAAGGAAATTAAAGCCATTAGCCAGTTGCAAATCGAGCAAATTCACTTGACCAGCCTGTAAACTTGAGCTGTCAACTTCATGTAAATCTAGTTCTAATTCATGGAGAGATTTTCTTAATTTTTCTGAAGAAACAGCCAATATCACTGTAAAATCTTGTTTTACAAATCGCTCAACCTCAGTATAAAACAACTCCAATTGACCAAAAAATTGTTGCATTGTATGTTGTTTAAAATTATAAAGTTGATCAAATCTGAGATTTCCCAAACCTTTCTGAAAATTTGAGAAAAAAGTTGCTGGTTTGTAATTACGAATTTTAGCCATATTATCAGCTAGATAAGTCTGTCCATCAAAAGCACGACCCATCGTTTTCTCAGACAAAATAAAATCAGCCAATTCCATTTCCAACTTATTGTTGGCGTCGTTGACTTTTTGAAAATCATCAATGAAAAGCTGCACATTTTTAGGAAAATAATTTAAAAGTGATGCTTTTTTACCATAAAAATACTCAGCAAACTTACGTAAGTCTTTGTGGTAATAATGATTTTGTGCTGCAGAAATCACTTCCTCCATATAAGATTTTGCGGATGAATCCGTCAGTGAATTTGTCAAATCCGTCAGCTTTTTAGCTCCTTGATCAAATTCCTTTTCCGTCAAAATAAAGTCACTTGCAGGATAAATTTCCAATTGGTCTAAATGATTAAGCGAGCGCTGGCTTTCAGCATCAAAAGAGCGAATAGCATCGACTTCATCGCCAAAAAACTCCAAACGGATCGGATTTTCAGCTTCCAAAGGATAAATATCAACAATATCTCCTCGCATCGAAAATTCACCTGGTGTCATCACGCGCTGAGTTTTCTCGTAGCCTGCAGCAGACAGCAAGGTCATCAATTGCTTCAAATCGTAGGTATCTCCAGCAGTTAACAACAGATAATTTTCCAAAAAATTCTCGGGACTCGGTAAAAAACTTCGCAAAGCTAAAAAAGGAACCACTAAAAAGCCTGTTGCAGCCTCATCCAACAGGAAATTTAGGGCCTCAAGCCGATAAGCCACACGATCTTTGGAAGCCAAGGCAAATTCCGCATACACATTGTCATCTGAGAAAAATTGATAAACTTTTTCCTCGCCAAGGAGCGTTGATAACTCGTCATACAGCTCATTGGCATGAAATTGACTATCCGTAATAATGATGTACTTGTCAGGGACATTTTCATAAGCATTGGCCATAACCAAACTCTTCGCTGTTCCTGACAGACCTGTCAGCAACGTACGCTCGCGCTTGGAAAAGCCTTGTTGCCATTTTTGCAACTGCCAATTTTGGTCAAAAAATTCAATAATATTCATTTAGTTAAACTTATTCATTGTCTTTGAAAAATCACCCTTTTCGATATAGAATTTCATGGCATCAACTGCCTTGAATATTCCTTCTTGAGCAATTTCTTTATCTGCATTGTCAAACCTTGACAGGACATGGTTGACGACTGTCATCCCATTTTGCGGTCGTCCGATACCAATTTTTACCCGATTAAAATCTTGAGTCCCAACATGAGTAATGACTGATTTGATACCATTTTGTCCACCCGATGAACCTTTTTGGCGCAAACGTACGCGCCCGACCGGCGAATCCAAATCATCATGAATCACCGTCAAATCTGTTGGATCAAGATTATAGTATTTTAAAAGAGGTGCCACTGCTCGACCCGATTCATTCATAAAAGTCAAAGGTTTCACGAGAAACATTTTCTCCCCATTAATAAAAGTCGAACCAACCAAGGACATGAAAGGTTTTTCTTCACGAAACTCTATATCTAATTCTTTAGCTAATAAATCAACCGCCATAAAACCCATATTATGTCGTGTTTTTTCATATTTATCGCCTGGATTTCCCAAGCCAACTATCATTTTTGTCATTGCTTACTTCCTCTATAAATTTCTTAATTTGTCTTTTGCTGCGCAGCACGATAAGATTCGGTTGAGTTTCAATCAAATCCCTACGGTCAATTTTTTGCCAGATGAACATTTGCCTTAGCATCTGTAAACTTGGTTGATAATTAGCGCTTTCCAATCCCAATTTTTGTCTAAAATACCGCTTGATGACTCGATATTTTAAGAAAATTTCCGGCAAATCTAGGAAAATCACACTGTCAACCTCCCTCAACAAGCCTGTAAATTGCTCCCGCAAAGTATCCTCAATGATAAACTTTTCCTGCTGTAAAATCTGCTGGGTCAAGTCTGAAATCTCTTGCTCAGACCGCCTCCTCTTCCCATCGTGAACCACATCATCCAAGGGAAAAACAGAAATTGAAAGCAACTCACCAAGCTGCCTAGCCAAAGTCGATTTTCCAGAACCGACCGTTCCAACGATGTAAATTTTCATCATTTTCTCCACAAATTTACTGCTCAAAAGCCAAAAGGCTGATTTCTAGAAATCAGCGACTTCATTTATTATAACACATCTCGTCAGCGAAAATGTCACTTTTTTACTAACAAAGCTGTCAATAATTTCACAACATTACAAGCCATAATAAAAAAGGCTAAACGCCCTTTTTGATTAAAAAAATCCCAGTGAACCGACTCGTTCGACGGCTTCGATCAAGCGCTCTGGAGAGACCAACAAACCGATTCGCACATAACCTTCACCATATTGCCCAAAACCATTGGCGGCTGCCACAGCCACACCAACTTTATCCAGTAACAAGTCAGAAAAACTTTCGCTGGTGTATCCTTCAGGTACAGGCATGAAGACATAAAATGCACCACCTGGCACCACAGCCTGCCAGCCGATCTTGGCTGCCGCTTCAATAAAAGCATTGCGCCGCGCTTCATAAGTCGCCACCAATTTTGCAATTTCTGCATCGCGCTCAGGTGCTTGAAGAGCAACAATACCCGCCTCCTGCAAAGCTGGAAATATACTCACAAACAGATGATCCTGAATCAGATTCAAAGCCTCAATAATGTCCGCGTTTCCTACAGCAAACCCTAATCGCCAGCCGGCCATATTAAAGGTTTTAGAGTAAGTGTAAAATTCTACACCTACTTCTTTGGCCCCTGGCACTTCCATGAATGAAATCGGCGCTTGCCCATCATAACCGATAGCGCCATAGGCAAAATCCGAAATGATGCCGATCTGATAGCGTTTGGCCCAGATCACCAACTCTTCATAAAATTCCCGTGTGGCCACTGCTCCCGTCGGATTATTGGGGTAATTCAGATAGAGAAACTTAGCACGCTTAGCTGATTCTTCAGGAATAGCTGATAAATCAGGTAAAAATCCATTTTCTTCTAAGAGAGGAAAAGTCTCAAAATCAACCCGGCCCAAAGCAGAGCCAGATAGATAATCTGGATAGCCAGGATCTGGCAGTAGCAGAAGGTCTCCAGGATTCATCAAAGCCCAGGGCAATTCCACCAGACCAATCTTGCTTCCCGCTAAAATCACCACTTCAGATTCAGGATTAAAACTAGTCTTATATTTTTCTTGATAAAACTGACTGGCCGCCACTTTTAAATCATGCCGACCTCGAAAAGGGGAATACTTATGGTTGAGTGGCTTAGCGGTAGCTGCTTGAGCAGCCCTGACAATATATTCTGGGGTTGGCTGATCAGGATTACCCTGTCCTAAGTTAATCACGTCCACACCTTGCTCAATTTTTGCATTGACCTTCAAGACCAAGCTGGCAAAAAATTGTTTAGGTAGTTGTTGCATCAGTTCTGATTCTGAAAATTTCATTTCTTCTCCCTACAGTTTACAGTTCTGTAAACCCTATTTGTAAAGTTCTGGTCTGCGGTCAGCGAATACCGGAATAAATCCCCTTACCTGCTCCACTTGAGCCAATTCTAGCTCAGCCACTTGTAAAGTTTCCTCTTGACCAACATCCAACAAAATTTTTCCCAAGGGATCAATGACCAAGGAATGACCGTTGAAGCGGTTGTTAGGATCTGCTCCCACTCGATTGACCCCCACCACAAAAGCTTGATTTTCAATCGCTCTGGCCTGCAGCAAAATCTTCCACTGCTCAATCCTTTGCTCAGGCCACTCTGCTACCACATAGAGGATTTTCGCTCCTTGTCTCATCTGAGTACGCACCCATTCTGGAAAGCGTAAATCATAACAAATCACACCGGCTGACTTGACCCCAGCCAGGTCAAAGACGTTGTCAACAGAGCCTCTAGACACATATTTTTCTTCGTCCATAGGTCCAAACAGGTGAACCTTGTCATAGTTGCTAAGGATTTGCCCCTCGCAATCAACAATCACCTGACTGTTATAAAACTTGCCCGCTTTGGCTGTGGCAACAGAGCCGCCTACGATGTTAATATGATACTGTTTGGCTAGCTGAGACAGGACTTGCTGACTACGCTGCCCCTGTGGGTCTGCTAATTTTCCTAAGTCACTCAGGGCGTACCCGGTATTCCACATTTCAGGAAAGACTACCACCGCAGCATTTTGCGCAGCAGCTTGCCTGACAAAGTCAGCAATCTTATTAAAATTCTGCTCTAGCTGACCCAAAGCAATATCAATTTGAGCTAAGGCTATTTTTAAAGTCATGAGAACCTCCTACTTTTCTCAGTTTATCGTAATTTTCAGACTTTTATCATAAAAAAAATAAAAATTGAGTTAGAAAAAATTTAACTCAATTTTTATTTAGATAGATTGTCAAGTTTACACATTAAAGCGGGATTCCATAATATCACCATCTTGGCCGACGTAGTCTTTGACTTCTTCACGCAGGAGCCCAGCTTCATGGACGGTTTTTTCAGAACCGTATTTAATTAAGTCCTCATAAGACATCCATAGTGTAAGTAATTTTAAAAATTTTCGACTTTTCTTTTAAAATAGATGGAGAACATACTTCAAGATAAAGAGGAGCGGAATGATTACCGACCAAAAAACAAACATAATCCGGCGGGTAATCGGATCTTTCCACCACAAAAATTGGCTACTTTCTTTTTTCACTTTTTCTTTCATATTGGGGTCACCTTTGAGCAACGTGTCCAAAGACAAATCAAAAATTTCACTTAAGAGAATCAACTGGTCAGTCGTGGGTAGTGTTTTTCCAGTTTCCCATTTAGAGATAGATTGACGTGAAATATGGAGTTGTTTTGCCAAATCTTCTTGACTAAGCTTTTTCAGTTTACGATTTTCTTTGATAAGTTCCGAAATTTCCATGTTGCTTTCCTTTCATGTCATGCCTTAAGCATAACGCTTTTTATCTTGCTCCACAAGCACTTTCAGGTTGCAAAAATGCACCAATCCGGTGCATTTTCAAAATTTATCAGGTTTACACTAAAGCTTTACACATTAAAACGGAACTCCATAATATCTCCATCTTGACCAATATATTCCTTACCTTCTTCACGCAAACGACCAGCTTCACGAACAGCTTTTTCTGAGCCATATTTAAGTAAATCCTCATACGACATCGTTACAGCACGGATAAATCCTTTCTCAAAATCTGTGTGGATGATTCCAGCCATCTGAGGAGCTTTCATTCCTCGTTTGAAGGTCCATGCGCGCACTTCTTTTTCGCCGGCTGTAAAGTAAGTCGCAAGTCCCAGAAGATGATAAGCAGCTCGAGTCAACATATCTACACCAGACTCATGCAGACCAATCGCTTCTAAAAATTCTGCTTTTTCATCATCTTCAAGTTCTGAAATTTCTTCCTCCACGCGTGCAGAAATCACAGCAAC
The DNA here is from genome assembly GCF_004210295.1 of Lactococcus sp. S-13. NCBI lineage: Bacteria > Bacillati > Bacillota > Bacilli > Lactobacillales > Streptococcaceae > Lactococcus > Lactococcus kimchii. The sequence continues at coordinate 1,672,722 of NZ_SDAK01000001.1, read as the reverse complement.
CTCTGCATTTTCAGTCGCCGCAAATTCACGAATTTGTTTGACGTACTCAATATTATCAGGCTCACCCACCTCATCTTCAGAAACATTTGCCACATAGAGCACTGGTTTCGTTGTCAATAAGAATAAACTTTTGACAACTTTTGCTTCGTCTTCATCAAACTCGACTGTACGTGCTGATTTTCCATCTTCAAGTACAGGTTTGATTTTTTTCAGTACGTTAAATTCTGCAACCGCCTCTTTATCTTTTGCTGTACGAGCAATCTTTTCAACACGCGCATAGCGTTTATTGACCGATTCCAAGTCTGCCAAGATCAATTCCAAGTTGATGGTTTCAATATCTGCCATTGGATCTACAAAGGCATCTTCACGATTGTTTTCCCGCATAACATTTTCGTCATCAAAAGCACGAACAACGTGGACAATCGCGTCCACTTCACGGATATTGGCTAGGAATTTATTCCCTAAACCTTCACCCCGTGAAGCCCCTTTAACAATTCCTGCAATATCAGTAAACTCAAAAGTAGTTGGAACAGTTTTCTTCGGTTTAATCAACTCAGTCAATTTGTTCAAGCGTTCATCTGGAACTTCAACCATACCAACATTAGGATCAATTGTTGCGAAAGGATAGTTTGCAGCCTCCGCGCCTGCTTTTGTAATTGCGTTAAAAAGTGTTGATTTACCAACATTGGGTAAACCAACGATACCTGCTGTTAAAGCCATTTTTTCTATTTCCTTTATAAATAATCTTGTTTCATTATATCGTAAATCAAAAGAAAAGACAAAAAAACCTTCATTGCAACAGGTTTGTTGCTTGTAATTCATTTGATTTGAGTTAAAATAAAATCAACAAATCGAAATAAGGACACCACATGACTTTTGGAGAAAATTTGCAAAAAGCAAGAATAAAATCACAGTTTACTCAAGAAGAAGTCGCAGAAAAATTATTTGTTACAAGACAAACTGTTTCACGTTGGGAAACTGACCGAACACTTCCAAATATTTACTATCTAAAAGACTTAAGTAATCTCTACAGCTGTACAACGGATGAACTTATCAGAGAACTTGTCACACCTAAACAAAGTAACTTCTTTAAAATAAATCGAGATTATATCCAAGATATGATGAGAATAAATTTTTTCTGGTTCAAGTATCTACAATTCGCTCTTTTCCTCTGGCTTTTTTGCTTATGGGGACTACTCTTGGGAGGAGTAGCTTACTCTATACTCAGTTTTTCTAATGGAGCTACCCTCTTGGAAATTGGCAAATTTACTTTCTTTATTTTTCTTGCCATTCCACTTTACTTTATTAGTCTTTGGACAATCAAAACAATCCGATTAAAAAAATAGCCTGGGTTTACACGTTTACAACCTTTCCACAAAACATCCATTGCACGACAAACAACTTAAAAGCCACAAAATGTTGCTTTCCTTTTACTTAAAATCGCTTGATATTTGATTTTTTTTAGTTGATAATGAGAATGTACACAAAGGGAGTCCAAGACTCCTACCCTCACCTATCAAGGAGATAAAAAATGCTCGGAGAAAATCTACAAAAAGCACGACTTGCCCAAAATTTAACCCAAGAGGAAGTCGCAAAAGAACTTTATTTCAGTCGTCAAGCCATTTCGCGTTGGGAGGCCGGAAAGACAGAACCAAATCTTGAAACATTGATTTCACTAGCCCAAATTTATGACACTGACTTAACTGCATTAACCGAAGGAATCCAACCTCAAAAAAGAAAAAAACACCTCAATCTTTTCGCCGGATTTGGCATCTTGCTCTTTAATTTTGTGCTTGGTGTCTGGCTCATTGTTGCTATTGTACTAGTTCTTGCCGCTGTTTATATGGTTCTTTTAGCCTTACTACTTGCCCCTTTCTTGATGATTTTTGCTACAGCCACACACAACCCTTCGATTACTTTCATCAACGCTACAGGAGCAACGGGTTTTGATTGGTGGTATTGGCTATTGGGGATTGTTGGTTGCTCATTGACTATTCTAGGACTTCCTTATATTTGGAAATTTACAAAACTACTTTATTTTTGGTTAATCAAATATCTCAAATTTAACCTAAAAGCAGTTTACAACTGATACATTCCTTTCATCGCAAAAAAATAAAGCAACTTTTGTTGCTTTATTTTTGTAGTATTTTTTTCAACTTTTTATTAAAATCAAATCTCCCCATCATCACTTCATGGTTGCAATTCGTACATTTTATTCTAATATCTGCCCCTAGACGTACAATTTCCCAAGCATTTGCTTTTTTCCCTGTGGCTTTAATCGTACACGCATGGGGTTTTTTCATTTCTACAATCGACCCAAGTTCGTAATCTTGCATTTTTCTTCCTTCTTCTCTGATAAATTTTTATAAGATTTAATCTAATTTTTCAACAAAAACTTTCGTCGATCCTCCTAATAAAATTAAATATTTGTCAACTTGGGCAATTCCATACGCCTTTCTCAAAGCCTCACTATAAAGTTCCATCTGTTCTTGATAGCGATTCTTTATTTCAGCGATATCCGAAATTTTTGTAAATCGGTCTGTCTTATAATCAAATAAAACAATTCGATCTTCTAAGCGAATGAATCCATCACAAATCCCCCGAACAATGTATTGCTCACCCGCCAAATCATCCGTTCTCAACATTGAAAAAGGGGCCTCTTTTACTGTCTTATTGACGTTATCGATTAACAATTGACCAAAGTCTGTGTCAAATAAAGTCAAGATTTTTTCAAGATCAATCTGTCGTTTCAACTTTTCATCAAATCCCATCTCATCAAGGGTTCTTTGAAAGTTGACCAAATTTACTCGAGAAAAATCTGCATATTGCATGAAACTATGAATTGCAGAACCAATTTTTGCTGCTGTAATTTTTTTTGATTCAAAGTCAGAAAAATCCAGATTTTTTACTCGGACAAATTCACTAATGGGTTGAATATTACCAACTTCAAGTTGTTTTTCATAGCTCCGTTTTTTCACTTGACTTGGAGTTTGAATACTTGCAAGCTCCGTGGCTGCTTGATGGGGGTACTCGTAGGTCATTATTTTCTGAGCATTTTTTATTTCTTCAGAAAAAGCCATAATATTATCAAATTTAGCTGAGTCTTCGACAAGTTTTTTGAAGTTAGGTTGGCTTGAAAATCCCTTTTGTTGCTGTTGTAAATCCTCTTTTGTATAAATATTCATCTTCATAGGGAGCGATGTTGTTGCTTGTAGAGCCAACAACCAATGTTGAAATCCTTTGCTCGATTTTCGAAACTTATCACTAAGAACATTCTGTTCTAGTACAGCTGTTTCGTAATAATCAAGTGCCTGTTTTTTATCGGTTTCTTTGATTTTTCCTACAAGGTATAACTTTCTCTTAGCCCTTGTAAATGCAACATATAAAACCCTCATTTCCTCTGAAAGTCCTGCATTTTGTTTTAATTCTTTATTGACTGTATAAGGGAGGGTTTCCATTTTTACTAAAGCATAGGGAAATTCTGTATCTACTTCAGGCTCTCCTTTTAGATCTGCAAGATACTTCATTCCTAAGCCATTTTCACGGCTTAGAATAACATTTCCTTTTAAGTCGCGTTCATTGAACCGAGATTGTAAATTCATTAGGAAAACATAATCAAATTCTAGTCCTTTTGATTTATGGAAGGTCATCACACGTACAGCATTTTGTGGTAGTTTAATATTAACTGAAGCTAAATCATTATTTTGCTCCATAAACTTATTAATGAGACGAATAAATTTAAATAAACCTTTATAACCTGAGTTTTCGTAAACTTCTGCCCGGATAGATAAAGCTTGCAGATTAGCTTGACGCATCTCTCCATTTTTTAAGGCACCCACATAATCAAAATAATAGGTTTCTATATAAATTTTCCACAGCAATTCATGGATTGAAATTTGATTGACAAGTTTACGCCAACCTGTAAACTTCCGATAGAAATTGAGCAGTTTTTTCTGAAGTGATGAGTCAATAAGCTCTGGATTTGCTCCATTTTTTTCCACTGAAAGTTGAACTTTATCCCAAAAACGTGTATCACGAGTAGCTTGCAAACTTATTTTGGTCAACTCATCTTCATTAAAACTGAATAAAGGTGAGCGTAACAATGCAACTAAAGACAGGTCATACAATGGATTATCAATTGCTCGCAAAACATCTAGCATGACTAAAACTTCCATTGATTTTAAGAAATCAACGCGCCCTTCGTCCAGAACAACTGGGATATCGTAACTTAGTAAAACATCTTCAATTTTATTATTATTTGATTTTGAACGAACTAAAATTGCGATATCTTTCGGTTCAACTCCTGAGGCGATTAAACTTTTTATTTCTTGCGCCGCACCTTTAATTTCACCATCTGAGATATTTTCTTCGGATTCATCATTCAACTCATCATCTGCATTTTCTTTATATAACAGTAATTCTGGATAGTATTCCTTGTCCAACTCACTGGGATAATCGGTAGTGTTTCCTTGGACAAGCGCTTCTTCTTTGCCGTAAACCATCTCCCCTAGCTTCTCATTCATCAAATGTTTGAAAACATCATTAGTAAAAGTCAAAACCTCACCACGCGAGCGAAAATTTTCTTTTAAGCGAATAAGTTGATTAGGATTTTGAGCTTCATTATAAGTTTTATATTTTTCTAAAAACAAGCCCGGATCAGCCAGACGAAAGCCATAAATTGACTGTTTAATATCACCTACCATAAATAGATTATATCCGTTAGAAAGTAACTCCAACATCCGTTCTTGTGTATGGCTTGTATCTTGATACTCATCAATCATAATTTCGTTATAGTGCTCGCGTAAATTTTCTCGAATATCTGGATTTTCTTCCAAAATTTCAATCGCAAAATGAGCAATATCCGAGTATTCGAAAGCATTTTCGAGACGTTTTCGCTCTAAGTAAGTCTTATAAAACTGAATAACAAATTTCTGTAAGTTTTTTGCAACTTCTAAAGCTTGATTTTGATATTTTTCAATCACTTGTCCATGTTTAACTTTATTGACAAATTGACGAATTTCTCCTGGTTTACTTTTAGAACCTACTAGTTCTTGCTTTTGAGCTGAAAATTCTTTTTTCAATGCTGAAATCGTTTCGTCTTTTGATGAACCTACACGGATATCCGTATCTAATGTCAAAAAAAGTTCAGAGAAACTTGTAAAATTTTTCGTGCTTAGTGCTTCTAAAAGCTCTTTTTTATTATCTAAGATAATATTTGCCTTATCTCGACCTGCTCCTTTTTTAGCAATAACATCATTAGTTAGAGAACGCTCTAGAAGTTCAAAAAAATCCAATAAATTTTCTTTACCGTTTTCTGTAAAACTTGGTGATAAATCACTCAAGGAGCGATAAGTTTCAAAACCTTTCAAGAACTGATTTTCTAACCATTTTAACGGATTTTCTGTCGCCGATGCAAATCTGTAAACACTGTACACTACATCTTGAAACCCTGAAATGTTGCGATCTTTAGAGAAGTTCTTAATCAACTGCTCAAATGATTTTTTATCGATGTTTACTTCTTCTGAATTAGACAAATATTCTTCAACTAAAGTCTCAAATACTTCCTGCTTAATCAAATCACTTTCGGTTTGATCCGCTAAAATTCGAAAATTTGGATCAATATTGACACGGTTAAAATGCATTTTGGTAAGTTTTTGAGTAAAACTGTCCATTGTTCCGATGTCTGCATTTGACAAATTCTGTAAAGCAAGTGTCAATTTATAACGCTCTTCGTTGTCAAAACTGTTTTTTCTAGCCTTTTTCAAATCTCTTTCTAGACGCATTCGCAGCTCACTCGCTGCTTTTTTTGTAAAGGTTGAGATGAAAAGCCGATCAATTTCAACTCCTTTTTTTACCTTCTCAACAATTCTCTGCGCCATGACAAAGGTTTTTCCTGATCCTGCACTGGCGGAAACTAAAATATTTTTCCCAGAACTATAAATTGCCTCTTCTTGTTCTGGTGTTAGTTTGATTTCACTCATCTCCCTTATCCCCTTTTAGTTCTGCTAAAATTTCTGCATGTGATTTTTGACCGATTTCACGGCTGTAGTCGTTCATGTGTACATTTGCTTCAAAACGACAAATTGATTTTAGTGGACAATAGCGACAGCCTTTTACATTTCCTGATTTATCAATCCCATCGGAGCGCTTCATGACCGGATTGATGGCAATTTTTCCCGATTTTAGTCGCTCGCCTGCTGAGCGATAATGATGGGCGTTCATCTGTAAAAGTGCTTCAAATTCATCTTCGGCATAAATATCGTTTTTCTTGACGGCAATGCTATCAATTGATTTAATTTCATCAACTGCCTCTGACAAAAGCAAACCTTCATAGCGCATCGATTGATTTAAAAGATTTGAAATTTCTGAAAGTTGGTTGATTTCACTTAAATTGATTGGTTGATTTTTGAATTGTAAATAGAGCGCACCCCATATTTTTTGTTGGGGAAAAGCCTGTTTGAGAACGTCCAGATAAGTCAAAAATTGCAAACTTAATCCGTCATAAGCGTCTTGTAATTTAAAAGCATGAGCACTAGACTTGTAATCAACTGCTCCTAAGCGCTCAGAAACAAGCTGATCAACTCGGTCAATTTGGCCTCGTAAGTAGATATCATCTACTGAAAAATTTCCTAGCTCACTTTGAGGAAGTCCAAAACTACTTTCCGTCAATAAAGTTTTTATTTTATTGGTGGAAACTGTTTTTTTCAACATAATTGCTGTTTGTTTAACAATTTCTTCAAGATTACTCCAAGTGAAGCGAGCTGTTGCATCTTGAGTGAAATAGCGAGCATAGTTTTTGTCAACCTCGTGTAAAACATCTGTCAACTTTTTATCAAAGTTTTCTGCTGATATTTCTGGTGCTTGCATGATTTTTTCAAAGACTTCATGGAAGAAATTTCCAACAATTTTTGAGTTAATATCAATGTTTTCAAAAGTTTCAAGGCCTAAGGTATTTTCTAAGAAATATTGATATTCGCAGTTATAAAAACGCTCAAAACTGCTGACAGAGGCATAGATTTTATCTTCATAAACGTGCTTTAAAGTTTCTTTAGAAAGCCCAACCGTTTCAATATCTTTATCCAAATCCATAAGGATTTTTTGAAAATCTGGGTTATTTTTGACAAGTAAACGAAAAAGACTAGACCAAAAAGTACGCTTGTCCTCATCTTCAGACTCGTTTTCTGCAAGTTCTCGTTCAATTTTTCCAATCATAGAAATGACCGCACGACTATTTCCAACGTGTTCTAAACTTTCTTGAGCATTCGCGCTGCGAACTTTTTTGAGAATTTTTTCATCAGAATGACTGGTAAAAAGTTGGAAAATTGGTGAAAGTTCGCCTTGTTCATTTCCCATAATCTGTGGCATAGATAAGACTAATGATTTTGTTGCAGAATTGATGAGTGAAAGGACTGTAAACATATTTTTATGATAGTTGACAACATTGAGCTGCTCAATAAATTGATGTTCAGAAGTTTTTTCATTGATTTCTAACCGCTCAGCATCTGACAAAAGTGTTGAATTCTTTTTGATACGTGGAAAATTGGTTTGACTCAATCCAATGGCGTAAATATATTGATTAGTTTGAGGTTCGACGAGTTCGTAGTCTTTAACATTTACGACGTCAACATTCGCTGGAATTTGACGATATTTTGCTGCTTTCATTCCTGCTAATAGAATGTCCAAAAATTCAAGAACTTTCATTTTTTCGTCCGAAAATACTGACGTAAATTCTGTCAACACCGATAGAAGCATTTTCCAAACTTGTTCATGTTGGTCAGCAATTTTATGGTTTCCTTCTTGCTCCGCTTCTGAAAAATAACGATTCATATTCGTCATTATATTTCCATTTTCAAGAAGAATTTTTAAATCAGAAACCCATTTTTTTCCTGTTTTTTGTACATTTTTGGTTAAGAATTCTTGTAAAGGGGAGTTGTTTCCTAATAAATTTTCCCGCAAATTATTTACAGAATCAAGCTGTGAAAACTCCTCTTCAATAAAAGTTTCAGTAAATTTTTTTCGACCTGATATTTTAAATCTTTGCACATAATATTCAAAGTAATCAATAGTTTCATCAGCAAAGTTTACATCAGTGTAAACCTTACTTTTCAATAAATTCACCACATCATCTGTGCGATAGTTACTTTTTTTTATTGCGTAGACACTCTCAAAAAAGACGATTAATGGATGCTGACTCATTGCCTCTTCTTGGGCGTAGAAAAATGGAATTTCATAAAGATTGAAGATTTCTTTCAAAGTAATCTCATATGCTTTAGTATCACCAACTAACACTGTGAAATCTTTAAAGTGAACTCCTTGGCTGATTTTTTGTCGAATTTCTTTGGCTACTCGTTCAATCTCAGCGGTTTGATTCTCCGCTTCCCATATTTGAAAATTTTTTTCCTCATGGTCTTCTAGTTTTATTGGCTGATCACTCAATACAAAACGTGTATCTTGATCAATCAATTGTGTCAACTTGTTGTAAACTTCGTTGACAAACCCGTCAGTGAATTTTACAATTTTTGCACCAAATTTTTCTTTAAATCTTGCAATCATCTGCGCAGCATTAGCATAAATGCTTTCTGATAAGCCCGTCAGTGAATTTTCGTCAGCGTAAGTTCCAATAACTAGGCGTCCCACACGCTTTTGCACAACTGAAATGAACAATTCTTCCTCTGCTGAAAAACGCGTATAACCATCAATAATGATAACCGCCTCTTTGAGCTGCTCATCAAATTCTCCTTGCTCAACTCGTGTTGTAAAATCACCGAACTCTGAAAAATTTGCATAGTCAGCAGATAGATATTCTTCAAATCTTGAAAATATCTTTTTTAATTCTTGATTTTTAGGGTTATTTGGTAAATCTTCTGCGCTCAAATTGGCAGTCAACAATTCTGCTCGCAGTTGAATCAACATTTCTAAAAATCCCGCAGAATTTTGTTGGGCAAAATAAAGAGGGAGTTCTTCTTTGGAAAAACTTCTCAAAATCCGACGAAAAAGCATAGCAAGTCCGACAGAGCCCAACTCAACCTTTTCTGTTGCTTTTTCTCTCTTGTCAAAATAATAGGGGAGCTGTTTGAACCTTGTCACAAGCAAGTCAAAAACAGCCGTGTCCTGACCGGCACCAATCCGTTCTAAAATTTCTTTTTCCTTTTCAAAAGACATTGATGAAGGAACAATATAATAGATTTTTCGCTTCGCAGCAAGTTCTTCCAGCACAATCTCTAAAAGTCCTGCTGTCAAATCTTGTGTGATTTCAGTATATAAAATTTCCATAAAAAATAGACCTAACTTTCGTTAAGTCCATTATATCAAAATCTTATTTTTTAGTTCATTAGTAAATTCGTCAGTAAAATCTCTCACTGACCAACTTTTCGTCAGTAATTTCTCAATTTGTACGTACTGGCGTAATCAATTGCACAAAGCCAATTTCTTCATTACGAGGTTGCAAAGTAAAAGGACGCACATTAGAAATAAAGCGCACGCGCACTTCAGGCGCTTTGATTACTTTTAAAGCATCAATCAAATACTCAGGGTTGAAACTAATTGATAAATCACTACCTTCTTTTGACAAAGCTGTCAATTCTTCATGAACAGAACCAACCTCTGGTGAATTAGCTGTTGTTACCACAGAATCACCAGAAACAGTCAATTTAACCGTTCCGTTCGTTGTCATCACGGTCAAGAGGCGTGCACGATCCATTGTATGACGCAACTCTGCAGCATCAAAAACTAGATCCAAAGTATAATCTGTTTCTTTAGGAATCAACCGATTGGTATCAGGGTAAGCTCCTTCAATCAAGCGGCTATAATAACTAATTGTTTCATTTTGGAACAACATTTGGCTTCCGCTAATGAAAATTTCAATTTCTTGTTCGTCATTAGTGAAAACATTTTTAAAACTATTGATTGATTTGCTTGGCAAAATCACATCAAATTTCAAGTCTGTCGGATTTTCTAATGCAAGCAAGCGTTGGCTCATTCGATGTGAGTCCGTTGCAACAGCTTTTAATTCACCTGTTGCCAAAGTTTCCAAATGAACCCCTGTAAAAATCGGACGATTTTCCTGAGTACTTACCGCAAAGACAGTCTCTGTAAAAATTTCCTTGAGTGCCTTAACTTTCATTTTTAAAGAAGCGCCTTGCGAAATTTCTTGCAAGTGCGGATACATTTCAGAATCCAAACCTTTCAAAGTAATTTCAGACTTGCCAGAAGTCAAAAGCACTTGTTTTTGTTCTTTTTCAATAAATTCCAAAGTGACCTCTGGTAATTGGCTAACAACATTCTCAAAGAATCCAGCTTCCAATAAGACAGAACCAGTGCCAGAAATAAGCATGCTCGCATCTTTATTATCAGCAGGTAAAAAGTTCTTTATTGAAATTTGACCATTTGAACCAATTAAAGTAATTCCTTTTTCTTCAACTTCAATTTTTAGCTTTGTCAAAGCAGGAATAGTCACTTTTGTTCCAATAGCTTGTTTTGTAATTCTTAAAGCATTTTGAAAAGCATTTTTATTAATTGAAAATTTAATCATGAGTCTCCTTTATTATTTCTTTTTATAAATATAATAGTAATAGTAGTAGGTCCTGTGGATAATCTGCATAAGACAAATCAACCCAGAAACACAAGGTTTTTCCCTGTGGATAATTAAAGAATAAAGCTTTTATAAGTCCTGTACTTTTCCACAAGTTTAAAATTTACGTTTAATGCTATCAATGTCTTTTTGGACATCCATATCATTTTTCATTTTATCTGAAATTTGTCTGTAAGCATACATCACGGTTGTATGATCACGACCTCCAAAGGCATTTCCAATTGCAGGCAAACTTGTCCCTAAGAGTTCCCGGACGAGATACATTGCAATTTGTCGTGGGAAGGCAATTTCCTTAGGACGTTTAGGTCCCACCAAGTCAGAAAATGAAATGTGATAATAGTTTGCTACTTCATCTTGAATTTTTTTAATGGTCAAGTTAGATAAAGACTGTTGCACCGCATTTTTCAAAGAACGTAAAGCTTGACTGGCTGTTTCAATATCGACTACTGCAATTCCATTAGCACGAGCAACAAATTCAACTCGATTTAAAGCCCCTTCGAGCTCACGGACGTTAGAATCAATTTGCCCAGCAATATAAGAGAGGGTTTCACTTGGAAATTCTAAGTTACTTGACTCAGATTTTATCAAAAGAATGGCCATCCGTGTTTCATAGTCAGGAGCTGTAATATCAGTGGTTAAGCCCCAAGAGAAACGTGAAACCAGCCGATCTTCCAGATTATTCAATTCCTGCGGGATACGGTCAGAAGTCAAAACAATCTGTGAACCTTTGTCATAGAGCGCGTTGAAGGTATTGAAAAACTCATTTTTAGTTCCTTCTTTATCACTAAAAAATTGAACATCATCCAATAGAAGCAAATCCAAATTTCGATAAGTGTTTTCGAAATTCTCCATCTGGTTTTTACGGGTTGCATTGACGTAGTCATTAACAAAGTTTTCAGATGAGACATATTTGATTCGCGCTGTTGGATTATCCGTCAAAATTTGATTACCAATCGCGTGCATCAAGTGAGTTTTACCTAAACCGGCGCCACCATAGATAAACAAAGGATTGTAGGTATCACCAGGTTTATCAGCTACCGCAATCGCAGCAGCTAAAGTCCAACGGTTACCAGGACCTTGCACAAAATTTTCGAAATTATATTTTTCGTTAAGACCGCTCACTAAAGGAGAAGCAGCTTTATTTTTAGTAACGGGTTCTTCAGTTGGTGCTTGATTATTCAAACGTCGAAGCTCAAGTTCTGTTAATTCATCATTAGCGTAAAGCTCATAATCAACCAACCGTCCAAAAACCTCAAATCCCGCTGTTGTAATTAAATCAGATTGTTTCTTCCAATAATCTTTTTTCATTCCACTGTCAAGCAAGATATTAGCAGTGTCTTGTTCGACGGACATCAATTGAGCGGGTTCAATAAAAAAATCATAAGCTTGTTTGCCAATACTCTGTTTGGCGAGTTCTGTTACCCGAGCCCAAAATTTTTGATTTTCATTAAGGGATGCCATGTTACTCCTTTGCTTTTAGTTTGTTGATAACTCATTATATCATTTCAACTCATATTTTTCCACAGTCTGTTAAAATTACATAAAGAAAGTTTTCCACCGCTTTAAAAAGTTACTAACATTTCTGTGGAAAGTGTGAACAATTATATTTATCCACAAGAATCAACGAGGTAAAACAGGTGATTTCGAGCTTATCCACAACAAAGAAAAACGAAGAAAAATGGCAAAAAATCCTGTGGATAAAAAATAATTGGTGAAAAAAGCATCACAGCTTTTAGACAGAATTTTCAAGGATTGTGAACAATAAATAAAAATTAAAATTAAAAAGCTAAACACCGCCGAATGGATTACTAGATTTTTTTTGAAAAATTATTAGTTTCTACTATATAAATGCGAGAATAAAAGTATTTTTTGATTGAAATAGTTTTTTCATATCATTAGTAAAAAAGAAAATAAGGTTATATAATGAAAGAACAAAAAGTGAGGTAAACAAATAGGAGTTGAAAGGACAACTAATATGAGAAAACCTTTGGCGCAACAGAGACTCCATTTGTCTAATGTAAGAAAAACCTCACATCCACCATCCTGCTTTATTTTTATGATGTCAAATTAAAAATAAAGATTAGGAGACTTAAAATATGGAAAACGATGAAATTTTTGTAAAACTATTTGAAGAAGTAAAACCAATCATTTTTAAGCAAATGAAGCAGCTTCGTGTAAGTGCTTGGGAATATGAAGATTATTTTCAAGAAGGAATGATTACCCTATATGAGTTGCTTCAAAAATTGGAGAATCTCGAAAAAATTCATTTAAAGTTCAAGGTTCAATATCATCAGCGCCTAATTGATGAAATCCGTCATTCCCGTGCTAAAAAAAGAGGATTTGATCGCTTTGAGGGCTTGGATATTTATGAATGCTCAGATTGGATTGCCTCTACAGAGGAAACACCTGAAGGGGAACTAGTCTTCAATCACCTACTTAGTGAAGTATATGAGAAACTTACTCCTCATTACCAGGAACTTTTACTTCGTCAAATGCGCGGAGAGGAACTTACACGCATGGAACGCTATCGTTTGAGAGAAAAAATCAAGAGTATCTTATTTGATGATGAAGACTAAAAGGAAATAGAAAAGCTTTTCCCTTGTTTTGGGAAAAGTTTTTTTATACCTCCTAAATAGTATGATAACTGAGTCATGGTAAGGAAGAAAAGGGATACAGGCGAGGTTAAAAAGCGAACAAAACTAAAAAAAAGTGAGAAGGAATACAGTTAATCCTTGACAAAGGGAGGGGGGTTTGATAGAATATAATAGTTGTCGCAAGAGACGAGGGTCTTGAAGCGAGCTAGACCATTGAAAACTGAATAAAGAAGAATGACTCATGTGATGTCGAAAGACATCAAAAAATCTGTCAATCAATAATGAAAGACAAGCCAGTCACATTAGTGTGACTTAAATACTTTATTTGAGAGTTTGATCCTGGCTCAGGACGAACGCTGGCGGCGTGCCTAATACATGCAAGTTGAGCGATGCGGTTTGGTGCTTGCACTAAACCAAAGAGCAGCGAACGGGTGAGTAACGCGTGGGAAATCTGCCTTTGAGCGGGGGACAACATTTGGAAACGAATGCTAATACCGCATAACAGCTAGGGACACATGTTCTAAGCTTGAAAGAAACAATTGTTTCACTCAAAGATGATCCCGCGTTGTATTAGCTAGTTGGTGAGGTAAAGGCTCACCAAGGCGATGATACATAGCCGACCTGAGAGGGTGATCGGCCACATTGGGACTGAGACACGGCCCAAACTCCTACGGGAGGCAGCAGTAGGGAATCTTCGGCAATGGACGAAAGTCTGACCGAGCAACGCCGCGTGAGTGAAGAAGGTTTTCGGATCGTAAAACTCTGTTGTGAGAGAAGAACGACGAGGAGAGTGGAAAGCTCCTCGTGTGACGGTATCTCACCAGAAAGGGACGGCTAACTACGTGCCAGCAGCCGCGGTAATACGTAGGTCCCGAGCGTTGTCCGGATTTATTGGGCGTAAAGCGAGCGCAGGTGGTTTATTAAGTCTGGTGTAAAAGGCAGTGGCTCAACCATTGTATGCATTGGAAACTGGTAGACTTGAGTGCAGGAGAGGAGAGTGGAATTCCATGTGTAGCGGTGAAATGCGTAGATATATGGAGGAACACCGGTGGCGAAAGCGGCTCTCTGGCCTGTAACTGACACTGAGGCTCGAAAGCGTGGGGAGCAAACAGGATTAGATACCCTGGTAGTCCACGCCGTAAACGATGAGTGCTAGATGTAGGGAGCTATAAGTTCTCTGTATCGCAGCTAACGCAATAAGCACTCCGCCTGGGGAGTACGACCGCAAGGTTGAAACTCAAAGGAATTGACGGGGGCCCGCACAAGCGGTGGAGCATGTGGTTTAATTCGAAGCAACGCGAAGAACCTTACCAGGTCTTGACATACTCGTGCTATTCCTAGAGATAGGAAGTTCCTTCGGGACACGGGATACAGGTGGTGCATGGTTGTCGTCAGCTCGTGTCGTGAGATGTTGGGTTAAGTCCCGCAACGAGCGCAACCCCTATTGTTAGTTGCCATCATTAAGTTGGGCACTCTAACGAGACTGCCGGTGATAAACCGGAGGAAGGTGGGGATGACGTCAAATCATCATGCCCCTTATGACCTGGGCTACACACGTGCTACAATGGATGGTACAACGAGTCGCGAGACAGTGATGTTTAGCTAATCTCTTAAAACCATTCTCAGTTCGGATTGTAGGCTGCAACTCGCCTACATGAAGTCGGAATCGCTAGTAATCGCGGATCAGCACGCCGCGGTGAATACGTTCCCGGGCCTTGTACACACCGCCCGTCACACCACGGGAGTTGGGAGTACCCGAAGTTGGTTGCCTAACCGCAAGGAGGGCGCTACCTAAGGTAAGACCGATGACTGGGGTGAAGTCGTAACAAGGTAGCCGTATCGGAAGGTGCGGCTGGATCACCTCCTTTCTAAGGAATATATACAAAGACGTGAGCATTCAACTTTATTCAGTTTTGAGGGGTTTAGTAGAAAACCTATACAAGAATCAATTTCTTGATTGTGGGGCCTTAGCTCAGCTGGGAGAGCGCCTGCTTTGCACGCAGGAGGTCAGCGGTTCGATCCCGCTAGGCTCCATTGTCAGACAAGACGTTAAAATCACTTGAACATTGAAAACTAAATAACAATATCTAATAACGATAAAATAAACCAAAAGCTGTGAATTTTAAAGAATTTACAAACTTATACTTGAAAAAAGATGATTAAATTCATCATGGCAAAGTTAATAAGGGCGCACGGTGGATGCCTTGGCACTAAGAGCCGAAGAAGGACGTGACTAACGACGATATTCGAGGGGGAGCAGTAAGTACGCATTGATCCCTCGGTCTCCGAATGGGGAAACCCAGCTGCTACTAGCAGTTATCCGTAAGTGAATACATAGCTTACGTGAAGGTAACGCAGAGAACTGAAACATCTAAGTACCTGCAGGAAGAGAAAGTAAAAACGATTTCGTAAGTAGCGGCGAGCGAACGCGAAGAAGGGCAAACCAAGAAGCTTGCTTCTTGGGGTTGTAGGACTGCAACGTGGACTTAAGCATTATAGTCGAATAACCTGGGAAGGTTAATCAAAGAGGGTAATAATCCCGTAGACGAAATAGCGCTTATACCTAGCAGTATCCTGAGTAGGGCTGGACACGCGAAATCCAGTTTGAATCCGGGAGGACCATCTCCCAACCCTAAATACTCCTTAGTGACCGATAGTGAACCAGTACCGTGAGGGAAAGGTGAAAAGAACCCCGTGAGGGGAGTGAAATAGCACCTGAAACCGTGTGCCTACAAGAAGTTCGAGCCCGTTAATGGGTGAGAGCGTGCCTTTTGTAGAATGAACCGGCGAGTTATGTTATGATGCGAGGTTAAGTTGAAGAGACGGAGCCGTAGCGAAAGCGAGTCTGAATAGGGCGCTTTAGTATCATGATGTAGACCCGAAACCTAGTGACCTATCCATGAGCAGGGTGAAGGTGTGGTAAGACACACTGGAGGCCCGAACCAGGACACGTTGAAAAGTGTTTGGATGACTTGTGGATAGCGGAGAAATTCCAAACGAACTGGGAGATAGCTGGTTCTCTCCGAAATAGCTTTAGGGCTAGCGTCGAAATGTAAGTGTATTGGAGGTAGAGCACTGTTTGGGTGAGGGGTCCATCTCGGATTACCAATCTCAGATAAACTCCGAATGCTAATACACATGTTCGGCAGTCAGACTGCGAGTGCTAAGATCCGTAGTCGAAAGGGAAACAGCCCAGACCAACAGCTAAGGTCCCAAAATATATGTTAAGTGGAAAAGGATGTGGGGTTGCACAGACAACTAGGATGTTAGCTCAGAAGCAGCTATCATTCAAAGAGTGCGTAATAGCTCACTAGTCGAGTGACCCTGCGCCGAAAATGTACCGGGGCTAAACATATTACCGAAGCTTTGGATTGATTTTAAATCAATGGTAGGAGAGCGTTCTTAACCGCGATGAAGGTATACCGTGAGGAGTGCTGGAGCGTTAAGAAGTGAGAATGCCGGTATGAGTAGCGCAAGATAAGTGAGAATCTTATCCACCGTAAGACTAAGGTTTCCAGGGGAAGGCTCGTCCGCCCTGGGTTAGTCGGGACCTAAGGCGAGGCCGAAAGGCGTAGTCGATGGACAACTGGTTGATATTCCAGTACTAGATATGATCGTGATGGAGGGACGCAGTAGGCTAACGGATGCCAGTTAATGGATTCTGGTCTAAGCAGTGAGGTGTGAGATGTGTCAAATGCATGTTTCTCTAACATTGAGCTGTGATGGGGAAGCAACTACGGTTGCGAACTCCGTGATGTCACACTGCCAAGAAAAGCTTCTAGCGTAAAGTCATATCTACCCGTACCGCAAACCGACACAGGTAGTCGAGGCGAGTAGCCTCAGGTGATCGAGAGAACTCTCGTTAAGGAACTCGGCAAAATAGCCCCGTAACTTCGGGAGAAGGGGTGCTGGTGTAACAGCCAGCCGCAGTGAATAGGCCCAAGCAACTGTTTATCAAAAACACAGCTCTCTGCTAAACCGCAAGGTGATGTATAGGGGGTGACGCCTGCCCGGTGCTGGAAGGTTAAGAGGAGGTGTTAGCGTAAGCGAAGCACTGAATTGAAGCCCCAGTAAACGGCGGCCGTAACTATAACGGTCCTAAGGTAGCGAAATTCCTTGTCGGGTAAGTTCCGACCCGCACGAAAGGCGTAATGATTTGGGCACTGTCTCAACGAGAGACTCGGTGAAATTTTAGTACCTGTGAAGATGCAGGTTACCCGCGACAGGACGGAAAGACCCCATGGAGCTTTACTGTAGTTTGATATTGAGTACCTGTAAGTCATGTACAGGATAGGTAGGAGCCATTGAAATCAGGACGCTAGTTTTGATTGAGGCGCTGTTGGGATACTACCCTTGACTTATGGTTACTCTAACCCGCTGGCATAATCGGCCAGGGAGACAGTGTCTGACGGACAGTTTGACTGGGGCGGTCGCCTCCTAAAGAGTAACGGAGGCGCTCAAAGGTTGGCTCAGATTGGTTGGAAATCAATCGTAGAGTGTAAAGGTAAAAGCCAGCTTGACTGCGAGAGCTACAACTCGAGCAGGTAGGAAACTAGGACTTAGTGATCCGGTGGTACCGCATGGAAGGGCCATCGCTCAACGGATAAAAGCTACCCTGGGGATAACAGGCTTATCTCCCCCAAGAGTTCACATCGACGGGGAGGTTTGGCACCTCGATGTCGGCTCGTCGCATCCTGGGGCTGTAGTCGGTCCCAAGGGTTGGGCTGTTCGCCCATTAAAGCGGCACGCGAGCTGGGTTCAGAACGTCGTGAGACAGTTCGGTCCCTATCCGTCGCGGGCGTAGGTAATTTGAGAGGATCTGTCCTTAGTACGAGAGGACCGGGATGGACTTACCGCTGGTGTACCAGTTGTCTCGCCAGAGGCACGGCTGGATAGCTATGTAGGGAAGGGATAAGCGCTGAAAGCATCTAAGTGCGAAGCCCACCTCAAGATGAGATTACCCATTCGTAAGAATTAAGAGCCCAGAGAGATGATCTGGTAGATAGGCTGGAAGTGGAAGCCCTGTGAGGGGTGTAGCGGACCAGTACTAATCGCTCGAGGACTTTACCAAAAGAGTCAAATATAAAAAGCTTAAGGTTAAGCGTTAGAAGAAGTGTTATTTAGTTTTGAATGTTCAAAGTAACATTTAAAGATTTGGTCATCATAGTGATGGAGATACACCTGTTCCCATGTCGAACACAGCAGTTAAGTCCATCTACGGCGGAAGTACTTGGGGGTTGCCCCCTGGGAGATAGGCTCGTGGCCAAGTTGAAATAAGTATGGTCCGTTGGTCAAGGGGTTAAGACACCGCCTTTTCACGGCGGTAACACGGGTTCGAATCCCGTACGGACTATATTATTAAAACTCGGGAAACCGGGTTTTATGTTATTGCGGATTAGCTCAGTTGGTAGTAGCGCATGACTGTTAATCATGATGTCGTCAGTTCGAGTCTGACATCCGCAGCTTTTTAGGGGACTAGAGGTCTCCTTTTTTGTTATAATTGATTTATATTTTTGACTTGAGGGATAGAATGCAAAAAAGATATACGACGTGGAATGAGTATCTGCGTAAAAATTTTGGTGAAAAGATTTTTAAAGTTCCAATTGATGCGGGCTTTGATTGTCCCAATCGGGATGGGACGGTGGCACATGGAGGCTGTACATTTTGCACGGTTTCTGGTTCTGGGGACATGATTTTGGAGCCAGAGGCGCCAATTGCAGATCAATTTGCTGCTGAAGTTGCGCAATTTCATAAGAAATGGCCTGGGGTTCAGAAGTATATTGTTTATTTCCAAAATTTTACTAATACACATGGCCCTGTGGAGCTGCTGCGTGAGCGTTTTGAGCAGGCGGTGAACCAGCCAGATGTGGTCGGAATTTCAATCGGGACGCGACCGGATTGTTTGCCGCCAGATGTGGTGGATTATTTGGCGGAATTGAATGAACGCATGGAGGTTTGGATTGATTTGGGCTTGCAGACGACTTTTGAGGAAACTTCGGATTTAATCAATCGCGCGCATGATTATCAGACTTATGTCGATGCAGTGAAGCGTCTGCGGGTTCATGGCATCAATGTTTGTACGCATTTAATTAATGGTCTGCCTGGGGAAACGCCAGAGATGATGTTGGAAAATGTAAGGCGTATGGTTTTGGACTCGGATATTCAAGGTGTGAAGTTACATTTGTTACATTTGATGAAACAGACACGTTTGCAGCGGGATTATCACGAGGGACGCTTGCAGTTGATGTCGCAGGAGAATTATGTGCAAGTGATCTGTGATCAGCTGGAGATGATTCCTAAAGAAATTGTAATCCATCGATTGACGGGTGATGCGCCACGGGACTTGATTATTGGTCCGATGTGGTCGCTGAAAAAATGGGAAGTTTTAAATGCGATTGATGCAGAAATGGAACGACGAGGTTCTATTCAAGGCTGTCGTGATGTCCGTCAAAGTGAAAGTGTTACTTTTTAAGTGAAATAAAGGCGGATTTTTATTCGTCTTTTTTGTTGGGTATTTTTGGTGTATAATAAGAAGAAAATGAATGAGAGTTGAACTTTATGAGAAATGCAAAAGAATTGGTTTTGGAGCGAGAAGAATTATTAAAAGCGCTTTTGACGAATTTTTCAACTCATTCTGATGTTTTGGGAACTTTTCTCGGCGGGTCTCTAGCAGCTGAAAATGCTGACGAATTTTCAGATATTGATTTGCGACTGGTACTTGCTGATGTTTGTCCTAAAAGTGAGTTTTTAAAGGAGCTGATAAATCTACCAGGTGTTTTATTTGTGGAAACCTTGGCGGAATCTTATGTGGTTTTGCATTTTGATTGCTTTGTTAAGGTGGACATTTTTGTTTATTATAAGCGAGAATTGGCTCCGTCTGTGTGGCTGAAAAAGATAAGAATTTTCAAAGATGATGGTTTTTTAGCGAGAATTTATGAGCAGTCAAAGCTTTTGATTTATCATTTGCATCAGGAAGAATTTAATTTTTTCTTAATGAAATTTTATGCATATTTGCATGAATTTTATCGGCGCAATCAGCGAGGGGAACGAAATTATCGGGATGAGTGTGGTATTTTTTTGAAAAATTGTTTGGTTGCTTTTTGGTACATGGAGCTGGGGGAACAGCCGAATGGTTTAGGGGATTGGTCAAAATATGAGGGAAAACGTTCCAAATTGACGACTTATCAGCAAAATTGGTTGAGAAAATATGACATTTTTACTGACGGAAATGTATTTTTACGAGAGATTTCACTGACGGTTTGGTTAGTGCTTCAAAAAATTAGTCAGCATTATCAATTAGAATTTGATGAAGAAAAATTTAAGAAAGTGGTGGAAAAAATCAAGTGTTGAAAGTTTTAGATATGGCACATTCTTTGTTGGCACAAGTGATTGAGCCGGGGGATGTTGTGGTGGATGCGACAATGGGGAATGGCTATGATACGCTGTTTTTAGCGAATTTGGCTGCGGAAGTTTTTGCTTTTGATGTGCAAGAGGCGGCACTGTCGGCCACGGAAAAAAGGGTGCTTGCAGCAGGGAAATCAGTGACGAAAATACTGACGGAAGCAGAGAATTTACTGACGCAATCTAATCAAGGTCTGACGGATTCAGAGAAAATGCTGACGGATTTGTCAGTGAAATTGATCTTGTCTGGACATGAAAATGTGGCAAAATTTGTGCAAAAACCGATCAAAGCGGCGATTTTTAATCTGGGTTATTTGCCAAAAGCAGATAAAAATGTGATCACTAAAGGGGAGACGACGCTGGCTGCCTTGACGGCATTGACCGAAAAACTGGTGATTGGCGGGCGAATTGCGATAATGATTTATTATGGGCATGAGGGGGGAGAAAGTGAGAAAAATGCGGTGTTAAGCTGGGTTTCTGCTTTAGCTCAAAAACAATGGAATGTTTTTTCTTTCGCTGCTTTAAATCAGATTCATCAGCCCCCTATTTTGGTGGTGCTGGAAAAACGGTGCTGAGCTGCTTGAAGCTTGTCATCTATTGTCCTCTTGATTTTTCCAAAAAATAGTGTAAAATAGAGAAATGCTTGCTTTTTGGCAAGATTAAAAAATAAAAGAGGGAGATAGTAGATATGCAAGGAGTTTTACTTGCGCTTGTTCCAATGTTTGCTTGGGGTTCAATCGGATTTGTAGCTAATAAATTCGGTGGAGATGCCAAACAACAAACGCTTGGAATGACATTAGGCGCTTTTGTTTTCGCACTTATCGTTTTCTTATTCCGGATGCCCCATTTGACTTGGCAGATTTTCTTGATTGGTTTTATCGGCGGCTTGATTTGGTCAGTGGGTCAATTTGGTCAATTTAATTCAATGAAGTATATGGGTGTTTCAGTGGCAAGTCCGCTTTCTTCAGGAACACAGCTCGTTCTTGGTGGTTTGATTGGTGTTTTTGCCTTTCATGAATGGACAAAACAAATCCAATTTATTCTTGGTTTCATTGCCATGATTATCTTGGTAGTCGGTTTCTATTTCTCATCAAAACGTGACCCTGAAAATACGGTTGTTGCTGGAAATTACAACTATGCTAAAGGCTTGACAGCATTGACTTACTCTACTTTGGGTTATGTGGCTTATGTCATTTTGTTCAATAATTTGTCAGCACTTTGGTTTAATATTCATTTTGATACATTGACGATTATCTTGCCGATGTCGGTCGGAATGATTGTTGGAGCGCTGGTTATGGGTCGCTTTCAAATCAAAATGGAAAAATATGTTTTCCAAAATATGCTGGTTGGTATCATGTGGGGAATTGGTAATATCTTCATGTTGATGGCGGCGAGTGCAGCTGGAAATGCGATTGCCTTCTCATTTTCACAGTTGGGTATCATTATTTCAACCATTGGTGGGATTCTCTTTCTTGGCGAAAAGAAAACCAAAAAAGAAATGGTTTATGTGCTTATCGGGATTGTTTTGTTCATTGTCGGTGCGATTTTGCTGGCGATTGTCAAATCAAAAGGTTAATAAAAAAACGCTGTCAGCTGACAGTGTTTTTTGTTAGAGAAAATGCTGACGGAATTGAATTTGGTCAGAGAAATCACTGACGCAACCCAATTTCACCAGAGAAAATACTGACGAAAATAAATTGACAAAAAAACTGACGGCAAAAAGTTTCCGTCAGCATTTTTCTTACAATTTTTCATTGACAAAAGTGACAA
This sequence comes from Lactococcus sp. S-13, assembly GCF_004210295.1. NCBI lineage: Bacteria > Bacillati > Bacillota > Bacilli > Lactobacillales > Streptococcaceae > Lactococcus > Lactococcus kimchii. The sequence goes on along the minus strand of NZ_SDAK01000001.1, from coordinate 1,650,366 downwards.
AGTGATTCCACATCACTTTGAGAGGATTGCTGCGCGCCACAGCACTCTTGGCGACGAGCGGGAAATGTTCGCCGCTGCATTGTGGCAGATAGCCAAGTTTATCTTTGACCGAGATAGATAATTCCACCAGTTTTTTGCCTTTGGCGACAGGTGCCTCGACAACACTTGATTTTTTATCACTAAATTTCAACTTTATCCCTTTGACATCCGCACTGCCATCACTGGCATAAGGAACAACGGGAGAAATTGTTTTTCCTGCTACCAGCTGAGTGGCGTTTGCTCGACCATCACGCACAGAAAGCTTAGGAAATTCAGGAAAAACATGATTTTTTTGAGCCAAAGTTGTCGTCCGCCAGTGGCCATAAACGTAGTTCATCAGCTGATTGGTCAATGTAAAAGGAGTAGAATTATCCGTTGCAGGATTTTCTGCTTCTAAAACAACGGTGATAATTCTAAAACCATTTTGTTGCGTCGTTCCAGCAAAACAGTCAATTTGAAAGCTCGTTGATCCTGTTTTCAGACCATCCACACCCTTACGTGAAGTCGCAAAACCATCCAACATCTGATTTGTATTGGTCAAAGTCATCTGCGACTTTCCTCCTTCATCAAAAGGAAGACTTGTTTTTTTCGTAATTTTTAAAATTTCAGGATAGTCTTTGAGCAAATGATAAGAAAGCACAGCGACGGCTTTAGCGCTCATCGTATTTGTCGCTGTTTGCGCTGATCCAGGATAAATATGACCATTTAAATCATCATTAGGCAAGCCCGAAGCATTAACCAAATGCGTGTCTGTAATTCCCCAAGCTTTCATTTGTGCCGTCATCATATCTACAAATTTTGGCTCAGAACCCGCAATTTTTTCAGCTAAAGCCACTGCCGCCGAATTTGCTGACGGAAGCAAAAGTGCGTTGACCAAATCTTTGACCGTGTATTTTTCTGTTTGCGCCAGTGGAATGTTGCTGGCATTAGAATTTTGCGTCAATTCATAAGCATAATCAGACAAGCCAACTTTGGTATCCCAAGTTAATTTTCCGTCAGCCACATTTTTATAAACCAAATAAGCCGTCAGCAATTTAGTAATTGAAGCAATAGCCGTACTCGAATCATCAGCATTTTGGGCATACAAAATCTTTCCGCTCGAAGCATCGATAGCAATGGAAGATTTTGCCGCCACTGAAAAATCAGCTGCCGCCGAAGTCGTATCCGCCTTTGCTGAAAATCCAGCAAACAAAGGCAAACTTATCAATAAAATACAAAAAACAATTCCAATTTTTTTCATGATTTGATTATACCAAAAAAAGCGCAAAAGCCCAAGGTAAGTGAAAAATTAAGAGGTAAAAAACCAACAAAAAAAGATTGACAAAAAAAAGAAAACATGATATTATATTAGACGGTACTTTTTACTTTGGACTCCCAGGAGAACTTGTATAAGTTGCTAAACTTCTTGTCAGAACTTGGCTTAAGCGACCATATACTGACTAAAAAATTGGCGATTCGCCATCCAATAAAAAGAAAGGAATGCTTTTGTATTTCTCATCGCTTCGCAGATAATGTGGAAAAATATAAAAAGCAGACAGTAAAATGCCTACAATTAACCAATTGGTACGCAAACCACGTCAAGCTCAAGTGTCTAAATCTAAGTCACCAGCTATGAACGTTGGCTACAACAGCCGTAAAAAAGTACAAACTAAACTTGCCAGCCCACAAAAACGTGGAGTAGCAACACGTGTTGGTACTATGACACCTAAAAAACCTAACTCAGCGCTCCGTAAATTCGCGCGTGTACGTCTTTCAAACCTTATGGAAGTAACAGCGTACATCCCAGGTATCGGACACAACCTCCAAGAACACAGTGTTGTACTTCTTCGTGGTGGACGTGTAAAAGACCTTCCAGGGGTACGTTACCATATCGTTCGTGGTGCACTTGATACAGCAGGTGTATCTGACCGTAAACAAAGCCGTTCTAAATACGGTGCTAAAAAACCAAAAGCTTAAGAAGGGAGATAAGTAAGAATGCGTAAAAATCGTGCCCCAAAACGTGAAGTTTTGGCAGATCCAATGTACAACTCAGTCGTAGTAACTCGTCTTATCAACCGCGTAATGCTTGATGGTAAACGCGGAGTTGCTGCTCAAATCGTTTACGGAGCCTTCAAACAACTTGAAGAAGCTACTGGAAACAACCCACTCGAAGTCTTCGAAACTGCTATGGAAAACATCATGCCAGTTCTTGAAGTTCGCGCTCGTCGTGTTGGTGGTTCTAACTATCAAGTCCCAGTTGAAGTTCGTCCAGAACGTCGTACAACTCTCGGACTTCGTTGGTTGGTAACAATCGCTCGTAACCGTGGTGAACACACTATGCAAGATCGTCTTGCAAAAGAAATCTTGGATGCAGCTAACAACACAGGTGCAGCAGTCAAAAAACGTGAAGACACTCACAAAATGGCTGAAGCTAACCGTGCGTTCGCTCACTTCCGCTGGTAAAATCCAATTTGCGTCGCAGCTTCTTCGTCAAGAGAACCCTCGCGTACCTCTGTACGCTTCGGAACCTCTTTCCTCGAATCTGCTTAGCAAATCGAATTTTACAATCGAAAAGATTGTAAATCATCAAATTGGTGATAAAAACGAACATTACCGGGCTTGGGCTCCTCGCCTGCTCGGTTTTGTTTTAATTTTTAAACAAAAATTTGGTACAATAAACTTAATGAGAAACTCTCATTATTAAAATCAAATAGGAGAACAACATGGCTCGCGAATTTTCACTTGCTAATACACGTAATATCGGTATCATGGCCCACGTCGATGCTGGTAAAACAACAACAACAGAACGTGTTCTTTATTACACTGGTAAAATCCACAAAATCGGTGAAACCCACGAAGGTGCTTCACAAATGGACTGGATGGAACAAGAACAAGAACGTGGTATCACAATCACTTCCGCTGCGACTACTGCGCAATGGAAAGGTAACCGCGTCAACATCATCGACACACCAGGTCACGTTGACTTCACAATCGAAGTACAACGTTCACTCCGCGTTCTTGATGGTGCTGTAACCGTTCTTGATGCTCAATCAGGTGTTGAACCTCAAACTGAAACAGTTTGGCGTCAAGCAACTGAATACGGTGTTCCACGTATCGTTTTTGCTAACAAAATGGACAAAATCGGTGCTGATTTCTACTACTCACTTTCTACATTGGGCGATCGTTTGGGTGCAAATGCACATCCAATCCAAATCCCAATCGGTGCTGAAGACGACTTCATCGGTATCATTGACTTGGTAACAATGAAATCTGAAATCTACACAAATGACCTTGGTACAGATATCAAAGAAACAGTTGTAGGATCAGACGAATTCAACGCTGAATTGGCATCATTGAACTTCAATGCTGAAGAATACACAGAATTAGCTAACGAATGGCGTGAAAAACTCATCGAAGCAATCGCTGATTTCGATGAAGATATCATGGAAAAATACTTCGCTGGTGAAGAAATTACAGAAGCTGAACTCAAAGCTGCTATCCGTAAAGCAACAATCAACGTTGATTTCTACCCAATGCTTGCTGGTTCTGCCTTCAAAAACAAAGGTGTTCAAATGATGCTTGATGCAGTCATCGACTACCTCCCAAGCCCACTTGATATCCCTGCAATCAAAGGTGTAAACCCAGATACAGACGAAGAAGACGACCGTCCAGCTTCAGACGAAGCACCATTTGCAGCGCTTGCCTTCAAGATCATGACTGACCCATTTGTTGGACGTCTTTCATTCTTCCGTGTTTACTCAGGAACACTTGATGCTGGTTCATACGTTTTGAATACTTCAAAAGGTAAACGTGAACGTATCGGACGTATTCTTCAAATGCACGCTAACACTCGTAAAGAAATCCAAACAGTTTACGCTGGGGATATCGCTGCTGCTGTTGGTTTGAAAAATACAACAACTGGTGACTCATTGACAGATGAAAAAGCTAAAATCATCCTTGAATCAATCGAAGTTCCAGAACCAGTTATCCAATTGATGGTTGAACCTAAGACTAAAGCTGACCAAGATAAAATGGGTGTTGCCCTTCAAAAATTGGCAGAAGAAGATCCAACTTTCCGTGTTGAAACTAACCCAGAAACTGGTGAAACAGTTATCTCTGGTATGGGAGAACTTCACTTGGATGTCCTCGTTGACCGTATGCGTCGTGAGTTCAAAGTTGAAGCTAACGTAGGTGCACCTCAAGTTGCTTACCGTGAAACATTCCGCGCTGGAACTTCAGCACGTGGATTCTTCAAACGTCAATCAGGTGGTAAAGGTCAATACGGTGACGTATGGATCGAATTCACACCAAACGAAGAAGGCGCTGGATTTGAATTTGAAAATGCTATCGTCGGTGGTGTCGTTCCTCGTGAATTCGTACCAGCCGTTGAAAAAGGTTTGGTAGAAACTATGGCTAACGGTGTCCTCGCTGGTTACCCAATGGTTGACATCAAAGCTAAACTTTACGATGGTTCATACCACGATGTCGATTCATCAGAAACAGCCTTCAAGGTTGCCGCATCTCTTGCAATGAAAGAAGCTGCTAAAACTGCTAAACCAGCTATCCTTGAACCAATGATGAAAGTTACAATCACTGTTCCTGAAGAAAACCTTGGAGATATCATGGGTCACGTGACTGCTCGTCGTGGTCAAGTTAACTCAATGGAAGCTCACGGTAAATCACAAATCGTTAATGCTTTCGTTCCACTTGCTGAAATGTTCGGTTACGCAACAACTCTCCGTTCATCTACACAAGGACGCGGTACCTTCATGATGGTATTTGACCACTATTCAGACGTACCTAAATCAGTACAAGAAGAAATTATCGCTAAAAACGGCCGTAACGCTGACTAAGCTTTAATTTTAACAAAATATTGAGCCTGTCATTATTGACAGGCTCTTTCAGTAATTTTTTTATCTCAAAAAATCTAGTAGTGTCATTATCATAAGATTACTAGTACTTGAAGGCGGGGGTTAATGTGGAGAATTTAGGACAAATTTTAACAGATAATTTTTTTGTAGTTGGTGTTTTGGTTGTGATTGTTCAGCTCATCATTTTGTTGATTGGCTATTTTATTATTGATAGTGTATGTGAATATCGTTTGGAGCATCCTTTTATCACTTTTATAATGTTATTTTTCTTTGGACTTGTAGGTTTTTTTGTGGAACTTCTTAGAAATTCTGCGGTGGATAATGCAAAGCGAATTGTTGATAGTCAAATACAAGATTTTTGATTTGTATGGAAAAGAAACCTCAAAAAGAAAATCCAATCATTTTGCTTAGTTTAATTTTAGGTCTGATTATTATTCTTTTGTTGATTGTGATTACTGCTTTTCCGACAATTCCAATAGTGGTCCAGAATAATCAAGGTGAGCCTTATCGTTCCAATTCCGCTACTCTTTCAATCAAAGATAAAAATTTAAATTCAAAAGTGGATTTGAGTAAGTGGTTGAGATCTTATGAGTTTTATGCTGCAAAAAGTTCTGACCATCAAATGAGCTTGGTTTTCAATAAAAATGGAAATGTTACTCAAACCCAAGATAAGACAGACGGACGGATTTTTAAAGGGCAGTCGAAGATTTCAAGCTCAAATCAGTTGGTGTTTACTTATGGGAGTGTTCAAAATACTGCAACTAGTCCCATAATAACTAAGAAAATTGCTCAAGTGAAAATCCATGTTGTCTGGGATTGTGGGGGGGAAATCAAGATTACTTTGGTTATCAGCTAGAAAATGGGCAGTTAGTTCTGACGGATAATATGATGCGTGCTGGTGGAGTTGACGAAGTATGGCTGGAAAAATCAGGCAGTTCAAAAATGAATTTAGAGGAAATTATATCTGGCGATTATTCGTCAATCAATGGTACTTGGCGAAATTCCCGGGGAGATTTATTAGTTTTTGATAATGGGAATTGCTCATCTAATGCTTGGAGTTGGTCTGGAAATTTAATAGTAGGTGGAAGCGTGCCTAAAATGTTTTATGACAATATTGCTTGGGCTTCGGGAAATCCAGCCCCTCAACCAGATGGCATTGGTTTCATGTTTGCTCCCGCAGGCATATCACCCCAAAATATTGGAGGAGTAGATAAGACGGACACTTCTAAAGATAGGATTGTCGTTGCGAATAACGGTGGACAAACGAATTTTGCTGTATCAGATTGTGCTTACTACAAGATAAAATAAATGCTGACGAAATTTTTCGTCAGCATTTTAGATTCATTTTATCTTGAATTAAAGAAGAATTAAGCAAGAGTCGTTATAATATATTTATTCCAATAAAATTTTTCATAAAGTTTACTCCTAATCAAAAAACAGCGGCTGGTTACCGCTGTTTTTTGCTGGTTATTTCAGAATAAAATGAACCCGTCTTGTTTCCCGTGAAACTTGAATGTTCGGAAATGCAGTGTTATAATGTAACTATCAAAAAAAGAACGGGTAAAGCAATGAAAAGAAACGAACGATTAGTTGATTTTACGAATTTTTTAATCAATCATCCCAATCAAATGTTAAATTTGAATGAATTGAGTAAACACTATGAAGTAGCGAAGTCATCCATTTCAGAAGATTTGGTTTTTATCAAGCGCGTTTTTGAACATCAAGGTGTTGGCTTAATTGAAACTTTTCCAGGAAGTCTTGGTGGGGTGCGCTTTACTCCTTATATTACAGATGAACGCTCGCGGGAGATGAGCGAAGAAATTGCTGAGCTACTGCGTGAGGAAAACCGAATTCTTCCCGGCGGATACATTTACCTTTCGGATATTCTTGGGACGCCGGTTAATCTTCGAAAAATTGGGCAAATCATTGCGCACGAATACCACGGAAAGCAGGTTGATGTGGTGATGACCATTGCCACCAAAGGAATTCCAATCGCTCAGTCCGTAGCAGAAATCCTTGATGTTCCCTTTGTTATTGTGCGTCGTGACCCAAAAGTAACGGAAGGCGCAACACTCAATGTTAACTATATGTCTGGATCAAGTTCACGCGTAGAAAACATGACCCTCTCTAAGCGCAGCCTTTCCATCGGTCAAAATGTACTGATCGTTGATGACTTCATGAAAGGTGCAGGCACAATAAACGGAATGAGAAGTCTTGTTCATGAATTTGATTGTTTCCTCGCAGGCGTTGCTGTGTTCCTTGAAGGGCCTTTCAAAGGTGAACGACTCGTTGATGAGTATAAATCTATCCTAAAAGTTGATCGTATTGATATTGCCAACCGCTCAATAGATGTTAAATTAGGAAATATTTTTGACGAAGAATAAAAAAATAAGAGAAAATACTGACGAAATCAATCCGTCAGTATTTTTTCTCATTTCATCCGTAAATTATTCAAGCAAACCAATTTTATTGAGTGGCCAAACCCTGACCTTTGCTTCTCCTACAATTGCTGAGCGATTAAACGTCCCCACTGCTCGGCTATCTTGAGAAACAACCCGATTATCTCCCATCAAATAATACTGACCTTTAGGGATAATAGCTGTGAAAGTTGGATTCCCTGTACTATCCGTAGTAAAAGCGCGTGTATTCTCTGCTAAACTGACGAAATAGTCGCGATTTTGTGAAGTAAGCTCATTTGTCAGTGGATAAGCACCATAAGTTTTAGCCAAGGTTTTATTAGAAAATTGATTTTGGAAATCTTTTAAATAAGCTTCAGGATAAACTTTATTATTGATTGTCAATTGATCATTGTTAAATTTAACAACATCACCAGGCATCCCGATAACACGTTTCACAATATCCTTTGTTCCCCCAGAGCCAGTCCCCTCTTTGGCAACAACAATATCAAATCGATTGATCTTAGAAATTTTGGTGATGATTAAACGCTCTTTATCAGCCAAAGTTGGATCCATTGAATGACCATCGACAATGACAAGTGACCAGACGAAAATACGAGAGAGAAGAACGGTAGCGATTACCAAGATGAATAATCCCCACTCTTTTAAAAATTTGAGCATATTGTTGACTTTCTATTTTTGAGCAATTTTGAGTGCTTTTTCAGTGTTCGCAAAGTGTAATTTAGCCAAAGAACGCAGCGCATCGACGCCATGAACTTTGATAATTTGTGAGGCGGTTTTATCCGATAAACTTCCGGCACCACTAGGTAAAATAAAACCAGATTCCTGAGAAAGCTTTTTGAGATTTTCTAAAAAGAGAAACCGAGAAATGATCGAACTCACTGCAACAGCTAAAAACTGATCCTCAGCCTTTGTCAGTAAAGTAACCTTGGATAGAGGATGATTTTTCTCCTTCATCACATATTTCTGATAATTAGCCTCAGTTGTAAAAGCATCAATGACTACATTATCTGGTAAAGCTACAAGTTGTTTTTCCAACAAAAAGATTGCCTGATTATGTAAAGCAACCTTTATACTAACCGCATTATAACCAGATTCAATGACTTCATTATACTTAGTGGGTTCAACTACCAAAGCGATATGTGGAATTTTTTCCATCAAGAGTGGCGCAATTTGACAAATTTTTTCATCCGTCAATTTTTTAGAATCAGCGACCCCAATATTTTTTAAAAAATCAAGATCTTTTTCATCGATGAAACTAGCAGTGACAATCAAACCACCGAAATAAGAACCATTTCCTACCTCGTCAGTTCCGATTAAATTAGTCTGCTGCTTAGGGACTTTCTGTGCAATATATCCAAAATCACTCGCCAGTTTTTCAGCATCGCTTCCTTGAAAAACCACTTTTCCAGAATGATAAACTGAAATAGAAGTTTTCCCTACTTTAGCAAAGAAAGAAATATAAGGATTCTTTGACGTAAGTTGATAGGAGCTGTATTTAGCACAGAGTTTTTTAAGTTCAGTGGCGTTTAATTTCAGGACAATATTCATAAGAATATTTTACCATAAAATATCCAATTCATATTTTTTACAAATCAATTACTTATACATACTCTATTATACCAGATATAAAACAAAATAGAGCTTTTTTTCCAAAAAAAATCTCATATGTTAGAAGATAGAGGTAAATACAATAATTAAAACTTCTCTTTTTCTGTCAAACGACCATCTTCCATCACATAAACACGGTCACAAAACTCCACTAAACGCAAATCATGAGTCACCATAATTGTCGCTTTATTTTTTTCCTTTGCCTCTTTAGCCAGTATTTTAACAACTTCATAAGCTTTTTCAGTATCAAGGCTCGCCGTTGGTTCATCAGCTAGAATAATAGTTGGATCATTATAAAGTGCTCGAACAATCGCTACCCGTTGTCGTTCACCACCAGATAGTTCATCAGGATACTTGTTAACTAAACCATCCACGCCAAGTTGTTCAAGTAGGGAATACTCAGTTCTAGAATGTTTTTTAGAAATTTTATCCACCAATTGCAATTGTTTTTTCACCGTCAAAAAAGGCACGAGATTAGAACTTTGCAAGATAAATCCAATCTCATCAAAACGTAATTTTGCGCGTTCTTTTTCCTTTTTTTCACTAAAAGACAGCCCATTGATTAATACCTCTCCATCAGATGGACTCTGCAGACCACCAACGATTGTCAATAAGGTGCTCTTTCCTGAGCCAGAAGGCCCAATAATTGCTACAAATTCACCGTTCTCTACAGAAAAATCAGTAGCTTTCAACGCTTCAATCGTTTCATCACCATCTTTAAAAAATTTTGATACTTGCTTTAATTCAATTGCTTTCATCATTCCCCCCTAACCAATCGCCTTCAAAGGATCAATCTTAACAATTGTTCCCACAGAGAATAAAGCTCCTACAATAGCTACAAAAATCATGGCTACTCCCATTGTCGTGAAAAATAATAAGTTATTTTGGAAAGGTACTGCCACAGGCAAGACCAGCGCAGAACCAAGAGTAGCTAAAAATCCAATCATTACACCAGTAAAAGCCAAAAGAAATGTTTGGGCAATGACTGAACGGGCAATATAAGTACTAGAAATCCCTTGGGCTTTCATCACACCAAAAATCGCAATTTTTTGCATTGTTAACACGTAAATGAAAATCCCAATCACTACGGCTGCAATAACTACAAGAAATCCAATCATAAAACCAAAAGTGAGAACCTGAGCATTATAACCAGGAAGTTTATTGATAAATTTTCCGATTGACAATTCTTGTAACCCTGCGACCTTCTCAGAAACCTTCCCTCTAACAACAATCGCATTAACAGAAGAAAGGGAGCCCTTTTGCTGGTTGGCCATCATCCCTCCATAGCGAATCATTTGAAAGGTATCCAAGGAGCCATAAAGCACAGGAGCTACACTGAATTTCGCCTTGGCTGTAAACCCGACAATCTTGAGTTTCTCATTATTGGTAGACAGCTTAAGTTGATCACCAATTTTATAACCGTATCGTTTTTTCAAACTCATATCAGCGACAACATCCCCTTGCTCAGAAAAAATTTTTCCCTCAACAATATTAGGCTTCAAAAATTGTTGTGCATCAATTCCAAAAAAACTCACATTTTGCTTATTGCTACTATCCTTAGCAGCATAAACAATTCCTGGAGTTTGCGCCAAAACAGCCTTATCTTTTGCTTTTACCTGATCAATCAAAGCTGGATCAATCGAAGACATTGAAAGTGTATTATTAGCTTTGGTTGATAAGAGAATTTCCGTTGCCTTCCACTTATCAACCGCCATTCTATTTTCTTGAGCCAGACCATAAGCCAGTCCAGATAAAAAGAACACGAGATAAGCAATTAGAAACATCACTCCAACCACCAATGCATACCTTAATTTTGAGTGTCGAATCTCATTGATTGCTAAAAACATTTTTTCTCCTCACAAAACATTCATTTCTTAAATTTAAAGATCTTTCTTTCCTACAAATGGGAAAAATTTTGAAGTTTTTCTAGCATAAACCTGAAAATCTTCGCGTTCACGATATTTTTTTTCCAGTAAAGGTACCCCAGAAACAAAGAGTAACAATAAAGTGATGACGAGCGGACTGAGTACTAGCCAAAAATCACCCCACTGCCCTAAACTAACTAAAAAGATACCCCACCAACAAGTTGCCTCACCAAAATAATTGGGATGTCTCGTCGTTGACCATAGACCAGAAGTTAATAATTTTCCCTTATTCATTGGATTTTTCTTGAACTTTTCAAGTTGCCAATCTCCGATAACTTCAAATACAAAACCAATTATCCAAACTAAAATTCCCCAAAATTGCCACCACGAAAAATTGACATTTCTCACTGCAAAACTATGACTAATTGGCAGAGCAATGATAAAGAGCAGAACTCCTTGTAAAAAGAAAACATTTAGAAAAGCTTTCAAATAGACGAATTTCGTCCCCCAGCGCTTCCTTAACTTAATATACCGATAATCCTCAGGTTTATTCCAATTTCTCCGTCCTAAATGCCACAGAAGCCGCAGCCCCCAGATTGAAACCAGACTCAAAATCACCAGCTGCTGCCAAGTGGCATGAAGTGTGCTCAAAAAGCCTACCCATGCCACAAGAACAAATCCGCCACCCCAAGCAATATCAACTAAAGCATATTTATTCCTAACCACTGAGATGATAAACCAAACGACAAAGTAAATCAATAAACTAATCGCTACAAATGTATAAATCATTTAGCTTTCTCCTCCTTTATTCCAGCAATGGCAACACTACCCATTCCAGCACTAATTGCAATTGCAGCTGAGCTATCAACGATATAACTCACTTTATTGACCCCAGAACCTAGTTCCTCGTACCACTGGTGCGCAGTATCAGGTACACAAACATGACCAATTGCAAGTGAATCAATTTGCTTTTGTTCAATAAGGCGCGTGATTTTCTTTCGAATCTTGGTCATACTCTGCCTTTGACTAAAAGCCAAACCGCTCAAACGTGCCTTTCCAGCCGCATCTAAACTCACAATAGGGTGCAAAGATAATTTTTGAGCAATTCTTCCTAAAAATTTTGGAATCCTACCAGAATTAGTCATCGCAGAGAGATCTGCTACTGCAACATAAATAAATGTGCGGTTAATAATTTTTTCAATCTCATAAACCAAACTTTCGAATGCGTATCCCCGCTCAATCAGTTGGATAGCTTGCTGAATAACTAAGCCTTGTCCTACCGAATTTAATCGAGAATCAATCACTCGAATCCATTCCGGCGAAAGATTTTTCTCTTGAATCCGCTGATTGATAAGTTGATAAGTTCCACTCAACTTGGAGGACACTGTGATGACAAGGACATATTCATACTTATTTTCCAAAAATGAAAGCAAGGCATCTACCGCTTGTATACTTGGTTGAGCAGTACTCATTTTTGTGTCTTGCACTAATTTTAATCCCATGGTGGCTGAATCAATCGTCAATTTATCCAAAAAATTCTTGTCACCAACCATAATATTCATTGGTAAAAGCTGTACCTGATGCTCCAATAAGAACTCAGCAGGCAAATCTGCCACAGAGTCAGTGATAAGGGCAATCGGTGATCGTCGATTTTTAGAAATCTCATATTGGAGTCGCATATCATCAACTTTCTGATAGATAATTGTCCCCTTATCTTCCAAAATTTGTAAAACCTGCTGGGGCTGGTTAGTATGGATGTGAATTTTAAGCTGTCGCTCGTTGCCCGCAATTACTAGCGAGTCCCCATGTTGGACCAAAAGCGCACGCACAAATTCTAAACCCTCTTGTAAATCCGTCACCATAAACTCCGAACAAAAGCGATAAAGGGGTTCTTTTGTTTCAAAATGCTCTGAGATGATAAATTCTGGTTGAAAGCTAGCAGGCTTTGAGAGCATTTCATGCTCCTCTGTTGAACAATAGGCCCTTGTCAAACCACTAATAAAATAATAAAACCCCTTAGCTCCAGAATCTACTAATCGATTTTTTTTGAGTACGCTAAGTTGAAATTGAGTGTCACTCAAAGCCTGCTGAGCCACAATTTCTGCCTCAATAAGTGCTTTAGAAAAAGACTCCTCTTGCTCGAAAGAATGAGCAAGGGACTCTGACCAAGCACTCATCACTGATAAAATCGTTCCTTCACGCGGTTCAAGAAGTGCAGCATAAGCTTTTTTCACAGCTTTGGGAAAAGATTGAATCAAACCTTTTGGTGAATCTTCACTTTGTGCATAATTATCTGCCACAGCGTTCAGATATTGGGCAAAAATTAAACCAGAATTACCTCGAGCGCCAACCAAAGAAGCAAAAGCTACTTGATCCAATAACTCCTTTACTGAATAATCTTTTGGAACAAGCTGATTGATGATGGACTGCATTAAAGCTGCTAGATTACTTCCTGTATCCCCATCAGCTACGGGGAAAACATTAATCCGATTTAATTCTTCTTTTTTGAGAATGACTTCATTTGCACCACCTAAAATACTGTAAAATAACTTTTGGCTTTCTATTTTCTGGCTCATTTGCCTCCACCTCCTAAAAAGTGAAGATTAATAAGGAAACCAAGCGCAGAAGTTGCACATGAAACAAAACTTCCCCACATCAAATCAATAATAGTCATCTGCAATGGCCAACCCTTCAAGGTAGATAAGTTAGTTAAATCATAAGTGGCATAACAAATTAGCCCAAATAAAGCACCAGCTAAAATAGCGTAAATCAAACTATTTTTATCAATAGCCACCAGCAAGACAAAGAAAACTAATCCAGCAGTATAAAGTAAATAAAAGACAATTGCTGGCAAAAGACGAACTTCACCCATTAGGTGTCCAATATAATGCTGGTATATCTTTTTAGAAACAACCAGCAACCAGAACAGATCAAAAACAAGAAAAATCGCAGCACTTAGTAGAAAAAGCTTAAAAAATTGAAGCATAATGTTCCCCTCTCTTTTGAAAAATGAATAAAGATAAATATAGAAGTCTTCTAATGTATGTTAAAGTGTATGTTAAAGACTACCCTTTAAAGAAAGTTTATCACACTTCAAACAAAAGTCCTAAGGGATTGCTTGAACGTAAGTAAGAGTGCATAAAATTAAACTAATAGCTCCATTTTATAAAAAACAAGATAAAATTCTCTATATCGTCAGATGATAAGAGAATAAAAGTCAAAAAAAGCTTGACAAAGCAAGGGTTAATGTGATATGATGATAAACGGTATTGTTTACCCCATTTTTGTGGCCCCGGAAACCCAAAAATAACTCGCAGGACTCTTACACCTGCCGTAAACAAATTCTAGTAAAAGGAAAATAACCAAAATGATGAAAACTACATTCATGGCTAACGCTCAAAACGTTGACCGTAAATGGTACGTCGTCGATGCAACTGATGTTCCTCTTGGACGTCTTTCTGCAGTTGTCGCAAGCGTACTCCGCGGAAAAAACAAACCAACATACACACCACACACTGATACAGGTGACTTCGTAATCGTCGTTAACGCTGAAAAAATCAAATTGACTGGTAAAAAAGCAACTGATAAAGTTTACTACTCACACTCACTTCACCCAGGTGGACTGAAATCAGTTACTGCTGGTGAACTCCGTGAAAAAAATGCTGTTCGTTTGATTGAAAAATCAGTAAAAGGTATGCTTCCACACAATACACTTGGACGTGCTCAAGGCATGAAACTTAAAGTATTTGTAGGTGCAGAACACACACACACAGCTCAAAAACCAGAAGTCCTTGACATCTCAGGTTTGATCTAATCAGGAAGGAACGAACATAATGGCACAAGTACAATATGCCGGCACAGGCCGTCGTAAAAATGCAGTAGCACGCGTACGTCTCGTACCTGGTACTGGTAAAATCACAGTTAACGGACGTGAAGTAGAAAGCTACATTCCACACGCAGATATGCGTCTTGTTATCAACCAACCATTTGCAGCTACACAAACAGAAGGTAGCTACGATACACTCGTAAACGTAAACGGTGGTGGTGTATCAGGTCAAGCAGGAGCTATCCGTCACGGTATCGCTCGTGCATTGCTCCAAGTAGACCCAGATTTCCGTGGTGCGTTGAAACGCGCTGGACTTCTTACACGTGACGCTCGTATGGTTGAACGTAAAAAAGCAGGTCTTAAGAAAGCACGTAAAGCTTCACAATTCTCAAAACGTTAATCAGAATTTCTCTGGTTCAACATTTACAAGTACTGTTGGGCGCATCTGGTGGAAATTGCATTGCAATATCAGCTGGATCAGGGCTTAAAAACAGATACTTTAATTTGATAAAGACTCAATAACGAAGCACCAACATTTTGTTGGTGCTTTTTTTGTGCCTACGAGCCAATAATTCTTGTGGTTGTCTTTTAAAATAACCTATAAACTTAATTATCACGTATTAACGTGATTTTTTGACATTTAAGGATAGGGCACTTTGTTGGTTCTCTTTTTCGTCAAGTGTCAAAAGTACTACATGAAAACATTTGGAACTTGGTGCCCTCCCTTTTTTTACCAGTATTTTTGCACTATTAAGTCTATTTATTCCAAATATTACGGAATGAAAATGTCAAAACAATGAAATAAAAATTAAAAATAGATAAAAAGTACACGCAATAACAAGGTTTAAAGCTGGTGGTAGAGTGATTCTTATAAAATGAGTTTTCTAATATTTGATTATTTTGTAATATATTTGATAAAAAGATATTGAATTACGTCATAAAAAATGTTAAAGTAACAAGTGTGAAAAACAAAAAACACGGGCGCTTAACATTTCGGAAAAGGGAACCCTTTTCCTTGTTACTAAGTAACAAGGAAAAGGGAACCCTTTTCCTTGTTACTAAGTAACAAGGAACATTAAATGAGTTGTTTTTTATCAGTGGAAGCGCTAAAAAATGGAGGAACCCAAATGAAAAAATTACTGCTCGTTGCAGCGTTGATTTTTCTCATAGCTCCACCCGCACGCGCACAAGCGGATACGTCAAGCTATGGTACGAAAGATAACGTAGGTTTTACTGGAGAATGGACAACACCGTCCTCAACCAATCCAGAAAGCAACAGGCCTACGCCTACGCCATCACCAGGTGGCAATCAAACCACCTTACCCAAAACGGGTGATGACACTTTAAGTGACGCCTTTGGTCTACTTTCTGGAGTAACTATACTTGGATTGGCTACAATTTTAGTTAAACGCCAAAGTCACTGATGACGCATATTTTTATTTTGTTTATGGTTCATCTACGAATGAATGATAATAAATATTTCCCAAAAAGGAGAACTAAATGAAATCACCACTTCTTAAATCATCAGCTTTGCTGACAGCACTACTTATCGCAGGTACTGGCGTTGCACAAGTCGCAAGCGCCGCTACTTCTGTCGACTATAGCTCTGATGCTCAAGTTACATTGACACCAGGCGATGGCACAAACCCAGTCGACCCAACAGACCCAACAAAACCTGTGGTACCAGAAAATCCAGATCCAAGTGTCCCTACAAATCCAGGTACAGGCGGAAGTTTGTCAATTGACTTTGCGTCATCTTTGGCTTTTGGTACTCAAAAGATTTCGGGACAAGCACAAACATTCTATGCTCATGCGCAAGCTTTGAGTGATGGTACTACACGTCCTGACTACGTCCAAGTTTCTGACTTGCGTGGTACAGCAGCTGGCTGGACTTTGACAGTTACAGAAGATGCAGCGGGATTTGTCGGAGCTTCTGGTGAAGCATTGACAGGCGCAACGCTTGGTTATACAGGCGCTTATACAGCAGGTTTGACAACAGCGCCATCATTCGTCCAAGCTTCTGGCGAATTAACACCAGGACAAGCGCAAAAAGTTATGGCAGCTAACGCTAACGAAGGTACAGGGACTTGGGTTCTCGGTGCTGGCGCTGGGGTAAGTGGTACAGATAACTCAACACTTGCAGCAAATAATGCTGCTTACCAAGAAAATGGTGGAGCAAAACTTGACTTGACAGCCGTATCAACAAAATCTCCAATCACATTGAAAGTTCCAGCTGGTGTAGGTGCAGTAGACACTTACAAGACAAACTTGACTTGGACGCTGAATGACACCCCTGCGAACTAAGGGTTCTTACTAAAAAAGGAGGCTTTCGTGAAAAAAACATTTTTGCTTAGCGTGCCTCTTTTCTTGATGATTCTGGGAGCAACTGTACAGACAGATGCGGACACAGTAGCCTATCAATCAGATGCTAAGATTGGCTTTACCGCCGGATCAGGAACAACTCCGCCTGTGGATCCCAATCAGCCCGATCCGACTGATCCAGTTAGTCCAGAAAATCCAGACGGGAGCAAGCCTGCTCCAGGTGGAAACGGAACCTTAACCATTGATTTTGCTTCAAGTTTTGATTTTGGCACGCACAGTATTTCGCATGATGATCAGACCTACCTTGCCAAAGCTCAGAAGTATTTCCAATCAAATACAGTAACACCAGATTATGTTCAAGTTACTGACTTACGTGGTACAGCAGCAGGATGGACGCTCAAAGTTATTGAAGAATCGCAATTTAAAGAACAGAGTTCAGGCCCTAACAAATATCCGGAACTCAAAGGTGCTTCAATCTCCTTGAAAAATCCAACACCTGCCTCAGATACTAATCAAAACGCACCAGCTACCCAAGAGGTTCTGAACCTCTTACCCAACACCGAGACAACCGTGGCACATGCTACGAGTGGACAAGGCGCGGGGACGTGGGTTATCCGCTGGGGCGACCAGTCAAGCCTACAAACACAAGATGGCACAACTTTCACACCTAATGTTACTTTGTTTGTTCCAGGTTCATCACCCAAGGACGCAGCAGCCTATACAACATCACTAAGGTGGCTCTTATCAGACCTACCTGCCAATAAGTAAACTTATAAAAAGTGTTACTAAGTAACACCAATGCACATGAAAAATAGTAAAAAAGGAAGTAACTCAATATGACTAAAACAACAGTAAAACTTGTTTCATTTGCCACGCTTGGACTTCTCGCTGCATCAGTTGCAGCTCCTCTCGCTCATGCTGATGAAACAGTTGATTATGGCTCAACAGCAAAAGTAGCCTTTGAAAAAGGGAACGGTCCGGTATCACCAGTTGACCCATCTAACCCAGAAACTCCAGTGACACCAGTTGACCCTAATGCTCCTGACGGTAAACCACAGCCAGGTACAGACGGTGACTTAACCATTGACTTTGCTTCAAGTTTTGACTTTGGAACACATGCTATCGCACAAGGCACTCAAACTTACTATGCTGCGTCTCAAAAGCTTAGTGATGGTACTGCGCGTGATAACTACGTCCAAGTAACTGACTTGCGTGGTACTGCAGAAGGTTGGTCACTGAATGTTAAGCTTGGTGCTTTCGCCGGTGCAGCAGGTACATTGCCTGGTTCAACTGTCAAACTTGATAATGGTGCAATCCAATCAGCTTCAGCTAATCCAGCTGATACGTCAGCAACTACTACAGTTCTTACACCAGGTGTTGTTTCTGGTACAATCCTTGGTGCAACGGCAGGTACAGGGACAGGTACTAACTTGCTCAACTTTGGTAGCAAAGACGGCGTGACAAATGACGATTCATCAGTTTCTATCACTGTTCCAAACGTTGCGGATAACGTAATGGCTGGTAGTTCAACTGCTGATTTGACTTGGACACTGGCGGATACACCAGCCAACTAATATCGGCTAAATTTAACTGGAGGTAATATGAAACAAAGAACAATTAAATACTTCTCATTATTGGCAACTATTACCCTCCTTCCCTTTGCCAATTTTGGCTCAGTTTATCAAGTCTTCACCAGTGGTAAGGTTACGCCAACAAGTCTGAAACAGGCAGCAAGTAAGATTTCCGCTTTACCTTCTGCGTTGGCAGATACTGCAACATCAACTGACACCACAACCCCAAGCACTTTTGCGGGAAAGTCGGTTAGTGCGCCAACAAGACCCAGCCTTCCAACGAAGGCTATAACAGACGCAAAGTCTAACTTTGGCTATCAAGCGAGCATCAGTGGATTGCCTAGTGTCACATCTGGGAGCGTCGCAGTGATTGCAGGCGGGAATACTGTCTTCAATGCTACAAGTGTTTCAGACGCTAATGTTCAAGCGGCACTGAAATATATCACTGGCAATGGTTCAAACGCAACAGACTATGTACTTTTCGTAGGAGGTAACGTCACACTATCAGCGACAACGACAGCAAATTCTGGTGCAGCAGGAAGTTTTTCGGGATTGGCGGGTCACGCTCAATCTCTGACGATTGTTTCTGCACCGACAGATAGTTTATCAAGTCCTGCAGGTAGTGCAGCGACAGGTGCCTCAACAATCACAACACCTACGAATGTCTACTTTGGAGTACCGACTGTTTTTCGTAACGTCACATTTGCAGCAGGAGGAGATAACTTCTATGCTCAAGGGAATGCTTTTGCAACGGTAGGTGGCTCATGGATAACAGGTGCTCCGAGTATCTATGGTGGCTCTGACACAGCTGACATCTCTGGTGATACCAATGTTTATATTGGTGCGACAGGAAACACAGCTGGATGGAATATCTATGGTGGAAACTCTACTAGTGGTACAATCTCAGGAAGTACTCACGTGACAGTTAAGCAAGCTTCGTCTACGATTGCAAGTATTTCTGGAGGAAGTGCAGCAGGGGCAACAATCAATGGTGATACCAACCTTGATATTAACGGTGACATCGCAGCACAAGTAACAAATATCTATGGTGCGGGTGTAGGTACATCTACCAAACCAGTTACTCTAAAAGGAAGTGCCATAACCTATATCAATTCGACCAACGGTAGTGCGCGTTATCAGCTTTACCAAGGCGGAGCTGTTTATGGCAATATTTCAGGCTCTATCTATAATACCTTCAAAGGTTCTGGTGGTTGGACAGGTTCGACAAGTAATATCAATGGTTCGACAGGCCCTGCATCAACTTATAATGGCGGAAGTTTTCAGGGGAATACTGGTACGCAAGGCGCTGGCAATGTCATCTCAAATAGCTATGATACTTCTGGTTTCACGACAGGTCAAGCGCTTTTTACAGGGAATCAAGCAGGAACGTCAGCTAGTTATAGCACGGCACAAAATACTTCAACAGCAGCAGGTGGCGTAACCTATGCTAATATTACGAACTATGTGAAATCGGCCTTCTCGACAGGCACTGCAGGCGCGGTCTATGGTATCGTTGGAGGAAATGGTCACGACTCAATGAAGATTTCTCCAAGTCAACAAGGCTTAGGGGCTTCGACAGATACGAACTATGGGCCGAATGCATCGACAGCGCAACAATGGGGACAGGTTGCTTCGAATACCGTGGTTGCTGCTGCACAACAAATTACTACAAACGCCATCTACGGTAACATCTATACTTGGTTACAATCAGGGGTTATGTCTACAACTTCTGGTGGTGGCGCAAATGACTGGGATGGCTACGCTTATGGTGCCAGCTCAAACGGTTACCTCCAAGGACAATCTGTTCTTGAAGCGGGAACTTCAAATAATGATAATTCTGTCGGTGGAGCTGGAGTGGTTTATTGTACTGCGATGACAGGCACAGCTGAAAGCACACTTGCTGCTAAAGGGACGGTAGCTTACGGAACTTCAGATGTTAACTCAGCTAATAGTTCTGGTTGGGATCTCTGGGGTGGTGGTGGTACGGTCTGGACTTACCGTTCTGCCTTCTTACAAAATGGGGATTCATATGTCGTCCACAACAATGATATGGCGCGTTGGACTTACGGGGGACAGTCAAATGGGAATCAAGTCGGAAACTCCTATAATATTTTGAATGGTGGAATCGTTGATACACTAGAAGGTGCTGGCTACACAGCAACAACAAAGTGGGGTTCAAGCTCTGCACAAGTCAATATGGGACAGGTAAACTGGTTCTTATCTGGCGGTTGCTGGGGTGATTTATACCAGACAGGTAATGCAGAAGTTAACGTTTATGACGGTTACATCAATGCAATTGCAGGAGGTAACTATGGGGCGGCAGGAATTGAGGTTATTTCAGGAAACTCGACGGTTAATGTCTACGGTGGAAACTTCTCAGGAAGTCCACGAACAGGAACGAAACAATTGTCGGGTGGCCCTTTCTATAATGGGAATTCTAAAATCCTTGGCAACACAACACTGAACCTTGACCTTACAGGGCCGACAGGAAGTACCTTCCAATTTCCATCTGGAAACACTGCGCTGTCAGCTACAACAGGATACGGAAATTCCTATGGCACTGTTGGGGCAGATAGCTCTAACGCTGTAAATCTTATCATTAAAGCCAACGCCACCACAGCGTCAAAACTGGCATCAGCTACGATTTATGGTGATGGTTCAGGACGTGCAACAGTTAATGCTGGAACGATTAATATCACGATTGATGCACCTGGTGCTAGGGTCGGTAATGTTTACGCGTCTAATCAAAGCATGATTTCCTCAAGCAAGATTACAAAAAATATCAATACAAAAATTGGTGAAGGTTCAACCATTGTGGGGGACGTTTATAACTCGGCTTCTGGTGATGATTATACCTCGGCAGTAGCGACCGCTTCGACCAATAAATCAACACTTACTCTGGGAGATGGCTCAGCTGCAGCTAACCAACCAATCACAATCACAGGTAGAGTCGCAAACTTTACGGATGCAACTGTTAATGCAGGGATTACTGCTATAGTTACTGGAGGTTTGCTCAATGGGGCAAAAGCTACAGCGGCTAATCATGCCGGAACTTATGCTAAGAGTGGCACGTTGACACTAAACGACAAATCAACGCTTGGCGTTACCTCAACAAATTCAGTAATCTCAGCTTCAAAACTGACCGTTAATGGAAATGTCAATATTACCTCACCCTACACTAATACAGTAGGTTTGATGAACTTTTCTGATTTGGTAATGAACGGACAGTTGACTTGGCTTCCAACGGGTACTCCGATTGCACCAACAAACAGTTATACTGGCGCATACTGGGGCACTCAAAAAGGTTATCCAGTTCTGACCCTTAACGGTGGCGATAGTACGACTTATTCTGGTGCTAAGTCTATTAGTAATATTAACCTTTTCAAGGGGATTGATGAAGTTAATAACTATGCTTTTTTAGGTGACTACACAACAAGTTCGCAATCATCACCAACTAATCCAACTTGGATTGCATACGTTGTACCAGGTAATATTCGAGAGTTTACGATTGATGATCCGGAAGCAACGATGGTTGGACAGTGGTGGCATAACTTAGCGAATGTTTCAAACGACGCGACGCCAGGGGTTGCCAGAAGTGCTTACTCTAATTTTGGGGCGGGCCAAGGTTCGGTTCCTGGCTCAGTACTAACAATAATGTATACTCAAAATTATCAACCAACCTTTACGACTGGAAATGCTAAAGCTTTTGGTTTTGATTGTGATGATACTTTTACAGGTGGTACCTACGTGAAATCTCGTGTGGTAACAAAATACGATGGTAGCGTGCAAGATAACTATCCTGAGTATTCGCCTGATTATGACTTTAGCACAGGGCAAACTTCTGGTGCTGTTCAGAAATTTGACACAAGTGACTACTTTACAGGCAGTAATAAAGATGGTTCTTACCCTTCTGGTGCTGTATCAGGCTCCTATCTGTTAACGACAATTACGGAAACTAGTGATGGTTGGGTATCTCAGGCATCCAACGTAATCATCCATGACTCTACTTACGAAAGTTTGACTGAAGAACAGCTTGATAAGTTAGTAGGTCTTAAAGGGACAGGTCTTGTGCCAACTCCGGTAGATGAAAATTACCAACCAGCGGTTGATGGTTCTCAAGATGGTTTATCTGATGGTGAGCAGTACAGAGCGATTCAACTTAACTGGGGAGGGGTTAAATCTACTTTGGTAGTTGTCCCAGATCATGCGAATATCGCAACTGATGGTCAAAACGCATTGGATGCTTATGATGCTGGCTTGACCTATGACCAAGCCAAGAACATGAAGAACGATACTAACACGGACGGAACAGGTATCAATCAGTACACTTATGCTTTGGCTATTGACTCAAGTGGTCAGACTTACACACCAAGTTTGACTAACCTGAGTACGTTAATTCCTGATTTGAACACGGTGATCACTGCGACACAATTCCCAGCGAACTATACCTTTACAGGAACAAGTGGAAATGGTCAAGTTTTGAAGATGGATGTCGCGCTCACAGTCCCTGCGGCAGGTTCGTTATCGTTTGTCAGCGCGCCAGAACTAATGGATTTTGGTACTTTAAAAATCAAAAATGGTAATTTGACCAAATTCTCAACCAATAGCAATAGTTCTGGAACAGGCTCGACCTTAGTTGTAGAAGATACCCGTTCTGGTAGTGAACGTACGGGTTGGAATGTGACGGCTTCGCTTGATAATGGGAGTTTGTCAAACGGTAGTAACAATTTAGGCAAAGACTTATACTTTAGTAAGGATGGTTCAAGCAGTGTAGCGTTGAACTCGCAGGCAGTAGTTATTGCCTCAAGCTCTGATTATAGCGAATACTCAAAGGATATCTCTCAAAGAGACCAAACCTACACATTGGATTCAAACTGGGGCGCAAGCTCTAAAAAAGGGGTATATCTCAATATCCCAACCAGCGACCAAATGGCTGGAAATTACAAAGGGACAGTGACTTGGACGTTAAATGATACTCCGGGTAACTAATCCTTTATTTTGGAAATCAAGTGAGCTTGCATCTCGCTTGATTTCCACGGTATTATTCTATATATTTGAGTTAGATTTAGTTTTATAATTTTTCTGAAATTGAGATTTTAGACGAAAACCTTATGACAAATAGGGTTTGCCTCTTTGAAAAAAGCAGTCGAACTCACATCTTGAGAAAGGAAAAAAGATGAAAAAATTTAGTAAATGGTTTGCTTTGGGAGTGGTCACGCTTGGCCTAATTGGCTTTGGAAAAACGACTTTTGCCAATGAATTTAATTTTAGTGTGGATCCCGCAATTCCAAGTAATCAGGTAGGAAAGTCTTCTTATTTTGATTTGCTTTTGAAACCAGGACAGACTCAGGATTTGACAGTGGTTTTGGGAAATTCAACGGATAAAACGGTCACGGTCGAGCAGTCTGTTGCTAGTGCGACAACGAACATCAATGGTGTTGTAGAATATTCGCCAAATGCCATTAAACCAGATACAACGTTAAAATATAATTTAGTAGACTATGTCAAGGCGCCAAAAGAGATTGTCTTAAAGCCCAAGTCAACTCAGGCAGTGACTGTGCAAGTGACAATGCCGAACGAGTCATTCTCTGGTGTGATTGCTGGTGGATTGACTTATGCGGAAAAAGATAGTGACTCTGCTAACTCTGCTAAAAACAAAGGCATCAGCATCAAAAATAAATATGCTTTTGTGGTAGGTCTTTTGATGCAACAAGGGGCAACAAAAGTGGCACCAGACTTGAAGTTGTTGAAAGTTGCACCTGGATTGGTTAATTATCGTAACGTTATCAACGTAGGCTTACAAAATCCAAAAGCAGGCTATCTCAATCAGATGTATGTCAACGCTGAGATTAAAGGTCTGACGAACAAATCCTTGGATTATAAAGTTAACAAAGAAAGTATGCAAATGGCGCCCAACTCTAACTTTAATTATCCGTTAGCGATTGGTGAAGGCAAGAAATTAGAGGCTGGGAAGTACCGTCTGACTATGACAGTTTATGGTCAAAAAGATGCGGAAAAGGGACAGTATTCGATGAAAGATAGTACTGGAGCTTTGCAGAAATTTGATTATCGTTGGCAATTTACACAAGACTTTACGATTACGGCAGCTAAAGCCAAAGCTTTGAATGCTAAGGATGTGACAATCAAGCACGAGAAAGTCTTCCCTTGGATGTTGGTTATTGGATTGTTAATTTTATTACTTGCTTTATTCTTGCTGTTCTTCATTTTGTGGAAACGTCGCAATACACGCGAATGTCCAGAATGTGAAGCAAAGGTATCTAAGAAAGATAAATTCTGCCAAAAATGTGGAGCAGAACTTCCAGATGATTTGTGGAAGAAGTAGGAAAATAGGTCAAAAGGTATTATAAGAAAGAATAGAAAGGGGTGTTTTGATTCTTTCTGCTATCTTATTAATATAAGGAACAGCAGCGCCTGATGGTGCTGCTTTTAGAATTTAGAATATTAATATTGGTACAAGCACATTGTACATTGCACAAGTAGTAAAATGGTTTGCTCCTGAATATTTTTTGGTGGTGTATCGCTTTTAATAAAGCGTATAAGGCGCACTATGACAGCAAAAAAAGGAAGAAGCTCAAAAAAATTGTAGAAATTCACATTTAATCCTTGACAAAGGGAGGGGGGTTTGATAGAATATAATAGTTGTCGCAAGAGACGAGGGTCTTGAAGCGAGCTAGACCATTGAAAACTGAATAAAGAAGAATGACTCATGTGATGTCGAAAGACATCAAAAAATCTGTCAATCAATAATGAAAGACAAGCCAGTCACATTAGTGTGACTTAAATACTTTATTTGAGAGTTTGATCCTGGCTCAGGACGAACGCTGGCGGCGTGCCTAATACATGCAAGTTGAGCGATGCGGTTTGGTGCTTGCACTAAACCAAAGAGCAGCGAACGGGTGAGTAACGCGTGGGAAATCTGCCTTTGAGCGGGGGACAACATTTGGAAACGAATGCTAATACCGCATAACAGCTAGGGACACATGTTCTAAGCTTGAAAGAAACAATTGTTTCACTCAAAGATGATCCCGCGTTGTATTAGCTAGTTGGTGAGGTAAAGGCTCACCAAGGCGATGATACATAGCCGACCTGAGAGGGTGATCGGCCACATTGGGACTGAGACACGGCCCAAACTCCTACGGGAGGCAGCAGTAGGGAATCTTCGGCAATGGACGAAAGTCTGACCGAGCAACGCCGCGTGAGTGAAGAAGGTTTTCGGATCGTAAAACTCTGTTGTGAGAGAAGAACGACGAGGAGAGTGGAAAGCTCCTCGTGTGACGGTATCTCACCAGAAAGGGACGGCTAACTACGTGCCAGCAGCCGCGGTAATACGTAGGTCCCGAGCGTTGTCCGGATTTATTGGGCGTAAAGCGAGCGCAGGTGGTTTATTAAGTCTGGTGTAAAAGGCAGTGGCTCAACCATTGTATGCATTGGAAACTGGTAGACTTGAGTGCAGGAGAGGAGAGTGGAATTCCATGTGTAGCGGTGAAATGCGTAGATATATGGAGGAACACCGGTGGCGAAAGCGGCTCTCTGGCCTGTAACTGACACTGAGGCTCGAAAGCGTGGGGAGCAAACAGGATTAGATACCCTGGTAGTCCACGCCGTAAACGATGAGTGCTAGATGTAGGGAGCTATAAGTTCTCTGTATCGCAGCTAACGCAATAAGCACTCCGCCTGGGGAGTACGACCGCAAGGTTGAAACTCAAAGGAATTGACGGGGGCCCGCACAAGCGGTGGAGCATGTGGTTTAATTCGAAGCAACGCGAAGAACCTTACCAGGTCTTGACATACTCGTGCTATTCCTAGAGATAGGAAGTTCCTTCGGGACACGGGATACAGGTGGTGCATGGTTGTCGTCAGCTCGTGTCGTGAGATGTTGGGTTAAGTCCCGCAACGAGCGCAACCCCTATTGTTAGTTGCCATCATTAAGTTGGGCACTCTAACGAGACTGCCGGTGATAAACCGGAGGAAGGTGGGGATGACGTCAAATCATCATGCCCCTTATGACCTGGGCTACACACGTGCTACAATGGATGGTACAACGAGTCGCGAGACAGTGATGTTTAGCTAATCTCTTAAAACCATTCTCAGTTCGGATTGTAGGCTGCAACTCGCCTACATGAAGTCGGAATCGCTAGTAATCGCGGATCAGCACGCCGCGGTGAATACGTTCCCGGGCCTTGTACACACCGCCCGTCACACCACGGGAGTTGGGAGTACCCGAAGTTGGTTGCCTAACCGCAAGGAGGGCGCTACCTAAGGTAAGACCGATGACTGGGGTGAAGTCGTAACAAGGTAGCCGTATCGGAAGGTGCGGCTGGATCACCTCCTTTCTAAGGAATATATACAAAGACGTGAGCATTCAACTTTATTCAGTTTTGAGGGGTTTAGTAGAAAACCTATACAAGAATCAATTTCTTGATTGTGGGGCCTTAGCTCAGCTGGGAGAGCGCCTGCTTTGCACGCAGGAGGTCAGCGGTTCGATCCCGCTAGGCTCCATTGTCAGACAAGACGTTAAAATCACTTGAACATTGAAAACTAAATAACAATATCTAATAACGATAAAATAAACCAAAAGCTGTGAATTTTAAAGAATTTACAAACTTATACTTGAAAAAAGATGATTAAATTCATCATGGCAAAGTTAATAAGGGCGCACGGTGGATGCCTTGGCACTAAGAGCCGAAGAAGGACGTGACTAACGACGATATTCGAGGGGGAGCAGTAAGTACGCATTGATCCCTCGGTCTCCGAATGGGGAAACCCAGCTGCTACTAGCAGTTATCCGTAAGTGAATACATAGCTTACGTGAAGGTAACGCAGAGAACTGAAACATCTAAGTACCTGCAGGAAGAGAAAGTAAAAACGATTTCGTAAGTAGCGGCGAGCGAACGCGAAGAAGGGCAAACCAAGAAGCTTGCTTCTTGGGGTTGTAGGACTGCAACGTGGACTTAAGCATTATAGTCGAATAACCTGGGAAGGTTAATCAAAGAGGGTAATAATCCCGTAGACGAAATAGCGCTTATACCTAGCAGTATCCTGAGTAGGGCTGGACACGCGAAATCCAGTTTGAATCCGGGAGGACCATCTCCCAACCCTAAATACTCCTTAGTGACCGATAGTGAACCAGTACCGTGAGGGAAAGGTGAAAAGAACCCCGTGAGGGGAGTGAAATAGCACCTGAAACCGTGTGCCTACAAGAAGTTCGAGCCCGTTAATGGGTGAGAGCGTGCCTTTTGTAGAATGAACCGGCGAGTTATGTTATGATGCGAGGTTAAGTTGAAGAGACGGAGCCGTAGCGAAAGCGAGTCTGAATAGGGCGCTTTAGTATCATGATGTAGACCCGAAACCTAGTGACCTATCCATGAGCAGGGTGAAGGTGTGGTAAGACACACTGGAGGCCCGAACCAGGACACGTTGAAAAGTGTTTGGATGACTTGTGGATAGCGGAGAAATTCCAAACGAACTGGGAGATAGCTGGTTCTCTCCGAAATAGCTTTAGGGCTAGCGTCGAAATGTAAGTGTATTGGAGGTAGAGCACTGTTTGGGTGAGGGGTCCATCTCGGATTACCAATCTCAGATAAACTCCGAATGCTAATACACATGTTCGGCAGTCAGACTGCGAGTGCTAAGATCCGTAGTCGAAAGGGAAACAGCCCAGACCAACAGCTAAGGTCCCAAAATATATGTTAAGTGGAAAAGGATGTGGGGTTGCACAGACAACTAGGATGTTAGCTCAGAAGCAGCTATCATTCAAAGAGTGCGTAATAGCTCACTAGTCGAGTGACCCTGCGCCGAAAATGTACCGGGGCTAAACATATTACCGAAGCTTTGGATTGATTTTAAATCAATGGTAGGAGAGCGTTCTTAACCGCGATGAAGGTATACCGTGAGGAGTGCTGGAGCGTTAAGAAGTGAGAATGCCGGTATGAGTAGCGCAAGATAAGTGAGAATCTTATCCACCGTAAGACTAAGGTTTCCAGGGGAAGGCTCGTCCGCCCTGGGTTAGTCGGGACCTAAGGCGAGGCCGAAAGGCGTAGTCGATGGACAACTGGTTGATATTCCAGTACTAGATATGATCGTGATGGAGGGACGCAGTAGGCTAACGGATGCCAGTTAATGGATTCTGGTCTAAGCAGTGAGGTGTGAGATGTGTCAAATGCATGTTTCTCTAACATTGAGCTGTGATGGGGAAGCAACTACGGTTGCGAACTCCGTGATGTCACACTGCCAAGAAAAGCTTCTAGCGTAAAGTCATATCTACCCGTACCGCAAACCGACACAGGTAGTCGAGGCGAGTAGCCTCAGGTGATCGAGAGAACTCTCGTTAAGGAACTCGGCAAAATAGCCCCGTAACTTCGGGAGAAGGGGTGCTGGTGTAACAGCCAGCCGCAGTGAATAGGCCCAAGCAACTGTTTATCAAAAACACAGCTCTCTGCTAAACCGCAAGGTGATGTATAGGGGGTGACGCCTGCCCGGTGCTGGAAGGTTAAGAGGAGGTGTTAGCGTAAGCGAAGCACTGAATTGAAGCCCCAGTAAACGGCGGCCGTAACTATAACGGTCCTAAGGTAGCGAAATTCCTTGTCGGGTAAGTTCCGACCCGCACGAAAGGCGTAATGATTTGGGCACTGTCTCAACGAGAGACTCGGTGAAATTTTAGTACCTGTGAAGATGCAGGTTACCCGCGACAGGACGGAAAGACCCCATGGAGCTTTACTGTAGTTTGATATTGAGTACCTGTAAGTCATGTACAGGATAGGTAGGAGCCATTGAAATCAGGACGCTAGTTTTGATTGAGGCGCTGTTGGGATACTACCCTTGACTTATGGTTACTCTAACCCGCTGGCATAATCGGCCAGGGAGACAGTGTCTGACGGACAGTTTGACTGGGGCGGTCGCCTCCTAAAGAGTAACGGAGGCGCTCAAAGGTTGGCTCAGATTGGTTGGAAATCAATCGTAGAGTGTAAAGGTAAAAGCCAGCTTGACTGCGAGAGCTACAACTCGAGCAGGTAGGAAACTAGGACTTAGTGATCCGGTGGTACCGCATGGAAGGGCCATCGCTCAACGGATAAAAGCTACCCTGGGGATAACAGGCTTATCTCCCCCAAGAGTTCACATCGACGGGGAGGTTTGGCACCTCGATGTCGGCTCGTCGCATCCTGGGGCTGTAGTCGGTCCCAAGGGTTGGGCTGTTCGCCCATTAAAGCGGCACGCGAGCTGGGTTCAGAACGTCGTGAGACAGTTCGGTCCCTATCCGTCGCGGGCGTAGGTAATTTGAGAGGATCTGTCCTTAGTACGAGAGGACCGGGATGGACTTACCGCTGGTGTACCAGTTGTCTCGCCAGAGGCACGGCTGGATAGCTATGTAGGGAAGGGATAAGCGCTGAAAGCATCTAAGTGCGAAGCCCACCTCAAGATGAGATTACCCATTCGTAAGAATTAAGAGCCCAGAGAGATGATCTGGTAGATAGGCTGGAAGTGGAAGCCCTGTGAGGGGTGTAGCGGACCAGTACTAATCGCTCGAGGACTTTACCAAAAGAGTCAAATATAAAAAGCTTAAGGTTAAGCGTTAGAAGAAGTGTTATTTAGTTTTGAATGTTCAAAGTAACATTTAAAGATTTGGTCATCATAGTGATGGAGATACACCTGTTCCCATGTCGAACACAGCAGTTAAGTCCATCTACGGTGGAAGTACTTGGGGGTTGCCCCCTGGGAGATAGGCTCGTGGCCAAGTTTATGGGAGTTTAGCTCAGCTGGGAGAGCATCTGCCTTACAAGCAGAGGGTCAGCGGTTCGATCCCGTTAACTCCCATAGGTTGTTTCAGCCTTTAAGTGAAAAAAAGCGTTGGAAGGGTAGCGAAGAGGCTAAACGCGGCGGACTGTAAATCCGCTCCTTCGGGTTCGGGGGTTCGAATCCCTCCCCTTCCATAAGTTGTACGGGCATCGTATAAAGGTAGTACAAAGGTCTCCAAAACCTTTAGTGTGGGTTCAATTCCTGCTGCCCGTGTTTTAAATTATGGCGGATGTGGTGAAGTGGTTAACACACCGGCTTGTGGCGCCGGCACTCGCGAGTTCGATCCTCGTCATCCGCCTATTTAATGGGGTATAGCCAAGCGGTAAGGCAAGGGACTTTGACTCCCTCATGCGTTGGTTCGAATCCAGCTACCCCAGTTGCTATGTTCGCCGAAGTGGCGGAATAGGCAGACGCGCCAGACTCAAAATCTGGTTCCTTCACGGGAGTGCCGGTTCGACCCCGGCCTTCGGCATAGTAAATAAAGCTAACTGCCTATAGTTAGCTTTTTTTGTTACTTGATAGTTATGGATCTGCTTGTCTATCTATCATTATTTTTGGGGGAAATTTTGTGTGATTCATAGGTTTGATTTGTAATGAAATGACGATATTAAAAAAACAATCAAAAATTATTTTTGATTGTTTTTTTTGTTTTATCCGATAAATTTTTTGCCTTGTTTATTAAGGATAAACTTAGTTGTTTCAATAGTTAATGTAGTCGCCAATGCTAAACCAATTGCAATGAGCCAATGGGTAATAGAGAGGGGGCTTACTTCCAAAACATTCATCAAGATTGGAATATTCATGAAAAGAATGGTGAGGCCAAGTGAAAGAAGGGTTGTACCAAAAATCATCTTGTTACTCGTTAATCCAACACGTAAGATAGATTGGTTGCTTCGGGCATTATATACGTTTATTGTAGAGGCAAGGGTCAAGGTAATGAAGGCCATAGTTTGACCTAGTTGGTGACTTGGAGTGAGGCCAGCAATTTCAACAAAGCGGCCAAGATAGAATCCTACAAGGGCAGTTATGATGAAAGCTGTTGAACAGATGGCGATACGCCAATTGACTCCGCGTGAGAAGAGA
The DNA here is from genome assembly GCF_004210295.1 of Lactococcus sp. S-13. NCBI lineage: Bacteria > Bacillati > Bacillota > Bacilli > Lactobacillales > Streptococcaceae > Lactococcus > Lactococcus kimchii. The sequence goes on along the minus strand of NZ_SDAK01000001.1, from coordinate 1,618,968 downwards.
CTTTCTTTGACTCCAACGGGATCTTGGTTCATGAGGTGACTGTCCGCTTTTTCGCGGGATAGTCCAAAACCGGGGATACCATCGGCCAAGACATTGATATAGAGTAACTGAATCCCTGTGAAGGGTAATCCCCAACCAATGATTGCCCCAATCAGCATTGTAAGAATTTCAGCGACATTAGCTGAGAGGAGGTAGTAAATTGTTTTCTTGATATTGGTGTAGACACGCCGTCCTTCGCGAATAGCAGCAACAATTGTGGCGAAGTTATCATCGGCTAAGACAATATCTGAGGCTGATTTTGCAACCTCTGTACCAGCGATTCCCATTGCAGTACCGACATCGGCGGCCCGTAAGCTGGGTGCATCATTAACACCGTCACCAGTCATGGCTACAATTTGTCCTTTGGCTTGCCAACTTTTTACAATACGTAGTTTGTCTTCAGGACTGACTCGAGCGTAGACAGATATTTTTTCTATATCTGCGCTGAGTTCGGCATCGGTCATGTTGGACAGGGTCAAACCGTCCACGACAAGATCGCCTTCCCGGAAGATGTCTATTTCTTTGGCAATGGCTTTGGCAGTTAGAGCATGGTCACCAGTAATCATGATGGGTTTGATCCCTGCGGTACGGGCTTCTTGGACGGCTGCTTTGGATTCTGCTCGTGGGGGGTCAATCATTCCAATCATACCTAGAAAGTTCAGGTTTTCTTCTAAATCAGAGAGTTTTGAGGGAATTTCATCAATAACCTTATAAGACAGAGAAAGTACTCGAAGGGCGTTATCAGCAAACTCATCATGGACTTGCTGGGCTTCGGCAAGGAGGGCTTCTTCGGGATCGGGTTGAAGGGCAGTTGTACCATCAATGTTGAGAATGTGCGGATGATGGGTGAGATGTTGGCTAGTTGGAGCTAGGCGGTCAAAGGCTCCTTTGGTTAACACCATGTAGCGTCCTTTGTACTGAGGATGGGCAATGACTACGGACATCTTTTTGCGCGAGCTATCAAAGGGAAACTCAGCTAGGCGCTTGGGCGCTTTTTCGGGGTGATAGAGATTATGGGTGATCAAGAAGCGGATAATGGCTGCTTCGGTGGGATCGCCGTGAACTTCCCATTCTCCATTTTTTAATTGAGCTGTGGCGTTTGAGGCATAGGCGAAGTTTTGCATAAGGGTAACTTCGTGGTCTGACAGGTGTCCGCCTGACCAGATGTCCTTACCTGAAAGCCAGAGCTTTTGAATGGTCATCTGGTTTTGAGTTAGTGTACCAGTCTTATCAGAGGCGATGACTGTGGCATTACCAAGAGTCTCAACGGCGGGTATATTTCGGATAATGGCTTGTTTTTGCGCCATGTTTTCGACACCGTAAATCAAACTTAACGTGACGATAACGGGAAGTGTTTCGGGAACAGCGGCAACTCCGAGGACGACTGCGGTCATCAGGTTATCAACAAGTGGAACGTTTCCATAGAGAAGATTGATGATGAAAATGAGCACACCTGCGCCAAAGGCAATGATTGCTAAACGTTTTGCGAGTTTATCAATACGTTTTTGGAGGGGTGTTTTCCCCTTGATCTGCTCGCCAATGAGGGTGGCAATTTGTCCCATTTGTGACTGATTGCCGACGGCAACGACGATACCACGAGCAGTTCCGTTCAGAACATTGGTTCCTGAGAAGACCATATTGAGTTGGTCTCCAAGAGGGACTTCAGTGGTGATTTCGAGATTGGCGTTTTTATCAATGGGTTCGGATTCTCCAGTTAGGGAAGATTCGTCAACCTGCAGAGAATTGCTACTGAGCAAGCGAATGTCTGCACCAATTTGGACACCCGCGGTGAGTTCTATGAAATCACCACAAACGAGTTCACGTGAGGCGATGGTTTGACGCTGGCCGTTTCGTATGACTGTTGAGGTGGGAGAGGAGAGTTTCTTGAGCGCAGAAAGAGCAGCTTCTGCTCGGCTTTCTTGCAGGGTAGAGACAATGACATTGATGATGACAATGAGAAGAACAACGATGGTTTTGGTGTAATTTCCATTGCCAATGAAGGCTAAATAGGTGGCGAGTACGGCAACAAGAAGGAGGATAATATTCATTATTTCCAAAAGGTGATGGAGAATTTTTTGGAAGAGGTTGGGCCCTTTTTGGGTGGAGAATTCGTTGTTACCATATTTTGTGCGATGGTTTTCGACTTGGTCGGGACTTAAGCCTTTTTCTAAGTCGAGTTCGTAGTGAGTTTCTAAGTTTTTGATATTTTCTGTTCTATAATTCATTTTCTGTCCTTTCTATGGGGGTATTATAATTTAATTATAATATATTTCTCATAAATATTAGAGTGATATGTAAATATTTTTGTGATAAAAAGTTGTATAAATCGCGGAAAATATGGTATTATGGATGGTATGGAAACTAAAACAGTAAGTGAGTTGGCAGAGCTTTTTGGGGTAACACGTCAGGCGATGAATAAACGTGTGAAATCGCTCGATGCTCAATTTGTCGAAAAAAACGAGAAAAATGTAACGGTGGTGAATTCGCAAGGCATTCATGAGTTGGAACATTTATATGGTAAAGTAGTGACGGCTAAGGCTGAGGTTTTGGAAGAGTCTGGCAAAAAGGGCGTTGAACTTGCGGTCAAAACTGAGGATGCTGCCTCAGCTGCTTATGAAATGATTGGTGCATTGATGAAGGACAAAAACGCTGAGATTGAGCGTTTAAACACTCAGCTTTTGTCTAAGGATCAGCAGTTAACGGTTAAAGATGAGCAAATTGCCCAAAAAGATGCGCAGATTAAAAAACAGCAAGAACTGATGGAAAAAGCGCTGACAGATCAAAACCAATTTTTTGTGGAGTTGCAAGAACAAATTAAAGCAACTGATGCTACAGAAACTAAAGGTTTTTGGGGTCGTTTATTCAATAAGAAGTAAAAAACTTACTGATCTCTTTATCAGTGAGTTTTTTTTGTAGAGATTTTACTGACGAAAAGGAGGTTCTCTAGAGAAAATACTGACGGATTTAAGGATAGAAGAAAAAATGCTGACGGAATGCTCTGGGCTTATAATATTAAACGCTTTCACGACTTTTATGCCTTCGTTGCTTTTGTAGAGCGCTTTCTAAGGGAGTTTATGTTTGCAAATTTTTAAAAAAGTGATAAAATAAAAGAGTAAGTTAAATTGTTAACTTAGTCAATTTAAAAGGCTCGCCTTTTATAAAATCTAATCCCTATAAGGAGGAAACTACTAATGGTAGTTAAAGTTGGTATTAACGGTTTCGGTCGTATCGGTCGTCTTGCTTTCCGTCGTATTCAAAATGTTGAAGGTGTTGAAGTTGTTGCAATTAACGACCTTACAGATCCAGCAATGCTTGCTCACTTGTTGAAATATGATTCAACTCAAGGTAAATTTGATGGTACAGTTGAAGTTAAAGATGGTGGTTTTGAAGTTAACGGTAAATTCGTTAAAGTAACTGCTGAAGCTAACCCAGCTAACATCAACTGGGCTGAAGTTGGTGCTGAAATCGTTCTTGAAGCAACTGGTTTCTTCGCAACTAAAGAAAAAGCTGAACAACACTTGCACGCTAACGGTGCTAAAAAAGTTGTTATCACTGCACCTGGTGGAAATGACGTTAAAACTGTTGTTTTCAACACTAACCACGACATCCTTGATGGTACAGAAACAGTAATTTCTGGTGCTTCATGTACTACAAACTGTCTTGCTCCAATGGCTGACGCTTTGAACAAATCATTCGGCGTTGAAGTTGGTACAATGACTACAATCCACAGCTACACTGGTGACCAAATGCTTCTTGATGGCCCACACCGTGGTGGAGACTTCCGTCGCGCTCGTGCTGCTGCTGAAAACATCGTTCCTAACTCAACTGGTGCTGCTAAAGCAATCGGTCTTGTTATCCCTGAATTGAACGGTAAACTTCAAGGTCATGCACAACGTGTACCATCACCAACAGGTTCATTGACTGAATTGGTTTCAATTCTTTCTAAATCAGTTACTGTTGACGAAGTAAATGCTGCTATGAAAGCTGCTGAAAACGAATCATTCGGTTACAACGCTGACCAAATCGTTTCACGCGACATCATCGGTGATTCACACGGTTCAATCTTCGACCCAACTCAAACTGAAGTTACAACAGTTGGCGACAAACAACTCGTTAAAACAGTTGCTTGGTATGATAACGAAATGTCATACACTGCACAACTTGTTCGTACTCTTGAATACTTCGCTAAAATCGCTAAATAAGCCATTGATTCTTACGGCTTGAGCTGTTTAGAAGCAAGGTTCGCGAGCGAACATCAAAAAACCGTCTTTTGACGGTTTTTTGTTAGTTTTATGGAGGAAAAATGGAAACACCAAAATGCATTCATTGTTCGAGTGAATATACTTATGAATTATCAGATACAACATTTGGTTGTTCGGAATGTGGCAATGAATTTACGGCAGATGAACTTGAAGCGGCTGGAAAATTTATTGTCCTTGATAGTCTCGGTAATCCGCTTGAAACGGGTGATGATGTGGTTATTGTGCAAGATTTACCAGTTAAGGGGATGCCAAAACCGATTAAACAAGGAACCAAGGTCAAAAATATTCGAATCAATCCAGATGGCAAAAATGAACATTTTATTGATTCAAAAATTACTGGATTTGGTGCGATTGGTCTGAAAGGATCTGTCGTTAAGAAAGCCTAAAGATTACCGCTGGATGTGATTTAATCACTTTGGCGGTTTTTTTGTGTAAATTCGTAAAACTTGCCTAAAGAGGATAAAAAAGTGGTGTTTTTACTGCGTTAGGTCGTCATCTGTGGAGGTTCGCTTGTAGGGTATGCTATAATGAAAGCATGAAACTTACAGATTCCGTCCAATTTTTGAAAGGAGTGGGGCCAAAATCCGTAGAAAATTTCCATAAATTGGGGATTTTTACAGTGCAGGATTTACTCCTTTATTTTCCATTTCGTTATGAAGATTTCGCTGGCCGATCGGTACTTGAATTACTTGATGGGGAGAAGGCAACGATCATCGGTAAGGTGGTTACCCCAGCAAATGTACAGTATTATGGATTCAAGCGTAATCGTCTTTCTTTTAAAATCAAACAAGATGAAGCTGTGGTCGCCGTCAGCTTTTTCAATCAGCCTTATTTGGCTGACAAGGTAGAAGTGGGTCAAGAGATTGCTGTTTATGGCAAATGGGAACGGGCTAAACAGCAACTTTTAGGGGTGAAGGTGGTTGGACAATTGGATCCGGCTGTCGATGCAACTTCTAGCGCACGTTTGGAGCCAGTTTATCATTTGACGGCTGGAATGAAGCAAAGTACCCTTGTTAAAGTGATTCAGCAAGTTTTTGATTCGGGACTTTTGGCAGAGTTGTCGGAAAATTTGCCAGAGTTTTTGCTGACGAAATATCGACTGATGGGCCGGCAAGAAGCAGTGCGGGCCATGCATTTTCCTGAGGACATGGCGGCACACAAACAGGCCTTACGCCGGGTGAAATTTGAAGAACTTTTCATGTTTCAACTTAAGCTTCAGGCATTGAAACATAAAGAAAAATCTGGTCGAGCTGGTCTACAAGTGGAGTTTGATGAGCGAGAAGTGGAAGATAAGATTTTTGAGTTGCCTTTTGAACTGACCGGAGCGCAAAAACGGGCTTTGGATGAAATTTTGGTGGATATGAAGTCGTCTTATCACATGAATCGTTTGCTCCAAGGGGATGTGGGTTCGGGGAAAACGGTGGTGGCTTCTTTAGCGATGTATGCTGCTTGTTTGGCTAATTTTCAGGCAGCAATCATGGTTCCTACTGAAATTTTAGCGAGGCAGCACTATGCCAACTTGCGGCAACTTTTTCCAGAGCTGAAGATTTCACTTTTGGTTTCTGGTTTGAAGGCGGCTCAACGGCGAGATATTTTGGCGGATTTGGCGAGTGGCCATACGCACATGGTGGTTGGGACGCACGCTTTGATTCAGGATGGGGTTGATTTTTATAATCTTGGTCTTGTGATTACGGATGAGCAGCACCGCTTTGGGGTCAATCAGCGGAAGATTTTGCGGGAAAAAGGGCAAAATCCAGATGTACTGATGATGACGGCGACACCGATTCCACGAACGCTTGCGATTACAGCTTTTGGCGATATGGATGTCTCTATTATTGATGAATTGCCGAAGGGACGTCAGCCCATCACGACGCGCTGGGTTAAACATGAACAGTTTTCCGAGGTATTGGCATGGATCAAAAAGGAATTGAGTCAGGGCGCTCAAGATGATTCAACACCACAGGTTTATTTTGTGTCGCCCTTAATCGAGGAATCGGAAGCGTTGGATCTAAAAAATGCGGAAGCACTTTATAGTGAATTGACGGATTATTTTGGTCTATTTGCTCAAATTGGTCTTTTGCATGGAAAGATGAAAAATGACGAAAAAGATCAAATTATGCAGGATTTCAAGGCGAAAAAACTGGATATTCTGGTCTCAACAACAGTTATTGAAGTTGGAGTCGATGTGCCCAATGCCACAATCATGGTTATTATGGATGCTGATCGCTTTGGCTTGTCCCAGTTGCATCAGTTGCGGGGCCGCGTGGGACGTGGAAGTAAGAAGTCCTATACCATTTTGGTGGCAAATCCTAAATCGGACAGTGGGAAGCAGCGGATGAAAATCATGTGTGAAACACAAAATGGTTTTGTTTTGGCTGAAGAAGATTTGAAGATGCGGGGTTCTGGTGAAATCTTTGGTGTTCGTCAATCAGGCTTACCAGAATTTATTGCGGCAGATTTGGTCAATGATTATAATATTTTGGAAGTGGCAAGACAAGAAGCCGTCGAAATTTTTAAGCACGCTGATGACTTTAAGGCACTGATTGCTCAGGTCAGTGTGGATGGTGGTTTTGATTGATTTTCAATCAGAGAAAATGCTGACGTAAGTTTAAATTTATTTCCGTCAGTAATTTCTCTTAGAAAAAAAGCGCTCGTTAGAACGCTTTTTATTTTCCAAGACAAAATTGTGAAAAAAGTTGGGTAATGAGCTCATCAGGAGCGGCTTCACCAGTGATTTCGCCCAGAAGTTGCCAACAGCGCGTGATGTCTACTTGGACTAAGTCGACAGGCAATCCTAATGCCAACGCATTGTTGGCTTCTTTGAGCGCCTCCAGTGCTTGTTCAACGAGGCCGATATGGCGAGCGTTGGAGAGGACGGTCGCATCTTTGGCTTCAATCTCGCCGGCAAAGAAGATACTATTGATTTTTTGCTCAACGGCTTCCAGATTTTCATTTTTCAGGGCTGAAATCCGAATGAAATCGCTCGAAAGTTGAGTGACATCAAGTTGTTCAGGGAGGTCTGTTTTATTGAGCAAGATGATGCGGTTGGAATTTTTGGAGAGTTCTAAAAGCTCCATATCTTTTGCTGTCAAGCCGTTAGAGGCATCGAGGACGAGAAGGACTAAATCAGCCTCAGCCAGTGCTTTTTTGGAACGCTCCACACCGATAGATTCAACCAAATCATCAGTTTCGCGAATACCGGCTGTATCAATCAATTCCAGAGGGACGCCACCGATATTGGCAAATTCAGTGATGGTGTCGCGCGTAGTACCCGCAATATCTGTGACAATCGCTTTTTCTTCTCGTAAAAGTTGGTTTAAAAGACTGGATTTTCCGACGTTTGGTCGTCCGATAATGGCTGTTTTCAAGCCTTCACGGAGAATTTTTCCTCTTTTGGCAGTGGCGAGCAAAGTTTCTAAAAGTTGCTCAAAATGGCTTGTTTTCTCTAACAACATCTGTGAAGTCATTGTTTCCACGTCATCGTATTCGGGATAGTCAATATTGACCTCAACTTGGGCTAAGCTCTCAAGGATTTCTTGACGGATGTTGTTAATCATGTGGGACAAGGAGCCATCAAGCTGTTTGACGGCAATGTGTGCGGCTTTGTCTGTTTTTGCCCGGATTAAATCCATGACAGATTCGGCTTGGGCCAAGTCAATACGGCCATTCAAAAAGGCCCGTTTAGTAAATTCACCAGGTTCGGCCAGACGTGCGCCAGAGCGCAACAAAAGTTGCAAGATTTCTTGCGTCACAGCAATCCCACCGTGGGTGTTAATCTCGACAATATCTTCGCGTGTAAACGTTTTGGGTGCGCGCATGACCGAAACCATGACCTCGTCAACCAAGCGTTCTGCTTCAAAAATGTGGCCATAATTGATGGTATGACTGGCAACTTTTGCCAAATCTTTTCCTTTAAAAACGCTTTGCGCAATTTTTAGCGCATCCGTTCCAGACAGGCGAACGATAGCAATAGCTCCTTCGCCAAGCGGCGTTGAAATCGCCGCGATTGTATCAAATTCTTGTGTTAAACTCATAAAGACTATTTTAACGCAAAAAGCTTGATTTTCCTAGTCGATACGCCTAAATTTATCAATTAAGTGCTGATTTTTTTCTGATAAGAGAAATTGCTGTACCAAAGGCAGGACATAAACGAAGTATCGTCGCTTTGTCAAATGAAATTTATTTGTAAAATTTACTATAAATAAAATTTATAGATACTATAAAAATTATATAATCGCAATATATTGTTTTTTCAGAATTATAGCAGTATAATGACTCTTGTAATGAATATCCATGGTCTTTCATTACTCTATCTATCAAAGAAAGAGGTGGCATTATGCTTAAAAAAGAAACCATGAAATCAAGTGTTGCCGGTTTAGTACTTGAAGGTTAAGGTTCGAGCGATATTAACATCACTCTAGGACAATTTAATGAAAGTCTGCTTTGCAGACTTTTTCTTTGAAAGTGAAGGAAAATTTATGGATATAAATAAAGTGAAGCCTAAAATGAAAAAAGCGTATCCTGTTGTGTTTATGAAGAAAAAGGTCTATGTTGGTGGATTTGGAGAAATCACAAAATATGATGATAGTGATGGAGCAATTAGTCGTCTGATAAAGTTGCTTGATGGGAGGTTAACGGTAGAGGAAATTGCAAAGCAAATCTCATTAGATTTTCCTCAATATTCTAAAAAAGATGTCAGAGAAGCCATTGATAGCATAAGTAAAGATGGTTTTATAGAAGATGTGAACTTAATTGGTTCAGATATTTTAACTCCTTATGAATTAGAAAGATATCATAGAAATATTAATTTCTTCTCTTCATTTTCAACACTATCAGATAATAAATTTTTAGCCCAAAAGAAAATATGCAACGCTAAAATTGGAATTATAGGTCTCGGAGGGCTGGGTTCTCATATTGTTTATGACCTAGCGGGGCTTGGATTTGGAACAATAAAGGCTGTAGAATTTGATAAGGTTGATATTTCTAATCTTAATCGACAAATTCTTTATAATTTTGAAGATATCGGTAAGAGTAAAGCAAAATTGGCACAAAAAAGGATTGCGGCATTTAATCCTGAGGTCAATTTTGAAGTTACAGAGAAAAAAATTGGAAGCGCTAGGGATATTGAAGAAGAATTTAAAGGATTTGATGCTCTTATTTTAGTCGCAGATCGCCCTAAAATGTTACTGGCAGGGTGGGTAAATGAAGCGATTCTAAAGCTAAATGTTCCTCTATTTTGTGCGGGACTTGAGGCGCAAAGGGCAATGCACTATACAATTATTCCTCATCAAACAGGTTGTATTGAATGTTGGAAAAATAGTGTGAAAGATGAAAATCCTGTTTCTTACGCTATTTTAGAAGAAAGACGACGCCTTGATTTAACTGGAGATAATACCGCCTTGGTACCACTTGTATCCACAATTACAGGATTTTTATGTGTGGAATTAGTTAAGTATATCACTGGAATTGGAGAATTAACAGCACTTGGAAAATTAAAATCGATTAACTTCAATACGATGGAAACAAGTATAGCTGAGACTTGGGGACTGGATAAAAACTGTAAGGTGTGTGGAGGTGGACATGGATAAAGCCTATTATTTTTTGCTTTCTGCTTTTGGGATTTCAGCAATTGGTAATTGGTTACAGCAAATCGCAGTCCCTGTAATCATTTTTAATAAAACAGGCTCCGCCTATCAAATGGCGACATTGTATGGTGTAACTTTTATTCCTTGGATTATTTTCACAATTTATGGTGGGGTTCTTGCAGATAAAATGAGAAAAACAAAAATTATTTATTGGGGATACTTTGCTTCACTCTTTTTTTCATTTTTTCTTATTTTTGAACTTAGCCAATCTCAAATCCATATGATTCTTGTTTATATGGCATCTTTTCTACTCTCATCCGTTGAACCTTTAACGCACCCCGCATTTAATAGTTTAATTCCTCAAGTTGTCGAGGAAAAGAAACTCTCCCAGGTTAATTCATGGATTGAAGGTGTTGATAATACACTAAGTTTAGTTGGGCCTATGATTGCAGGAACTTTAATCTTGATTGTGTCGCCTATCTACCTTTTATGGTTTAACGCACTTAGTTTTTTGTTGGCAGGTTTACTGGCACTCAGAATTCCAGATCAATCAGTTATTACTAAAAAATCAAACTCAATTTGGAAAGATATTTCAACAGGATTTTCAGCTGCTCGAAAAAATAAAGTGGTTTGGACAGGTTCTCTCCTCTTCTTGATTACAAATTTTGCAATTAATCTTTATCAAGCGAATCTTGCTTTTTTTGTTTTACACACCCTTCATGGAAGCTCAGCTACCTATGGTTTAATTATAAGTAGTATAGGGTTAGGAGCATTAGTGGGTGTGCTGATTGCACCAAGAGTTATTTCGCGCATTTCTGCTGGAAAAATTATTGCAAATGCCACTTTACTTGCAGGGTTGGCAACGATTGGCATTTATTTCACAACAAACTTTACTATTATTGCTACTTTTCTGGCTCTGACTGGAGTTTTTGGTAATTTGAATGTTGTCGCTTATTTTACCTTACGTCAAAGGGTAGTGGAAAAAAATTTATTAGGACGAGTTGTTAGTGTGACACGAACTATTTCATATGTTAGTATTCCAATCGGAGCATTTTTAGGAGGCTTTTTAGTTGAAAAAAATATTTCGCTTTTTGTGATTATTTTAATTGCAGGCTTGCTACGAGTTTTTGCGGGAATAATCGGCTACTGTTCGCCGCTAAATCGAGAACAACACGCTATTAAAAATAAATGATTTAGAAATTTATAATCTAATTAACTTTGATTAAGTGTTGATTTTTTTCTGACAAGAGGAATTACTGTACCAAAGGCAGGACATAAACGAAGTATCGTCGCTTTGTCAAATGTGTTATAATAGCTCTATGACTTATCAAGTAAAAATTATTTATCCTAAAGAAGAAGCTGCTGAAAATAACAAGCTGACTGAGCGCACATTTAATGAATTTATTGACGGACTTGAACTCGAAGAGGTGGTGAGCCAGTACGAACAACTGCTCACACGCGGATATTCGATTGGGGTCAATTTTGCGCCCCCTGCCCTTGATGACAAGGGTGCAGAGGCTGATCCTTTTGCGATTGCTGGACGTTTTGAGTTGGCGGGGATTCCTTATAAAGCAACCCTTAAACTTAAGGCTGCTGGAAATTATGAGGCCATGGTCAAAATTGCCAAACTCATTGAGCAACAAGGCTTTGATTATGACATTTCAGCGAAACTGCAAATTCGGGAAAATTCGTCAGTTGATTTTGAAAAAGAAGGTTCTTGGTTTGATGAAGATTACGCCAAATACACTGTTTTGCCCAAAGCAAGCAGTCAAGATATTGCTGATTTGCGTTCAATTTACGACCAACTGGTCGAAGAACATCAAAAAGTGACCATTACACTCAAAGCAAAAGTCAAAAAAGATGATGACGACACTTTTGCCAATCAACTTTCGGCTTATCCACCAGAAACTTTAGTGATTTTCAAACTGAGTGATGCTGATGTTTACGGTGAATGATAGAAAAAATGCTGACGTAAATTTTCGTCAGCATTTTTTCTGTTTTTAATCAATCCGTCAGTAAATTTTCTGCTTATCCAAAGAGAGAAAACAAAAGTGTAGAGCCAGCAGCGCCAGTTTCTAGCGCTTTGAGCGCTGAGCGGTTATTGTAGAGCTTGCTGTAAAAACTCTTCATTTCGGGAGACATTTTTAAGCCGACAGCAGCAAGCATAAGCTCGTTCAATAAATCATTGACTACTTTTGCCACACTGGTTTTTTGCTCCAGTGCTTTTTTGGCAGTTGTCAAGGCTGCACGCTCATCTTTGGTTGTTTCAGGATTTAAAATTAAGTTGATGAGTTGCTCGAGTAGTGCAGTTTCGCCAACATTGAAATTGGCTGCGCTTGGACTAAAAATTCCCATTGAAAATTCCTCTTTCATTTAATACTGAACTCATTATATCAGAAAGTTTTGTCAGATACTGCCTTAAAAATGAATGATGTATATCCAAAGAAAGTTGTTCCCGTAAAGCATTGTTTTCTTTGATTAAATCTGAAGTTTTCATAAATTTCTCCTTTACCAACCAGATAAATGAAAGAGCAGTGAGTTGAGGGTCATGCAGATGACAAACCAGATTAAATAGAAAAAGTAGCGCCATTTTCTTCTGATTTTTTGCGGGTGGCGGTTAAAAATTTGAGGATTAAAATAATTGATGGCAGCAATGCCTACACCAAAAATCCAGAAGGTCAAATATTGCCAGTCTTTTTGTGTGATTGTGAAGAAAATGCCAACGAGTAAGGCAATAAAAATAATGATCAGTTGGACTTTTTGTACCCTTTTTGATGTATCTTTGACCATAGTGAGGGCAAGTTCATTTGCAGAAAGGCCAAAATGAGAGTGTGCGGAAATCCCATTTTGTTGAGCTTGCCAGATTTCATTCAAAATTTTTCGAGGAAGCTTATCGTGTTGCAGTCCTCTCTTGGTATTGCCAAAGGTCGCTTGGCTGGCATAAGAGCCGAGAAATTCTTGGTAGTAGCTTTTGTTTTCAGGACTAAGGGCATTCAGGTGGAAGTTGTCTGATTGAAAGGCTGCTTTTCTTTCTTTGCGGTTTTGAGAAATTTTCATAAGATTCCTTTCTAGCAATGATTATTTTTTACCAATTAAAAGATAAAGTCCACCGATAAGGAGGAGGACGACTAGAATCTGAATCGCAAAAGTAGTATTTCTCCTTACTTTTTGCGATTTTTCAATCAATAATCGGCTAATCCAAATCCGAAGAAAGCTGTTTACAAATGTTCCTAAGATAACAAAAAGGACAAAGCTCCAATAATCGCTTGATTTGAGGTTGCTTCTGAAAAGGAGCAAGCTTATTAAGCTAAAGGCAATGAAATTCAGAAGTCCAGAGATAATTATTGTTTTCCAGATGTTTTTATTAGGTAATTCTTTAACCATTTGTTCAGCTAATTCTTTGGCACTTATCCCAAAGAATTTTTCGGCGTTCAAATTATTTTTTTGCGCTTCAATAATATCGGAATAGATAGTGAGCTCACGGTCGTCTTTACACAATTCATCTGCTTTTTGTGTTGAAAATCGGATAAAATCGGTCAAGTATTTCTGGTTATCTTTATTGAGTTGGGAAAAAATAGATTTGTTTTCTTGGTGTTCTCTGATTCCATTTTTCAATTCACGATAAACTTTCATTTGGAAACCTCCTTGATGAGATTTTGCATAGCTTGCGTCAATGCTTGCCAGTCCGCTAAAAAGGTTTTGAGTCGATTTTGACCGGCGGTTGTGATGGTAAAATATTTACGTTTGGGGCCTTCTTGTGATTTTCGCATCTCACCTTGGATCATTTTTTCACGTTCTAATTTTTGTAAAATCGGATAAATCGTTCCTGCGGCAATGGAGAGAAAACCTAACTGCTCTAACTTTTCAGTAATTTCATAACCGTAGGTTTCACTCTGCGAAATGACAAGCAAAAGAGCACCGTCAAGGGGTCCTTTGAGCAATTGTGGACTTATTTCAGTCATTTAAAATACTTACCTCTCCACTACTATATAATGTCAACTAGCTGTTGTGACAAATATAGCACTAATATTCCGCAATGTCAACTCCTAAAATTTTTTGATATAATGAAATCATGAGATTAGACAAATTTTTAGCGCAAGCAGGACTTGGCAGCCGCAGTGAAGTCAAGGTTTTACTGAAAAAAGGGCGCGTGACGGTGGCTGGAACAGTCCAGCGTGACGGTCGTTTTCAGGTCGACAAAAATTCACGCGAAGTCGCTTTTGATGGGGAAGTTTTGAGCTATCAAGAGTTTTATTATTACTTGCTCAACAAGCCACAGGGTGTGGTTTCGGCGACTAAAGATAATCTTTTTAAGACAGTAGTGCAGCTTTTGGAGGACAAAGATTTTCGCAGCGATATTTTTCCTGTTGGAAGATTGGACAAAAACACCGAAGGTTTGCTCATTTTGACCAATGATGGAGCGCTCGGTCATGATTTGACCCAGCCAAAAAAACACGTTGAAAAAGAATATTTTGCTAAAATTGACGGTCAAGTAACGGCGGAAATCATTCGCCAATTTGCTGCAGGTTTGACCCTGAAAAATGGCGAAAAAGCCCGCCCAGGTGAACTTTTTGTGGAAAAAAGTTATGAAAGTGACAGCCAATCAGGCTGGGTGAGTGAAATTCGCGTCATTATCCATGAAGGAAAATTTCATCAAGTCAAAAGAATGTTTGAAGCTGTCGAGATGTACGTGCTCTACCTCAAGCGCATTCGCATGGGGGAGCTTGCACTGGATGAAACGCTGGAACTAGGGGCTTATCGCCCCTTGCATTTGTCAGAAATCGAAATGTTGAAAAAGCAGTGAGTCATTGATCAAAAAAAATCCCTTCGGGGATTTTTTATTTAGAGAAATTACTGACGAAAATTCCGTCAGCAAATTCTCTCTTAATTTTCGCGGTTAATATTGACCCCAAGCACGGTCAAATGACCATTGGAAATCAATTTGATAATCAAATGTGCATAATTTTTCGCAGACATTTTTTTAGAAGAAGTGACCCACCAATCGAGTGTTCCCACCAAAATGGAACTGATGTAAGCAATCACAAAATCATTTGGCACAATCACATCTTTTTCACGCACTTCAAGCTTGGTAAAGAGCTCTGTGTAGCGCTCAGACAAGATTTCCAAAAACCGATCCAGCAAATTTTGGTCGTGCGCTCGGTCGGTAATCACCTGCGCCACCTCTGGATTTTCACGCACAAAATCGTAAAAACGCGTCAGCACTCCTTCAATTTCCTTGACATGAAGGTTGTTGCCATCCACCAAATTTTGAGCATCCAAAATGTCTGTAAAATTCGCCAAAAACTGGTCAATCAAACTGTCATAAAGATCCTGTTTGTCCGCATAATGCGCATAAAAAGTCGCCCGATTGATCATCGCCGAATCGGCAATTTCTTGAATGGAAATCTTTTCAAAATTTTTCTTGCGTAGAAGGGCGAAAAAAGCTTGATTGATTAACTTTTTCGTTCGTTTGACACGCAAATCATCGGTTTTAACCATAGCATTATTCTTTTCTAATCTTGTGAAACTTGCCTGTGGCGCTTTACCAAATTTTACAACAGGCCTTTAGTACTATTATAGACGAAAAAAAGACTAAAGTCATTTGCGAATGAAGTCAAAACTATTTGTCATTTGATGTCAAACAACTTTAACATAATCAACAGCTCTCGGAAAACTGTCGTTTATGTGACAACCACGCCTTTTTTGCTGGTTGAAAATATTTTCAGACATGATAAAATAAACATAAGATAAGATAAGCAACATCCTGTCAGAAAACATTTTGGCAAAGCACCAAGAGCTGATAAAATAGAAAAAGACAGCATCAACGAGCTTTCCCCAATTTTGGCGTCCAAAAGATAAATTTGCTGCTAAACAAACTGCAAATTTGCCGAAAAAAAGGGTCAAATTCGTCAAAAATATGTCACTTATCATTCCGCAATTTTCGTCAGCAGAGAAATTACTGACGAAAATCATTTCATACTTTCCGTCAGCAAATTCTCTTGCTCGAGCGGACACAGCAGATTTTTCTCACATAACTAGGAGACATCTATCATGCCAAATTTTACATATAAAGCCGGTATCGACGTCGGTTCGACCACGGTCAAACTCGTCGTTTTTGATACTGAAAGTCTATCAGAGAACCCTTCACTCTCCGCAGACGAGCAGTCACCCCAGCTCATTTTTTCTCGTTACGAGCGCCATTTTTCCGATGTCAAAGCCGCCACAATCAAAGTTTTAAAAGACTTCATTGAAGAACATGGTAATCTCCCCTTGGCGCTTGCCATTACAGGTTCAGGCGGTATGGGACTTGCTGAAGTCATTGGCGTTCCGTTCGTTCAAGAAGTGATTGCAAGTAGCATCACCATTGAAAAATTTATCCCCCAAACCGACGTTATGATTGAGCTGGGTGGCGAAGATGCCAAGATGACATTCTTTGACAATGGCACCCAAGAATTGCGCATGAACGGCACTTGTGCTGGCGGGACAGGGGCATTCATTGACCAAATGGCTGCCCTCCTCAAAGTTGATGCTAACGGAGTTAACGAACTGGCCAAAGGCTATGAAAAACTCTATCCCATCGCCTCACGTTGTGGCGTATTTGCTAAGACCGACGTTCAACCCTTGCTCAATGAAGGCGTCCGCCGTGAAGACATTGCAGCCAGTATCTTCCAAGCCGTAGTCAATCAAACCATTGCTGGACTGGCATCAGGCCGTAAAGTCAAAGGGAACATCGCTTTTCTTGGAGGCCCGCTCTTTTTCATGAGCGAACTGCGCAAACGTTTCATCGAAACGCTCAATCTCACGCCAGAGCAAGTCATTTTTCCTGAAAATCCACAACTTTTTGTCGCAATGGGTGCTGCTCTCTACGACGAAACCACCCAAAAAACAGCAGCCGAATTGATTCATAGTCTTGAAAATGACCATTCTGATAGCCTCATTCCGCAAGACACCATGGATAAACTCTTTGAAAATCAAGCTGAACTTGACGAATTTCGTGCTCGTCATGCCAAAGCCACCGCTCATTATAAAAATTTAGCCGAACACTCTGGCGCAGCTTTTTTAGGCATAGATGCAGGTTCAACAACCACAAAAATTGTCCTCATTGATGATGAAGGAAATATTCTTTACGACCACTATGGCTCCAACAACGGTGAACCACTGGAGTCAGTCATTACTGTCCTCAAAGACCTTTATGGTAAAATGCCCGCAGAAGTCTACATCGCTAAATCAACCGTGACAGGTTACGGCGAACACTTGATTAAAGCAGGACTTCATGTGGACTACGGTGAAGTAGAAACAATGGCGCACTACAAAGCCGCTGATTATTTCAACCCAGGAGTTGATTTTATCCTTGATATTGGTGGGCAAGATATGAAAGCCATGCGGATAAACGATGGTGCGCTTAGCTCGATTTCCCTTAACGAAGCTTGCTCGTCAGGTTGCGGCTCTTTTATCGAAACTTTTGCCAATTCGCTCAAGCACGATGTCCGTGATTTTGCCAGCAAAGCCTTGCTTGCTGAACATCCAGTCAATCTTGGCTCGCGTTGTACCGTTTTTATGAATTCAAAAGTCAAGCAAGTTCAAAAAGAAGGTGCCACAGTAGGTGATATTTCTGCTGGCCTGTCTTATTCGGTCATCAAAAACGCCCTCTACAAAGTCATCAAAGTCAAACGTCCCGAAGAATTAGGTGAAAAAATCGTCGTTCAAGGTGGAACGTTCTACAACGAAGCCGTTTTGCGTGCCTTTGAAAAAATTTCTGAACGCCAAGTTGTCCGTCCTTCCATCGCAGGACTCATGGGCGCTTACGGCTGTGCTTTGATTTCTTTGGATAATGAAGAAGTCGGCAAATCCTCAGAATTACTCACTCTTGATGAGCTTGAAAGCTTTCAAACACACAAAGAATTTATGGTCTGTGGACTTTGTGAAAACAACTGTAAAATGACCTTAACAGTTTTCAATGACGGGAGTAAATTTGTCACAGGAAATCGCTGTGAACGTGGTGCAGAAAAAGCAACCAAGGTAAAAATCGATCGCCAAGATAAGAAAATAAACCTTGTTGATTACAAATACAAAAAACTTTTCCGTTACCACAGCTTATCCAAGAAAAAACAAACACAGGGCGAAATTGGT
The DNA here is from genome assembly GCF_004210295.1 of Lactococcus sp. S-13. Taxonomy (NCBI): domain Bacteria; kingdom Bacillati; phylum Bacillota; class Bacilli; order Lactobacillales; family Streptococcaceae; genus Lactococcus; species Lactococcus kimchii. Next base: position 1,600,952 of record NZ_SDAK01000001.1, on the reverse strand, counting down.
ATTCCACGCGTACTTAATATGTACGAAAATTATCCCCTTTGGCACACCATGTTTACCGACCTTGGTTTTCGTGTTGTACTCAGTCCTCGCTCAGACAAGGAACTCTTTGAAGGAGGCATTGAAACCATTCCTTCCGACACCGTTTGTTATCCAGCAAAAATGGCGCACGGACATATCATGGCGCTGATTAAACAAGAAGTGCCTAACATTTTCTATCCAGCAGTTCTCTATGAACAAGAAGAACAAAAAAATGCTCAAAATCATTATAATTGTCCAATCGTTCAATCTTATCCAGAAGTCATCAAAAATAATATTGACGAAATTCGTGAAGGGCAAGTCAACTATCTACACCCTTACCTCAACCTTGCCAATCGCACAAGCGTAGTCAATAATATCTATAAAGCGCTGAAAGAACAAGGCTTTGAATTTGACAAAGCGAAGGTGGAGCAAGCCATCAATCATGGATTTGAAGAATTGGAAGCTTTCAAAAATGACCTTCGTGAAAAAGCTGAAGACCTGCTGGTTAAGATCAACCTGAATAAAGAAAAAGCGATTGTTTTAGCTGGTCGCCCCTATCATTTGGATCCTGAGATTAATCATGGTATCGCTGATATCATCACTCAAGAAGGATTTCATGTCCTGACCGAAGACTCTATTTCGCATCTTGAAGAAGTCAACGGGCTGCGCGTTGTTAACCAATGGGTTTACCACTCTCGCCTTTATGCAGCTGCTCAAGTTGTTTGTAAAAATAAAAATCTTGAACTCGTTCAGCTCAACAGTTTTGGTTGTGGACTCGATGCGGTGACAACCGACCAGGTAGAAGAAGTCATGCGCGCGCATAACAAACTCTATACCGTCCTCAAAATCGATGAAGGAAGTAATATGGGAGCGGTTCGTATTCGTTTGCGCAGTTTAAAAGCAGCTGTTTTAGAACGCACTCGTCACAATATCGAAGCAACCGATGGGGCTGAAATCAAAGAAATTGCACCGCAAGCACCGATTTTTGACAGTAAGACGATGAAAAAACATACCCTCTTAATGCCAATGCTTAGTCCAATTCATCAAGAAGGCTTGCTTGACACTGCCTTTGCAGCCTCAGGCTATCATGTGGTTTGTTTACCCGAGACGCAAAGCTCAGTCAACAACGGTCTAAAATTTGTTAATAATGACTCTTGTTACCCAGCCATTATTACCATTGGTCAGCTCATTGAAGCCCTCCAATCTGGTGAATACGATGTCAATAACACCTCGGTTATGATGACCCAGACTGGTGGAGGTTGCCGGGCAACAAACTATATTCCTCTCTTGCGAAAAGCGTTGGTTGATGCTGGCTTCCCTCAAGTACCAGTCGTTTCACTCTCTATGGGTAATCAAGGAACGGAAAAAGGCTTTAAGTTCACCGTACCGCTCTTGACACGTTTTATGATTGCCGTGCTTTATGGCGATTTGTTCGAGCGCGTGGTTTATCGGACACGTCCTTACGAGGCAATTGAAGGTTCAGTCAATGCTTTACACGCCAAATGGCTAGAAAAAGCACAGCATAATGTTAAAACAGCCTCAATTTTTGAATTTAACCGAAACATGAAACAAATTATTCGTGAATTTGATCAAATTCCTCTATTGAAGATTCAAAAACCCCGTGTTGGAGTCGTCGGTGAAATCCTTGTGAAATACAGCAAAACAGCCAATAACGATATTGTGTCAATCATCGAAGAAGAAGGAGGCGAAGCGGTTGTCCTTGACTTGATTGGCTTTATGAACTACAGCCTCTACAATCAAATCTGGAAAACAGACGAATTAGAATTTGCTAAGAAAAATAAACTCATGGCCAAAACACTCTTAGGCATCATCAACATGATGGAAAAACCGATGGATAAGGCCCTGCGTGCTTCAGAACGATTTGATGGCATTGAGAGTATTTATGAAATTGCGGCAAATACTGAAGAAATCATCTCCGTGGGCAATCATACGGGAGAAGGGTGGTTTTTAACTGGGGAGATGATTGAGCTTTTGCAAAAGAAAGTGATGAATATTGTCTGCCTTCAACCTTTTGGCTGCTTGCCTAACCATATTGTAGGTAAGGGAATGCTTAAAGAGTTGCGTCGTCAATATCCAGGAGCTAATTTAGCACCTATTGATTACGATCCAGGAGTTTCTGCGGTCAACCAGCTTAACCGCATTCGTTTGATGATGGCAACGGCCAAGAAACGCCAAAATAAAGAACAAGAAAGTATCGAAATCCTCCCTATGGGTGCGCACGGATACTGATAGTGAAAATGAAAAATACTGACTCAACAGGTCAGTATTTTTTAATTACATTAATAGTAACAAATGTTATCAAAAATTGTTATCAAAATTTGGTATCAAAAATTGTTAGCGCAAGACGTTGAACTTTTGTTTAGAATAAGTGAGTAAGTTTTAAACATTGGACAACAAAGACTTGCTGCCAATATCAAAAAATCTCAATCAGAAAGGAATTTCAAGATGAAATTCGAATTTAAAGGACTCTCTTCATACGAAGAAGACTCAATGCCTAATTATGTAGGTGACGTAAAAATCCGCAGTGTCGTTCAAGACTTTGCTGATATGGATGAAGCTATTGAGTATGTTTCTCATCAACACGGCTTTGTTAAAACAGAGGACGGCAAATTTGCTTTTGAAGTAAGAAATATTTCAGCAGTTGGCTAAGTCGGCACGAGGTTTCTCTTGTGCCTTTTATACAGGAACAAAATTATGGAAAATAAATATTCAAGAATCTTAGTCGGAATGGACGGTTCAGCGGAATCTCTCAAAGCGTTTGATGAAGCTGTTAGAATTGCAAAACGCAATGATGCCGAACTTATTTTGGCAAATGTCATTGAGCAACGTTCATTTTTAGCGGTCAATACTTATGATACGTTGGCGGAAGAACGCCATGAAAAAGGGACAAAGATACTGCTTAAACAATTTGCTGAAGAAGCCAAAGTTGCAGGAGTAGCTAAAGTTCGCACAGTGCTAGAGTACGGTTCACCAAAAATTATGATGGCAACAAAAATTCCTAAAGAAGAAAAAATAGATTTGATTGTCGTAGGTGCCACAGGAATTAGTTATATTGAACGTGTTATCGTTGGGTCAGTTGCTTCTTATATTGTCACTCATGCCGCTTGCAACACGCTTATTGTCAGAAAATAGTTGCTTAGACTACAAAAAAACGGCCCAGAGTCGTTAATATAGAAATGGAAAGAATCATGAAAAAAGAAAGTATCTTTACCCCTACTTTCATCATCAACACACTTATTAGTTTTTTATTTTATATCGTATTTTATGTTTTAACTTCATCAATTGGGACTTATGCGCTTCAACAATTACATCAATCTACCGTTGTCAGCCTTTCTTTATCAAGTGTCTTTGTTATTGGGGCTTTGATTGGTCGAGTATGGACAGGGATTAATATCACTAAGCTTGGAATGAAAAAACTGCTTTATATTGGCGGCTTAATCTTTCTTATTTTGACTTTGGGTTATTATGTGACGACTAATATCCCTTTACTTTTTATTATTCGAATTATTCAAGGGGCAGGATTTGGGATTGGTGCAACAGCATCAGGAACTATTGCGGGTCACGTTGTCCCAGCTTCACGTCGTGGTGAAGGAATTGGTTACTACGCTTTATCTGTTACTCTTGCTGCTGCGGTTGGACCAGCGCTCTCAATCATGATTTATTCATCGTTTGGTTTTGGATCGCTTTTGGGATTAGCACTTATTTTATTGGTCTTGACTTTCGTGATGATTTTCTTTGTTCGTGTGAAAGAATTTTCAGCAGAAGAACGGGCAACTGCGCTGGCTCATCAGCCTAAAGGAATCGAACGCTACATCGAAAAATCAGCCCTTCCAATCTCAATCATTGCTTTTCTGGCGGGCTTTATCGACTCTGCTATCTTGACAGGAATGGGTTCATTCTCAACGGATCTTAATATTCCACTGGCTGGTTCACTTTTCTTCACAATGTATGCTATTTTTATCTTCCTTTCACGTCCGTTTACAGGTCGTTTGTTTGATACCAAAGGGGATAACTGGATTTTTAATCCAACATTTGTCTTCTTTGCTGTGGCGATGTTGCTTGTTGGGATTGCTGGCTTCTTCAACTCAGGAACTGGCTTTGTTGTTTTATTGATTGCTGGTGGTGCTTTTGGACTTGGCTATGGTGGCGTTGCTCCATTTGGGCAAGCTGTGGCTATTCGGGATTCAAGTAAAGACCGGATTGGTGTGGCGACTTCAACATTCTTTGGTTTCCTTGACCTTGGTGTTGGTGGCGGACCGATTGTTTTGGGAGCGATTATCCCAATGCTTGGTAAAGGAATGCTTGGTTTCCGTAACCTCTATCTTTATAGTGCTCCAGCGGTCATTGTTGTGTGGATTATTTATTACTTGATTCATGGGAAATATCAAAAAATGAGTACAAAAGTTTAAAAAAAATGGTATATCTGCTCAGAGGATGTTATAATGAAAGATAGCTTTCATCTTTATCATGAAGGCAAAGAAAATGAAATATAAATTTTAGTAAGTGATGAATTATAGCAAAATGAAAGAAATGGCAAACGCGAATATTGACTATTTGATAGAAATCCTTGAAAAAAATCATGTGAGTGTCGTAACGCGTAAGAAACATAGTTATATCATGTATCAAGGAATTGAATCTGAATATATCTATGTTCTTAAAGAGGGCGTTGCAAAGATTAGCAATATTTTGAGAGATGGCCGTGAGTTTAATATCGCTTATGTTGCAGAACCTGATTTTGTGTCGCTCCTAGAAGAAAAACAAAATGATGGGATTTCAGCCCTATTTAATGTCAGAATTGAAACAGATACGGCGAGTTTTTACAAAATTTCACGTAATGATTTTTGGACTTGGGTAAAAAATGATTTAAGTTTATTCAAGGTCGTCGATGATTTTTATAAGCGAAGATTAGCGCTCAATCTTGAAATTCTTCAAAAAATGACAATCAATGGGAAAAAGGGAGCGGTTTGCGCTTGTATTAACACACTGATTGACGATTTTGGTATTCGTAAAAAAGAAGGAATTTTAATTGATTTTCCAGTGACGAATGAAGATATAGCAGGTTTTTGTGGTATCTCAACTCGAAATAGTGTCAATCGGATTCTTCACGATTTGAAAGAAGAACAGGTGATTGATGTGGTGGACAATAAAATCATGGTTTATAATCCACAATACCTGGAAGATTACGTCAGTTAATCGTGGCAAAATAAAAAAAGGAGCAGTTTCATGCTCCTTTTTTACTTTCGTAATTCTCGTTTGAATGGCTTGCATTCTCTTAGCCAAAATCCTAAGGAATTTTGCTATAATAAGAGCAAGATTCACGCGAGGAGAAAAAATGGAAAATCTGAAAAAACAAGTTGGAATAAAAGCGGCTGAATTTGTGAAATCAGGAATGATTGTTGGCTTGGGAACGGGTTCAACGGCTGCTTTTTTTGTCGAAGAACTTGGGCGCAGGGTTCGTGAAGAAAAACTAGAAATTATTGGAGTGACAACTTCAAATGTGACCAGCGAGCAGGCTAAGGCTTTGGGAATTCCATTACGCTCGATTGACGAGGTAGACCATGTTGATTTGACTGTGGATGGAGCTGACGAAATTGACGCCCAGTTGAATGGGATTAAAGGGGGCGGTGCCGCATTACTGATGGAAAAAATTGTGGCGACCTATTCAAAAGATTATATCTGGATTGTTGATGAGAGTAAATTATCCGAAAAGCTTGGTTCTTTCATGGTGCCTGTGGAAGTGATTCCCTATGGAGCGGAACAAATTTTTCGTAAGTTTGAGGCGGCGGGATATGCTCCGACTTGGCGCCTGACGGATACCGCAGAGAAATTACTGACGGATATGCATCATTGGATTATTGACCTTCACATCAGTAAAATCTCTGAGCCAGAGGAACTTGCAAGAACGCTTGATTTGACCGTTGGTGTGGTCGAACATGGTCTTTTTAATAATATGGTAAAAAAAGTTATTGTTGCTGGTGCTGACGGAATCAAAATAATCGAAAAATAATTTCGTCAGTAAATTGGACAGAAAAAAAGCAGTCAGAAATACTGACGGCTTTAGGTAAGATCATTGTCAGTCCATTGATGATGATTTTTGCTTTTTCAACCATGCACGGAGGCCCCATTGATGTGAGCCGCGTTTGAGTTTAGCTAGGGCTTCATCGGGGCTGCACCAGAAGATATTATTGAAATCTTCCAAAGGAGCGGAGTCAAAGTGGACATCAGTGATTTCATAAATATAAGCAGGATTATAAAAATATTTATCCCGATGCGAGCTATAAAAGTATTCATCAGCCTGTCCCAAAAAATCACCAATTTGAGCAGTTGCTCCCAGCTCTTCAATGAGTTCACGTTTGAGGGCGACTTCATGATTTTCGCCAACTTCAATCTCACCACCAGGTAGCAAAAAAGCGCCGTTTGGTGCTTGTACCAAGCAAACCTCGGTCAAACTTTTTGCCACAATAGCATACACACCATATCTTGCTTGATAATTTTTTCCTTCGATTTTTTCACCAAAAACGGGAATATCAGTCATAAAAAAAGTTCCTCCTCATTTCGTCAGTAAAAAAGGAGCCAAAAAATCCACTGATACTGACGAAAATCGCTTACAAAAATTTCTTATCACTATTCTATCAAAATTCTGTCAAATTTGATAAAATAAGGTACGAGTACGAAGAGTTTATCACATGATTTATTGGAAAATTTCATATTTATAATGAATAAAGTAAGACTGCTCTTGTGATAAGTCAAAAGACTGCAGACACTTACTCATCGTCATTCTCAAGTTTCAGACCAGAGCTTGAAGCAGCATTACCGAAGGGAACAAGAACATTGAAAAAATTTAACTTAAGTAAACTGATTATTATCGCCCTTATTATCATTATCGCAGCGATGTCAGCAATTGTCATTTCAGCCAAAAATTTTAAATCAGATCGCGAGCCGTCAGCAATGACTCAAACAATTAATGACGGGACGGGCTTTGTTGACCGAGTACTTGCTGCTCCCATCCATTTTGTTCAAGACCGAGCAAATCAAGTTGGAAATTTACTGGCAACTTATAAACAAAATGCCAGCCTAAAAACACAACTTTCCCAATCCAAAGATGACGCCAATAAAGTCAAGGGACTTGAATCAGAAAATGCAGAGTTGAAAAAAGCGCTCAAACTTCAAGAAACACTGACGGATTATCAAACTGTCGCTGCCAATGTTATCACAAGGAATCCGACTTCTTGGAATGACACCTTAGTGATTGATCGTGGAAGTAATGATGGCTTAAAAACAGGCATGCTTGTCATGGCCAATGGTGGTGTTATTGGTCGAGTGACACAAGCTAATAAAAATAGCTCCAAAGTTTCATTATTAAGCTCTTCTAAAGGAATTGAAGATAAAATCCCTGTAAGATTAGGAAATGGAGATGCAGATGAAGCCACATACGGAATTCTTGCAGGCTATGATAGCCAACAAAAAGCTTATATCATTAGTCAGTTAACCACACAAGATAAATTTGCCAAAGGAAGTCAAGTCTTTACGAGTGGACTCGGAAGCGGAGAAAGTCCTCGTGATCTATTGATTGGTACAGTTCTTGGTGAAAAAGAAGATGAACAAGGTTTGAATCGCCAAATCTATGTGAAACCTGCCAGCAATCTTTATGACGTTCGTTTCGTTTTTGTTATCCAACGCATGATTGGGGGCAACTGATGAGCCGCTTTAGTTTCCAGTTTGCATCGCCGATTATTCTATTTGTTCTTCTTATATTAGATGGACAAATAACCCATATCTTGACCAGTTTTAGTGCAGGGATTTGGACACCGGTCAGTCATTTATTTTTAATTTTCCTTTTGTATAGCGTGACTCAACATCGACCAAGCTATATCTTGATTCTGGCTGCCTTTTTGGGCATCATTTATGATAGTTATTATCTAGGAATTTACGGAATCGCAACCTTATTGTTTCCGCTTATCGCCCTTTTCGTTTATAATATACAAAGTACTATATTTACAAATCGTTGGACCCGACTTTTCACAGTCATTATCATTGTAAGTGCTTTTGAAGTTTTCAGCGCGGCTATCACCGCAGCTTTCGGGTTTTCAAAACTTGATTTTGTTAATTTCGTGGTCTACCAATTAGCGCCAACACTTTTTCTTAATATTGTTCTTGCAGTCATCCTGCAATTTCCACTAGAAACTTTCTACAAGTTAAAGAAAAGTCACTAAAAAACACAAACGGAAACTGCATTGTAACAAAAGAGAAACAGTAAGCGCCATTAAGAATAGTATAATATAGTCATTCAACCGAACTCTATCAGGAGGAGAAGTAAAAATTATAGTTATGAAAAAAAGGATTATATCAGCAATCTTACTGTCAACAGTAGTATTAACTGCTGCAGCAGCTCCGGTATCAAACGTATTTGCAGATACTGACTCAGATATTGCAGCACAAGATGCGACGATTTCAAGCGCTCAATCAGCAAAGGCCCAAGCCCAAGCACAAGTTGATAGCTTGCAAGCAAAAGTTAACAGTTTACAACAAAAACAAGCGAGTACAAAAGCTGAAATCACTAAGATTGAAAATGAAGCTAAAGCACTCAATGCTCAAATTCAAGCATTGACAGAGAGCATTGCACAACGGACAAAAACCTTGGAAGCTCAAGCACGTAGCGCCCAAGTGAACAGTTCAGCAACAAACTATTTGGACGCAGTGGTCAACTCAAAATCTTTGACTGACGTTATTCAAAAAGTAACAGCTATCGCTACTGTTTCAAGCGCTAACAAACAAATGCTTGAACAACAAGAACAAGAGCAAAAAGAACTCAAACAAAAATCAGAAACGGTTAAAAAGAACTACAACCAGTTCGTAGCCCTCTCACAAAGTTTGAACTCACAAGCTCAAGAATTGACTTCACAACAAGCTGAACTTAAAGTAGCAACTTTGAACTATCAAGCAACAATTGCGACAGCTCAAGATAAGAAAGATTCATTGTTGGCGGAAAAAGCAGCAGCTCAAAAAGCAGCTCAAGAAGCAGCAGCGAAACAAGCAGCTTATGAAGCACAACAAAAGCAAGCTGCTCAAGCTCAAGCGGCATCAACAGCTGCGACCACTAAGGCAGTTGAACAAGCTACAAGCAGCTCAAGCTCAAGCAGCAACTCTTCTAGCTCAAGCTCAAACAGCAGTAGTTCATCAAGTTCAAGCAGCAATAGCTCATCAAGCTCAAATTCTAATTCTAATTCAAACAACAACAACAATAACAATACAACTGTTGTAACGCCTCCATCATCTGGTGGAAGCTCAGGAATCAATAGTACTCCTATCGGTAACCCTTATGCTGGTGGTGGATGTACAGACTACGTATGGCAACATTTTGCTGCCCAAGGTATCTATATCCGCAACATCATGCCTGGTAATGGTGGACAATGGGCTAGCAATGGACCTGCACAAGGAGTTCTCCACGTTGTAGGAGCTGCCCCTGGTGTTATTGCTTCAGGATTCTCTACTGACTTTGTTGGTTATGCTGGCTCACCATATGGTCACGTTGCTATCGTAACTGGTGTTAACTCTGATGGAACAATCAACGTCATCGAAGGCGGCTCTGGATTTGGATGGGGTCACACTCGTTCACACGTAAGTGCAGCTGGTGTTACTTTCTTGATGCCAAACTAGGCTACAATTTTCAAAATAAAAAATAGTGATTTGGTAAAGGGGACAATTTTTCCTTTTATCAAATCATTTTTTATTATTATGGTATAATAATAAGGAAAAATCATAAGGGGATACAATAAATGTGTGGAATTGTCGGCTTTATTGACCGAATGGAACAAACTGATAAATCAAAAACTTTGAAGGAAATGATGGATACTATTATTCACCGTGGACCAAGTAGTTCAGGTGAATTTGTAGATCAAGGTGCTGCGATTGGTTTTCGTCGTTTGAGTATCATTGACCTTGAAGGTGGCGATCAGCCCATTTTTAATGAAGATAAAACAAAACTGATTACTTTTAACGGTGAAATTTATAATTTCCGTGAATTGCGTGAAGATTTGTTGGCTAAAGGTCACGAATTTACAACGCACGCTGATACGGAAGTGCTTTTACATGGCTACGAAGAATATGGTGTTGAACTCCTGCAAAAACTACGTGGGATGTTTGCTTTCGTTATTTGGGATAGAGAAAAACAAGAACTGTTTGGTGCTCGTGACCATTTTGGCATCAAACCACTTTACTATGCTCAAATGAATGGGACTTTCATGTATGGCTCAGAAATTAAGAGCTTTTTGAAGCACCCCAATTTCAAAAAAGAGCTGAATAAGGAAGCGCTCAAACCTTACATGACTTTCCAATATTCAGCCTTGGATGAAACGTTCTTTAAAGGTGTTTTCCGCATTAAAGAAGGGCATTACTTTACCTACAAAGATGGCGTTTTAGACATTCAACCTTATTGGGATATGAAGGTGGATGAAAAAAATATTAGCTTAGATCAATCTATTGATTTGATTGACAAGACTGTTGTAGGCTCTGTTGAGGCTCATAAGTTTGCTGATGTGGAAGTCGGGGCATTTGTATCAAGTGGGGTGGACTCAAGCTACGTGGCTTCTACATTGCGTCCAGAACACACTTACTCGATTGGTTTTGGTCAAGGGACTTTCAATGAATCAAAACAAGCTAAACAATTGACAGACATGATTGGTTTGAATAATACTTCTCGTGAAATTCATGGGGATGAGGCCTTCAGACATTTTCCACAAATTCAATATTATTTGGATGAGCCAGATTCAAATCCATCTTGTGTCCCTTTGTTCTTCCTTGCAGAACTTGCAGCGCGTGATGTACGCGTGGTGATGTCTGGTGAAGGTGCAGATGAACTTTTTGCGGGCTATGAGTCATACGGATTCAGTACAAATTCTCGTGCTGTCCGGGTTCTTGCTGAAGGCTTGAAAAAATTACCTAAAGCCATGCGTTTTTCAATTGCTCGTGGGATTGAACATAAACATTTTAAAGGTCAAAAACATCTGTACGAATCTCTAGCGCCTGCGGAAGATTTCTTCATTGGACAAGCTAAAGTTTTTGATGAAGCTGAATCTGTTCAACTTTTAAAAGACGAATTCAAATCTGCACCAACAGTGAAAGAGATTGTTGGTAAAACTTATAAAAATGCCCCAGAAGGCTCTGAGTTGCGTAAAATGCAGTATCTTGATATGCACCAATGGATGCCGGGAGATATTTTGCTCAAAGCAGATAAGATGTCAATGGCTCACTCGCTGGAATTGCGTGTGCCACTCTTGGATATTGAGTTGATGCATACGGCGGAGCAAATTCCTTCAAAATATCTATTGAATGAACATAATACGAAATATGCTTTCCGTCAAGCTGCCCGTCGTCATTTGCCTGAAGAATGGTCAAACCGTAAAAAACTTGGCTTCCCAGTACCAATCAAAGATTGGTTGAGAGAAGAAAAGTATTATAAAGTAGTTCGTCAATTATTTGAACAAGAATTCGTGTCTGAGTTCTTTGAACAAGATAAAATCTTGAAAATGTTGGACGATAATTTTGCGGGCAAAAATGATGCCCGTCGCCACCTTTGGACCATTTATTCATTTTTGACGTGGTATGATGTTTACTTTATCCATAATGGCGAGAAACCTGCAGTAGTTAATTTTTAGAGGAGTTTTTTGTGTCTCACAATATAGAGTTTCAACCGATTTTACTAGGATCTGATATCAACGTTTATGGAATGGCGCGGTCATTTCATGAAGAATTTGGTGTCACTTCGATTGCTTTGAGTGCTTCTGAGTTGGCACCCACTAAATTTTCAAAAATTGTTGCTGTGCAAAGTCATCCGCATTTTGATCAAGAGGAAACTTTTATTAAAGTGTTGCGTGATTTTGCGGCGAGTCATCAAAATGATAAGACAAAATATCTTTTGGTTGCTTGTGGCGATGGCTATGCTTTGATGACTTCCAAACATCGGGAAGAATTATCTGAGTTTTTTGAAGTCCCATACATTGACTATTCACTTTACCGAAAATTAGAAAATAAACCTGATTTTTACGAGATTTGTGAACAGTATCATCTGCCTTATCCTAAAACAGTTTTGGTCACTCCTGAGTCAGAAATTGATGTTTTAGTTGATGGATTAACTTTTTCTTACCCAATGATTTTGAAACCAGGAAATTCAATTTCTTATTTGGAAGTGCAGTTTGAAGGGCAAAAGAAAGCTTTCACGATTGCGGACAGTGATGAAATGAAGCTCATGCTTCATCGTTGTTATGAAGCGGGTTACCCTGATGAGATGATTATTCAGGACTTTATCCCTGGTGGCGATGAAAATATGCGCGTGCTCAATGCTTATGTGGATAAAAATCACAAGGTGCGGATGATGTGTCTGGGACATCCTTTGCTGGAAGACCCAAGTCCTAAGTCTATTGGGAATTACGTGGCGATTTTGCCGGACTATAATGAAGCTGTTTATCAACAAATTCAAGATTTTTTGGAAAAGATTGAATATACTGGCTTTGCTAATTTTGACATGAAATATGACCCGCGTGATGGTTCTTATAAGCTATTTGAAATCAACTTGCGCCAAGGACGAAGCTCGTTTTATGTGACTTTGAACGGTTATAATCTGACACGTTATTTGGTGGCGGATCGTATCTTCAATGAACCTTTCACAGAGACAATTTATGGTAAAGGTTCAAAACTTTGGCTAGGTGTGCCAAAAAAAGTATTACTTAAATATGTTAACCCTGATTTTAAAGCTGAAATTCGTCGCTTTATCCGGACAGGTAATCATGGGACGACCTTATTTTACAGTAAGGATAACTCGCCTAAGCGTTATCTTTTGATGAAATATGCTTTTCATCGCTATATTGGGGCTTTTAAGGAATATTTTCGTAAATAATAAAAAATAAAAAGATGAGAAGAGGGAAGCCTGATGGAAAATTTCTTTACAATCTTGGGAGGAATGGGGACTCTTGCAACAGAGAGTTTTGTTCATACGTTAAATCGACGAACGGATGCTCATCGGGATCAGGATTATTTGAATTATATTGTCGTTAATCATGCGACGATTCCTGATCGGACGGAATTTATCAAGAATCCTTCTTTGGAAAATCCAGAAGAGAAGTTGATTGAGGATATTAAGATTCATAGCCAATTGGCTCCGGAATTCTTTGTGATTCCTTGTAATACGGCTCATTATTATTTTGAGGAGATGCAAAAGTCAACAAAGATTCCGATTTTGCATATGCCAAGAATTGCAGTGGAAGCAATTGGGGAGAATTTTCCAACGGCTAAGCGAATTGCTGTATTAGCAACTGAAGGAACGATTTTGACGGGTGTTTATCGTGAAGAATTGGAAGCTCAGGGCTATGAGGGGGTCATTCCTGATGAGGCATTGCAAGAAAAAGTGAATCGCTTGATTTATCAAGAGGTAAAAGAAAATAAAAACTTGAATTTTGAGCTTTATCATGAAATTTTGGCCGATGTAGCGTTGAAAATGGACTGTGAAGTAACAATTTTAGGGTGTACAGAGTTGTCAGTCTTGTATGAAACTTATGATTTGGCAGGGGAGTTTAATATTATTGATGCGCAGGCTGAAACGGTGCATCGTACCTTGTTGATGATGGGGAAAGAAGATTTACTAGATGAGCACAAATAAGAAAAAACGTTTAAAGAAAAAGTATAGTCTCATTCTTTTATTTATCGGTTTTCTTGCGGTTTTTATCGTATTAGAATTTGTTTTTAATCCTAAAAATGATGGGAATGATAAGACAACAATAGCTTCAAAAACTTTCACTAAGACGGATAATTCGGGAAAATGTGATTATGTTTTGATGAAAACGGGAAATATCAATCAGATAAAGATTGGGGCTTATCAGGCTTGTGAGACGGTTTCTCTTTATAATGCACTCGTTTACTTCGGGAAAACTCAGGGGCAATCTGCGGAGGATTTAATCAATGATTTGCCTTTAGTTGGCTGGGGTGGAGATCCGGATAGTGGTTATGCGGGAGATCCGTGGACGGCTAATGAGGATATTCCTGATGGTGGATTTCCTACGATTTGGCCGGAGGCATTGATGGCTTTTGCGCAATCTAAAGGGCTTACGGTTGCTAATCTTTCGGGGCAAAGTTTGGATGTGATTAAGGCGAGCGTCTTGAAGGAACATATCGTTGAGATGTGGGTCACAATTGATTTTGCAACGCCAGCTATTACTTATACGGATTATTATGGGCATGAGGTTGTAGCGAATACGCACGCGGTGCTTTTGGATGGCTATGATGTCAAGAAAAAAGAATTTCATGTGACAGATCCGATTAAGGGAAAATATTGGTTGGATGAAGCGACTGTGGGTGCGATTTATGGTTCTGTTGCAAAGTTTGAAATTTTAAAATAACGTTTCTGCCCCGTGTTCCTCTTAAGCTGTTATTCCCATTAAAATTTTTATTTCAGTAGAGACCGAAAAGCCGAAGAGCGTTCCATTTCTTCGGTTCTTTTTGTATATTCCTCGAATGGTCTCCATGCCCTTAATCGTGGTTGAGGCAGTCCGGAGACTTCGATAAAATTTATTGCGACGTTTGACTGGTCTATGATCTTGCTCAATTAAGTTATTGAGATATTTCACGGTTCGATGCTCTGTTTTGGTGTATAACCCATTTCTCTGTAACTTTCTAAATGCAGAGCCAATAGAGGGTGCTTTATCAGTTACGATGACTCTAGGTTGTCCAAACTGTTTATGGAGCCTTTTTAAGAAAGCATACGCCGCCTGCGTGTCTCGTTTCTTTCGTAACCAGATATCTAAGGTTAAACCGTCCGCATCAATTGCTCGATAGAGATAATGCCAACGACCTTTGATTTTAATATAGGTTTCATCCATTTTCCACGAATAGAAGGACTGTCTATTTTTCTTTTTCCAGAGATGATAGAGCACTTTACTGTATTCTTGAACCCAACGATAAATCGTAGTGTGACAAACATTTATTCCACGGTCATAAAGCAATTCCTGAACTTCACGATAGCTCAGATTGTAACGGAGGTAGTAACCTACTGCGACAATAATCACATCTTTTTGGAATTGTTTGCCCTTAAAATGATTCATTTGGAACCCCTCGCTCTCTTTTCCCTTCCATTTTATAATAAATCTAGAAAACTTGGAAACTTCGCAACAGAACCCGATTTATCAAGGGACAAATCAGTTTGCACTTGAGTTTTTAGGATGAAATTAGCACTCTTGTAAAAAGAGTGCTAATTTTTTTGCTAAAAGGGAAAAAACGTGGTAAAATAGTGCTATTGAAAAATTGATTGTGTAAAGGAAGTGAGGAATTTAGAAATGAATAATACTGAATATTATGAACGTCTGGGCGTTGACAAAAATGCGAGCCAAGATGAAATTAAAAAAGCCTATCGTAAAATGTCCAAAAAGTATCACCCTGATTTGAATAAGGATGCGGGGGCTGAGGATAAATATAAAGAGGTTCAAGAAGCTTACGAAACGCTATCTGATGAGCAAAAACGGGCGGCTTATGACCAATATGGCGAAGCTGGAGCCAATGGTGGCTTTGGCGGCGGCGGTTTCGGTGGGGGCAGTGGATTTTCTGGCTTCGGCGGAGCTGGTGGTTTTGGTGGCTTTGAGGATATTTTCTCAAGCTTCTTTGGCGGTGGTGGCGCACAGGTCAATCCGAATGCTCCACGGCAGGGGGATGATTTGCAATATCGCATCAATCTGAAGTTTGAAGAAGCTATTTTTGGTGTGGAAAAACAAGTGAAATACACTCGTGAAGAATTGTGTCACACTTGTGCGGGATCTGGTGCCAAGGCGGGTACTCATGCTGAAACTTGTCACAAATGTGGCGGCCGTGGCCAAATTAATATTGTCCGTGATACACCTTTGGGTCGGATGCAAACACAAGCGGTTTGTGATGTCTGCCAAGGAACTGGTAAAGAAATTAAGGAAAAATGTACAACTTGTCATGGATCTGGTCATGAAAAAGTGGCGCACACAGTTAAGGTGACAGTGCCTGCTGGTGTGGAAACTGGACAAAAAATGCGTCTGCAAGGTCAAGGTGATGCAGGGGTTAATGGTGGCCCTTACGGTGATTTGTATGTGGTCTTCCAAGTGGAAGCTTCGGATAAATTTGAGCGTGATGGCTCAGAAATTTACTACAAGATGCCGATGGACTTTGTGCAAGCGGCGCTTGGTGATGAAGTGGAAGTACCAACGGTACATGGCAATGTCAAACTGAAAATTCCTGCTGGTACGCAAACTGGGGCTAATTTCCGTTTGAAAGGTAAAGGAGCACCAAAATTGCGTGGTTCTGGCAATGGCGACCAATATGTTATCATCAATATTGTGACGCCTAAGAGCTTGAATACAGCGCAAAAAGAGGCTTTGCAAGCTTTCGCCAAGGCTAGCGGAATTGAAGTCGCTGGTTCAGGTAAAAAAGGATTCTTTGATAAATTCAAATAAGTAAAAAGTCGCTTTGGCGGCTTTTTTTGCTGACAATGTTGGTTACGTCAGCAAATTCTCTGAGCATTTTTGTTTGTCTGGGGCAAAATTGATTTACGTCAGTAAATTCTCCCAAGAGAAAATGCTGACGGAATGCTCTGCTGAGGTTTTAAGGAAAAAAACAGGTTTTTTGCTGATATTTTGGTATAATAAGGGCATGAAAATTGATAATTATAAGCCTGATTTTTTGGTAGAAGCTGTCTATCAATTACATCCACAGCGTTTGAAAGATTTAGGGATTCGTACGGTAATGGTGGATTTGGACAATACTTTGATTGCTTGGAATAATCCAGATGGCACGCCAGAACTTTTGGCTTGGCTTTCTGAGATGCGCGAAAATGGTTTAAAAGTGATTGTGGTATCTAATAATAAGCGGGAGCGTGTGGCACGCGCTGTGGAAAAGTTTGGTGTGGAGTACATCTGGCGCGCCCTGAAGCCTTTTTCTTGGGGCATCAAAAAAGCGCTCAAACGGTTTGATGAACGTCCTGAAAATGCAGTCATGGTCGGGGATCAGCTGATGACGGATGTTCGTGCGGCTCATCGTGCGGGTGTGCGCAGCATTTTGGTGAAGCCTTTGGTTGAATCCGATGCTTGGAGTACGCAAGTCAATCGTTGGCGTGAGCGGCGGGTGTGGAAAAAAATAATCGCACGTGATGGAGCCCCAATCTGGAAAAAAGGGCTGTAAAATCAACTAAGTCTCCATAGGAGGCTTTTTTTGTTAGAGAAAATGCTGACGGAATGTTAGCGCGGTTTACGTCAGTAAATTCTCCACTGTGGAAAAACTAATTCACAGCAAAATGCTTGAATTTATCGGGATCGTCCTGATTTTTTTGCAAAGTTTTCCACAAAACCAGCAGTCCTTTCCACAAATTTGTGGAAAACTGTGTAAAAGTCTGGGGAAAACTTAAGTGAAAATAAAAAAACTGACTCCAAAAGTCAGCTTTTCCATCTTATTTTTCGTAATAGCCTCGTTCGCGATACCACAAATCAGGCTGCCACGCCCATTTGCGACCGTCTTTGGCGAGTAAATCGAAGGCGGCATCAGGCCCCATAGTACGCGCAGCATAAGTTGGCAAAGGCGCATTGTCCTCATCCCAAGCGTTGCGAATCACGTCAATCAATTCCCACGCACGAGCGGCTTCTTCCCAGTGGGAGAAGTTTGTCCCGTCACCATTGAGAACATCAAGGAAAAGTTTCTCATAAGCTTCTGGAGAATTTCCTAAAAATTCGCTATCGTGGCGGAAACTTAGGCGCAAAGGCTCTAAGTGGAAACCTTGTCCTGCGGCTTTACCATTGACTGAAAGAGAGAAGCCTTCGGTCGGTTGAATGTAAATGGTCAGAACATTTTGAGCAGGCTCATCGTCGCAATTGCCAGCGAATAAATTTTCTGAATCTTGTTTAAACACAATGTTGATGCGCGTGCCCTTTTCCGTCATTCGTTTGCCAGAACGCACGTAAAAAGGGACGCCAGACCAGCGTTCGTTGTCAATCAAGAACTTTCCAGCAGCGAAAGTTTCTGTCCGACTATCTACCGCCACAGAATCTTCAGCCCGGTAAGCGGCGTAAGCTTCACCGTCAAAATTTCCAGCGACATATTGACCACGCACAAAATTTTCCAAGGCTTCTTCTGGAGAATATTGACGCATTGCCTTGAGTGCTTTGACTTTTTCAGTGACAATATGATTTTCGTCAAATTTTTCAGGTTTTTCCATGGCAATCAAACTTAGCACTTGCAGCACGTGGTTTTGAATCATGTCTTTCAAAGCACCAGAAGTTTCGTAGTAGCCACCCCGATCTTCTACGCCGATAAATTCAGCAAAGGTAATCTGCACATTATCAATATGTTGATTATTCCACAGCGATTCAAAAATTGGATTAGCAAAGCGCACGGCAGAAACAGCCTGAATCATTTCCTTACCTAAATAATGGTCAATTCGGAAAATTTGTTCTTCACTGAAGACCTTGGCCAAACTGTCATTGAGTGCTTTAGCACTGTCAAAGCTTGTCCCAAAAGGTTTCTCGATGACAATACGTTCGAAACCTTCGCCAGTTAAGATGTCTTGACTCTTAAGATGCTCAGCAATTGTTCCAAAAAATTGAGGGGCCATCGCCAAAAAGAAAACCTGATTTCCCGCAGTCTTATACTGCTGACGCAATTTTTCGCCCAAATTTTTCAAATTGATATAGTGCGAGCTGTCGCCCACATCGTGACTTTGATAATAAAAATGATTGGCAAAATCCTGCGCTTGCGTTTTTGAACTCATCAAATCTTTGATGGAATCAAAAACGACTTCCCGATAAAATTCATCTGTCCAGGGTCTTCTGGCAGTACCAATCACCGCAAAATTTTCAGCCAATTCGCCCTTTTTGAAAAGACGAAAAAGAGAAGGATAGAGCTTACGTTTTGCCAAATCACCAGTTGCTCCAAAAATGGTGAAAAGGACTTGTTTTTGTTCGGTCATTTATTTTTCCTGATTCTAAAAAATTTTGGAAGCAGAGAATTTACTGACGAAATGCTGACGATCTGCCAAAAAATTTTCGTCAGCAAATTCTCTAGCCGTTGGCGTTACTTTCATTGACATAATCATGAGCGTACTGCTCAATGTCAGCTTGAAGTTGAGCTTTCATCTCTTGAAATTCAGCTTCGCTATAATCACGCTCTGCAATTTTAGCATTATAAAAAGGAATCGCTAATTCACTACGCAGACGTTGTTCAAGTTCTTGTCTATTCATTTTTTTCCTCCGTAAAAATGCTTCGTAAATTTTTGTGAAACATCAATCTTTAGTAAAATTATATCATAAAATCCGGGCGGATAAAGAAGAGAACCTCCAAGACTTAATCAAAGGAGAGTGCAGCATTGAGCAGAATTTGGTAAAATAGAGGAAGATTGGAGAAATTATTATGTCTTTATTAGCTTTTACGCTCTCTATGTTGCTTTTGGGCTTCGTAGCAGGGACATTTGGCTCTATTTTGGGGCTTGGCGGTGGAATTATTAT
Source organism: Lactococcus sp. S-13 (assembly GCF_004210295.1). Classification (NCBI taxonomy): domain Bacteria; kingdom Bacillati; phylum Bacillota; class Bacilli; order Lactobacillales; family Streptococcaceae; genus Lactococcus; species Lactococcus kimchii. The sequence goes on along the minus strand of NZ_SDAK01000001.1, from coordinate 1,581,420 downwards.
CACGCCGATTATTACGACCTTCTTTGGCGTTGACATCAAATATGCAATTGGCGCAAGTATTGTCGCTGTGATTGCGACAAGTTCGGGGGCTGCGATTTCTTATCTGAAAGACGATATGATTAACGTTCGTGCAGCCATGTTTTTGGAAATTTTCACGACCGTTGGAGGATTGATTGGCGCTGTGCTGGCTGGATTTTTTGACGGTACCGTTTTAAACGTCTTATTTGGCTGTCTCCTGATTTTCCAAGGCTACAATATGTGGAAAAAACTGCATAAAGGTGAGGAAGTCCTTCAGAATGCCCAGGCTGACAAAATCTCAGAAAAACTCAAGCTCAATTCGAGTTACTACGACAAACAGTTGAACAAAGAGATTCCCTATCAAGTCGAAAAAGTACCCGGTGGTGCAGCAATCATGCTCGGAGCGGGCGTTGCTTCAGGACTTTTGGGTATCGGCTCAGGAGCTTTCAAAGTTTTGGCCATGGATTCAATGATGAAAATGCCACTCAAAGCTTCCACAGCAACCTCAAACCTGATGATTGGCGTCACTGCAGCTGCCTCCGCCACGGTTTATTTTTTCAATGGCTACGTTAATCCCAGCTTAGCTGGCCCTCTTGCCATCGGAATCGTTGCTGGTGCTGCGGTTGGCTCAAAAATTATGCCCAAATTACCTGCTAAAACCATTCGAATCATCTTTATTCCTGTGATTTTGATTATGGCTATTCAAATGTTACTCAAAGGATTGGGGGTTTCGCTTTAAATGAAAAATAAAGAAATGACCAAAGAAGAACTGCTCCAAATTGAGCGAAATATCGGAAAAATTCTCCGCGTAGGTGTTTTTATCAGTGCCGTTGTCATTATTATCGGTATCCTTATGTTTGTTGTGAGCGGCCACTCTGGTTACCCAGAAGGCATCTGGCCGGACAAATTTAACGAAATTTTGACTGGTTTAGTCGAATTTAGAGCGTTAGCTTGGCTGATGGCTGGTCTCTTTTTACTCATTCTAACACCAGTCTTGCGGGTTGTTGCCTCGATCATTTCCTTTACTAAAGAAGGAGATAAACTTTATGTCATCATCACAAGCTTGGTACTCATCATCTTAATCATCGCCATGATTATCGGTCACGGTGGTGCATAAAAAAAGAACTGACGAATTGTCAGTTTTTTTATCACCTAAATCTCTAAATATTGAGAAAAAAACCAGAGGCAAAAGCCTACTTTGAAACTTGCAATTTTAGCATGAAACTGTTATCATAGAAAAAGATTAGCTAAGCACCATTAAAATTTTTGTTTGGCTGAGTGCAGCATGGGGAAGTGGTGGAATGGCAGACACGCATGCTTCAGGTGCATGTGCGAGAAATCGCGTGAGGGTTCAAATCCCTTCTTCCCCATAACGAATAAATAAAAGGGCGGTTGGCAGGTTGCTAGTCGTTTTTTGTATTTTTTAAAAGCAATGGAGAGATAATGACGAGATTAACAAAAGATGAATTACAAAAAATGATTGATGAAAATCCATTACAATCTTTATCAAGTATTGGCGAGGCAACAGGAAATTCTCGAGTTGCCATTGAAAAATTATTAAAAACCTATCAATTGGACGCTTACCGCAATCAAAAAATCAAACGATTACGGGGTGAAAAAGCTCGAAAGCGTCGAGATTACCAAAACTAATTTCTATCAGCAAGCGAGCTTTCCACTAAAATCACAAATTAAGGAGACAAAGATGTCTAAAATTGCATTTATCGGAACAGGGGTTATGGGTGCTGCTATGGCAGGACACTTGTTAGACGCAGGTCACGAATTGACCGTTTATAATCGTACAAAATCAAAAACTGACGCATTAGTTGCGCGTGGCGCAGTGTATGCTGAAACGCCACAAGCAGCGGCAACAGCGGCTGATTTTGTCATTACCATTGTCGGCTATCCCAAAGATGTCCGCGAAGTCTATTTTGGTGAGGTCGGCATCTTCCAAAATGACCTTTCTGGCAAAATATTGATCGATATGACGACGACAGAGCCAACATTGGCCAAAGAAATTTATGAAAAAGCTCAAAAAGTTGGTGCACAAGCGCTTGACGCCCCGGTATCTGGTGGGGATTTGGGAGCAAAAAATGGTACGCTGACTATTATGGTTGGTGGAGATGACGCTGCTTTCCAAAAAGCTCTCCCTTTATTTGAAAAAATGGGTAAAACCATTATGCTACAAGGTTCTGCTGGCTCCGGTCAACACACCAAAATGGCCAATCAAATCGGGATTGCAGGCACCATGACAGCAATGTCTGAGCTGATGGTCTATGCTGATAAAGCGGGACTCGATATGGAAAAAGTCCTCGTTACCCTTGGCGGAGGTGGCGCATCAACTTGGTCGCTGACGAACTATGCACCACGGATTTTGAAAGAAGATTATAGCCCAGGATTTTTCGTCAAGCACTTTATCAAAGATTTAGGAATTGCTCTTGCAGAAGCTGAAAAAATGGGATTAGAGTTGCCCGCAACAGCTGGTGCTAAAAAACTCTATGATCAACTTGCTGATAAGGGCTTTGAGAATGATGGCACCCAAGCACTTATTAAACTTTGGTGGCAAGACGGTGCGCGTCCTAAATAAAAAGAAGTAAAGAAAGTTACTGGTAACTCCATCAGTCATTTTCAATAATAAAAAACGTAGCCCTAGAGCTACGTTTTTTTATCTTATTGGATTTCAATTCGACGATTATTTTCGGATTGTACTGTTTTTGGCAGGTTGAGCGTCAAAACACCACCGTCATATTTAGCTGTAATATTATCGCGTTCAACATTTGGTAAGTGGTAAGAACGACTGTAAGAGCCATAGTAACGTTCGCTGTGAATGATTTCACCCGCATCGTTTTTTTCTTCGGTCGCTTGTTCTTGTTTACCTGAAACACTCAACATTCCATTTTCATATTCAATGTTGATATTTTCTTTTTTCAAACCAGGCAAATCAATTTTCACGCTGTAAGCCGTATCTGATTCGGAAACATCAGTTTTCATCGTCATTTGACGGTTAGAAGCAGGAAAATCAAAGCCATGTTTGAAGAGATTTCGACCGAAATGATTAAAGAAATCATCTCCAAAATCCATCAAGTTGTTTTGATTGTTCATCAAATCGTTTGACATTGTAATACCTCCTCTAATTTTAAGATGAGCCTGATTGCTTTAAACTTAGAAATTGAGAAAATTGTAGCTCCAAACAAAAAGTGAAGCTTTCAATTGACTTTGTTTCCTTGCTTTGAGGCGAACAAACTCAAATTATCTTTTGGGTTTTCTTATCTCAACCCTACATTATCTATTATAGTCAGTATTGGTCAGAGTGTCAAAAGAAAAGCTCAAAAAATTAGCACTCTGACTAAAAGAGTGCTAATTTGATTATGAGTTTCTAGAAAATTTGAAAGTTAGCTTGATTTTAGGGTCAACAGCCTTGAAAATCGTAGTATAATATTTTTGAGCTGCGCTATCTAGGGAAGAGGTATACTGTTTAAGATATCTTTCCTGTTTACTAGTCGACAAAGCCTTCGTTACAAGTGCACCAGTATCAATGTTTTGGGTTGAATAACTAAGGAGTTCACCACTCGAATCATAAAGATTGTAAGGGTGCTTTTTGTCTAACTTAGTACCGATAAAGGAGTACCTTGGAATTGTAATTTCATAGCTCGTTTTACCAGTGGATTTAATTTTTGCCGGTGAACTAATCCCTAACTTTGCTTCATAGTTTAAAATGATGATTGCCTTTTTTTCGGTCAGAGGGACTCCAATTTCGGTCCAAGGAATTTTTGTATTATTTTTTTGAGTTTCAACATTTTGAATACCAACAGCAAGAAAAACTGTTTCATCTTCTTGTTTGATGTATTTTACCGTAGAATATGAGGCATTTTGTGACTCATTTTTTGTTGTGGTGCGACCAACCCAATAGGCAGCGACACCACCCATAAAGATGAGGATGACAATCCAGAGGTAAACTCGCAAGGACAAAAATTTAAACAAGGGTAATTTTTTCATAGGATCTCCGTTTTACTTTCAAATGTTGGTTGCTAGACTTCATTTTATTTTCCTCATTCCTATAAATGCTATAATTCCAACGACTATAGCTAAAATAGGATTTAGGAATAAAAGTCCTATCATAATCAAAATTGCAATGATTAGCAAAATATTTTTCACATTAATTCTCCTAGAAAATAAATTTAGTAACAGATTTTATTGTAACCTAAACTATTTTTCTAGTCAAACGGGAGCTTGTGAACTACTGCAAAGGAACTTTATACGTATCAACCGTTTGAAAATCTCTTTGCAACTGTATAGCAACAGGGTCACTTGTATTTTCGAGTTCAAAAGGATAATAGCCAGAAATTGTGCCATTGGGATTGATATTATCTTGCAGGTGATTTTCAGGGGCGTCAAGTGACATCATGGCGAAGTCCAAATCGTTAGAGGTATTTGTTGAGAGTTGTTGAACGCGTGCTAATTGCTGAAAGAGAATTTGAGAAACTGCAGTGTCATCGCCCTTGTTAGTCAATGTGAAGTAGACGCAAAAAGCAGGTTTTCCATTGTAATCATTAGTGATTTCGGTTTTGTCAATTTTCAATATACCGTCATCACTTGTGAAGGTATGTGTCGAATCATCCCAGCCACTATCACTAGATAAGCTGTCTGTACCCGAATCATCATAATTTGTATCTCGTGATAAAAAATTAATAGATTGACAGATTTTTGCGAAATCAGACTGATAATTTTTGTAAGTATTGTTTGGCGTAGCTATCATAAAGCTTAGTAGACCTTCAGCGACATCGGCTACAACAAGTTCGCCTTGATAATCTTTCTCGTCCATTGTGAAAGAAATATTCCAAGCATAGTTATTATCAGAAGACTTGTTTTCACCTGTAGCCTTGAAGTTTTTAAAATCAGGGGTGGATTTCAAACCAGAAATATAGGCTTCACGTGAGCTTTGGTCCATAATAGTTTCATCAGTTTTTGCGAATCGAGTTAACATCATGCCTTCTTTTGGATAGAAGTATTTTACGGCGCTACCATCTTTTCCGTCTTTTTCTTTCCAAGAAGCTGGAACTTTAAAGTCTGTATTGTGTAAAGTATAATTTTTAGTCTTTTCCACGGCACTAGTCTTGTAAGAACTAGATTTCACAGTGTTTTTTGATGAAGTATTTCCGCAAGCGACAAGTAAACTTAGCGATAGCAGTGTTGTGCCAACTAGTAAAAATTTTTTCATTTTATTCTCCTTGAAATTGTTATTCAACTTTGCCATTCATGAGATAAATCCCGAGTACATCTGCAGCTTTACTTTTAACTTTAATCGTTACCGTATCGCCTTTTTGGATACCTTTAATATCAGTTTTACTGATGTAGAAAGCGATATCATCTCCTGCACGGACTGAGTAAAATCCAGAAGCAGCTGAAACATCAGTTACTTTAAAACGGACGGTTTTTCCTGTGAGGTTTTCGTTGTCATCTAGGGCTTTTTGAAAGGTCTCTACAGAAGGGTAATCGGTATGGTGGCTGAGAGCGGTCATGCTATACGCTAGGGGAACGGATAAAAACGAGATAATAAGAGCTAGAATCAACAGAGTTTTCCCACCTTGCTTATTTTTTGTTATAAAGATAATCGCTAGAAGAACACCGATTATCCCAAGTGGTAAAGAAAGGGCACGGATGCCGTCGAAAAAGCTGAGAATCATCGATGAGATACCGATTACTAAGCAAAGATAGTTCATATTGAGTTTTTTCATAAAATTTTCTCCAAATTTAATTTTGTATCTACTTTCATTATATTTTAAATCAAGGTTAAAATCAAGTTCAGGGCAACTGTTTAACTAAAAGGCAACTTTTCTTTGTTACTCTTAATAAAAAAGGAGTGAAAAAATGGGAATGGAGTATTTTGGCGATAAGCTGCGGGCTTTACGCATGGAAAAAAAGATGACTCAAAACGAGTTGGCGACTTTGTTGGGCGTGGTTGGTGCTTCGGTTTCTTCTTATGAGATCAGCCGAAAATATCCGTCTATTGAGATTTTGATTAAAATCTGTCAGATTTTTGATGTTTCTGCTGACTATTTGTTGGGTTTTTCGGATGATAAAGCTTTTAATACGGCGACTTTGACGGATGAACAACTTCAGATTGTCTTGCGCTTAGTTGGTGAATTTGAACAATTGAATGCTTTAAGAGAAAACACTGACGAATAGATAAATAAAAGAGAGAAAATGCTGACGTAATAGTCCCAGTTGATTGATAGGTTGCGTCAGCATTTTTTCTATATGGAAACCGCAAGTTTTACAACTCCTATGATGAAAGGAGCTTTCATCATGAAAAAATCTATTGACGTAAGTGGGCTTACAGTCTCACAAGTGGCACTGATTGAACAAATTATTGCGGCATTTAAAGAAAAGAAACAAGAAAAATGAAAAACAGGAATCTGAAACACTCAGGTTCCTTTTTGGTGCAAAGTGAATCTTGGACTGAAAAGTGATATAATATGAGCTAGAATATGCGAAAATGGGGACTCTTATGACCTATGATGAAACGGTTGAACAGCTTGTTAAAAAAATTGAAAGTCTAGATTATGTTCAAGATTTTCAAAAGGCGGAGTCAGCTTTGAGAGCTGAAAGTTCACTTTTTGAGGCTCAAGAGGAAATGAAGAAACTGCAAAAAGAGGCGGTTTTGTATCAAAAAATCGGGAAAATGGAAGCTTATAAAGCAACTTCCCAAGCGGCTCAAAAAATTGAAAAGCAGCTGAAGCAGCATCCGTTGGTAGAAAATTACGTCAGTAAATTAGAAAATGTGAATGATTTGATTCAGCATATTACTGGTGAAATTGAGCAAAAAGTAAATGCTTTGTTGGAAAGCAATAAATAAATTTACTGACGAATTTATTCGTCAGTAAAAATAAGGAAAAGAAGAGAGAAAAAATGGCTGAAAAAATATCACCGGGAATGCAACAGTATTTGGACATCAAAAAAGATTATCCAGATGCCTTCTTGCTCTTTCGGATGGGCGATTTTTATGAACTTTTCTATGAAGATGCGGTGAATGCAGCGCAGATTTTAGAGCTGACATTAACTTCGCGTAATAAAAATTCGGAACATCCTATTCCAATGGCGGGCGTGCCTCATCATGCGGCGGCAGACTATATTGATAAGTTAGTTGATTTGGGCTACAAGGTCGCCGTTGCTGAGCAAATGGAAGATCCTAAAAAAGCAGTCGGTATTGTCAAACGGGCGGTGACCCAAGTCATCACACCAGGAACAACGATTGATCATTCAAATTCAGTGGATAATAATTTCTTGGTAGCTATTGATTGTGCTAAAAATCAATTTACCCTGGCTTATATGGACTTGTCAACGGGTGAGTTTAGAGTGACTGAGTTGCCTGATTTTTCTGCGGTTGTAGGTGAGATTGCATCGCTTAAAGCGCGTGAAATCGTGGTCGGATTTGAGCTAGAGGAAAATCAAGCCAAGATTCTCGAAAAGCAGATGAATCTTTTGCTTTCTAAACAGTATGATTTTCCGGAAAATTTACTCATTGATTTGTCCGTACTGACAGGGCTTGAAAATCAAGTTGCTTCAAAATTGTTAGCCTATGTCAAGCGCACACAGATGCGAGATTTGAGTCATTTACAAGAAGTTGAGCATTATGAAATCAAAGATTTTTTGCAAATGGATTTTGCGACAAAATCCTCGCTCGAACTCACGACAAACAAGCGTGAAAATAAGAAACATGGGACGCTTTATTGGCTTTTAGATGCGACAAAGACAGCGATGGGCACGCGTATGCTGCGCTCTTGGATTGAGCGTCCACTCGTTTCTGCGCAGGCCATTGAAAAACGCATGACCATTGTGCAAATTTTCTTGGATCATTTCTTTGAACGCTCGGATTTGATTGAGGCTCTAAAAGGGGTTTATGACTTGGAACGTCTGGCTTCCCGAGTATCATTTGGCAAGGCTGTACCTGTTGATTTTTTGCAACTGGCGAATTCCTTGAGTAATGTACCTGCCATCAAAAATATTTTGGGACTCCTCGGCGATCAGCAGCTCTTAGATCTAGAAAAACGCTTGGATCATCTTCCAGAGCTTGCTCAACTTATCAATCAAGCCATTAGTGATACTGCATCGCGGACAATCACTGAGGGGGGCATTATCAAAGCTGGTTTTGATGAGCAGCTTGATAAATATCGTGAAGCTTTGCAAAATGGTGCGTCTTGGATTGCGAAATTAGAAGCAGACGAGAAAGCTAAAACAGGAATTTCTACACTGCGCATTGATTATAATCGCAAAGATGGTTATTTTTTCCATGTCACACAAAGTCAGCTAGAAAGCGTTCCAGACTATTTTTATCGTAAAGCAACTTTAAAAAATTCTGAACGTTTTGGCTCGAAAGAATTGACTGAAATCGAAGAAATTATGTTAGAAGCGCGTGAAAAATCAAGCTTGTTAGAATATGATTTGTTCATGACTGTTCGTGCACAGACAGAGCAGTATATTGCTCGTTTACAGGCGCTTGCAAAAACGATTGCGGAAATTGACTGCTTGCAAAGTTTGGCTGTGGTGGCTGAAAAATATGGCTATGTTCGGCCGAAGCTTACGGAAAATTCACGAAATGTGACAATTAAGCAAGGGCGTCATGCCGTGGTAGAAGCGGTAATGGGCGCTCAAGAATATGTTCCTAATGACATTGAATTACCAGAAGAGACAGACATTCAGCTGATTACAGGGCCGAATATGTCAGGTAAATCAACCTATATGCGCCAACTTGCCTTGACGGTCATCATGGCTCAGGTAGGCTCTTTCGTTCCAGCTCAGAGTGCTGGACTTCCTATTTTTGATGCGATTTTTACGCGTATTGGCGCGAGTGATAATTTGATTTCTGGTGAATCAACTTTTATGGTTGAAATGTCTGAGGCCAACCATGCCATCCAAAAAGCAACACGCCGAAGTTTGATTGTTTTCGATGAATTGGGCCGTGGTACGGCGACTTATGATGGGATGGCCCTTGCGCAAGCGATTGTTGAGTACGTCCATGAACGTATCGGGGCAAAAACACTTTTTGCAACGCATTACCATGAGTTGACGAATTTAGAGCAAGAATTAGAGGGTTTGACCAATGTTCATGTGGCCACACTTGAGCAAAATGGCAACGTGACCTTCTTACATAAGATTACACCAGGCCCAGCAGATAAGTCTTACGGGATTCATGTGGCCAAAATTGCTGGATTACCTGCGGATTTATTGGAACGGGCAGATTTGATTTTGCAGAAGTTGGAAAATAAACCAGTGCCTGCCAAGAAAACAGAAGCGCCAGAAGAGCAATTAAGTTTGTTTGATTTTGATGAAAATTACTCAGAAGTCATTGAATTACTCAAAGGGCAAAATGTCGATAATATGACGGCCAGAGAAGCTTTGAATTTCTTGTGGCAACTGAAAGATTTACTTTGAGGACAATTTTTTTGGTAATGATTTTGAATCTTTGAGTTGAATTGTTAAAATTAAAAGAGAAAAAACGCTATAATAATGAGAAAGAAGCCAAAAAACTTTGCTTGTGAGAGGTGAAGTTTCAAGTAAGAAGGAGGAATCCAATGGAAAAAGGAAATGATTTTCAAGAGCAGGAAGTGCCAAAAGAAACGCCAGCGACTGAGCCTACCACAGCACCTGAAACACCTGCGCCAGAACCGACTTTAGTTCCGGTGCCTGAAGCACCAGAGCAACCTGAGCCTAAACTTACTCCGGAAGTCCCAGAACCTCCGAAGATTCCAGAAATTCAGCCCAACCCCTTTCCAGAAGAGCCAGCGACTAAAAATCCTGATGTTGTTGAGCCATTGATTTTTGAGAAGGCTCCTTCTGAAGCAGAGGGAGAGGCTGCGCAGACTGGTGAGCCAAGGCTTGCCCCCCTTTCAAAAATGAGCTATGCGGATGCTCCTGAGCGGACAGTGGCTGAACATCAATCTGAGATTAAAACCAAATGGAATTGGGGAGCTTTCTCCTTTACTATGTGGTTCGGGATTGCACATCGTGCTTATCTGGGCTTATTGATCCTCTTGGGGTTGATTCCTTGGATTGGTTGGATTTTTGCGCTTGTTTGGATGATTATTTTCGGGTTAAACGGGGAAAAATGGGCTTTGGAAAACACGGCGAACCATTATCGAGATGAGGAAGAATTTCGAAAAATTATGGATGGCTGGAATCGTGCCGGCTTGATTGCTTTCATTGTGGGAATTGTTGCTTTTGTCTTGCTTGCATTTTTACTCGTTGCTTTCGTGATTTTTATGGTTAATTCAATTCATATGAGAGAAAATTATCTGAATTTCAATAATTTTTGATGAAAAGTAGAAAAGCGGGCAACCGCTTTTTATGCTATAATTAAAGGGAATTTCTAGGAGAAGAAAGCGAGGTTATTGTGGGGAAAATTATTGAATTAAACGAGGCGCTCGCTAATCAAATTGCTGCTGGAGAGGTGGTTGAGCGACCGGCTAGTGTGGTAAAAGAACTGGTTGAAAATGCGATTGATGCTGGAAGTCATAAAATTGTTGTTCGCATTGTTGATTCAGGTTTGAGTTTGATTGAAGTGACAGATGATGGCTCGGGGATAGAAAAAGAAGATGTGACGGTGGCATTGCGCCGGCACGCTACGAGCAAAATCAAATCTTCAGAAGATTTATTCCGGATTCGGACGTTAGGTTTTCGTGGAGAGGCCCTGCCTTCGATTGCTTCAGTGAGTGAATTGACCATTGAAACGAGTGTCGCGAAGGAAGAGTCAGGGACAAAATTGATAGCCAAAGGTGGAAAAATCACAAGTCTTGAACCTTTGGCAAAGCGATTGGGAACGAAGATCTCGGTAGCTAATCTTTTTTATAATACACCAGCCCGACTCAAGTACATCAAATCTTTACAGGCGGAGCTGTCGCACATCACGGATATTATCAATCGTCTGAGTCTGGCGCATCCTGAGATTTCTTTTACGCTCATCAATGAAGGGCGGACTTTTTTGCAAACGGCCGGCAATGGCGATTTGCGGCAGGTTATTGCGGCGATTTATGGGATTTCATCTGCGAAAAAGATGCGTGAGATTAAGGCTTTTGATTTGGACTTTGAAGTGAGTGGTTATGTGAGCCTGCCAGAATTGACGCGTGCAAACCGAAATTACATTACGCTTCTCATCAATGGGCGATTTATCAAAAATTTTGCGCTAAACCGAGCAATTCTGGAAGCTTATGGTAACCGGATTATGGTGGGACGTTTTCCGCTAGCGGTTATTTCGATCAAGATTGACCCTCATTTAGCAGATGTCAATGTTCATCCAACCAAGCAAGAAGTGCGCCTGTCAAAGGAAGCAGAATTGATGGCTTTGATTAGAAAAGCGGTGAACAGCACACTTTCAGAAGGTGTTTTGATTCCAGAAGCTTTGGAAAATTTGCAAGGAAGAAAGCAAGAAAAAGTGAAGGAGGCTGTTCAAACGGAACTACCGTTGCAGAATTTTCCTTTGTACTACGACAAGGTTCGTCAGGATTTCTTTGTCAATGAAGAGGTGCCAACAGGCAAAATGTCGCCACCGAGCCAGCCATCAGCGCCGAAAATACTGACGGATTCAGTGGACGGCAGAGAAAATGCTGACGTCATTCAAATCATCAGAGAAAATACTGACGCCAATGAAAATCACAGAAAAAATGCTGACGGAAAGTCCGATATGGTTTGCGCGAGCAATTTTTTTGGCCAGCTGGAATATTTAGCCCAGCTTCATGCGACTTATTTGCTGTGCCAAGCGCCAGATGGATTGTATCTGGTGGATCAACACGCCGCACAGGAGCGTGTCAACTACGAATATTGGAAGGACAAAATTGGTGAGGTCAGCATGGAGCAACAAATTTTGCTGGCGCCCTATCTTTTTACTCTGCCGAAAAATGATTTCTTGATTTTGGCTGAGAAGAAAGCACTGCTCCATGAAGCGGGCGTTTTTTTAGAAGAATATGGAGAAAATCAATTTATTCTGAGAGAACATCCCATTTGGTTAAAAGAAAATGAAATTGAGTCCTCAATCAATGAGATGATTGACATTATTCTCTCATCAAAAGAATTTTCTTTGAAGCAATATCGGCATGATTTGGCGGCAATGGTGGCTTGCAAATCTGCGATTAAGGCTAATCATCCCTTGGATGCGGAGTCTGCGAGAGCCTTGCTCAAAGAACTTGCGACCTGCGAAAATCCATACAGTTGTGCGCATGGACGACCAACGATTGTTCATTTTTCAGGCGAAGACATTCAGAAAATGTTCCGCAGAATCCAAGAAACTCATCGTTCCAAAGCGGCAACTTGGAAAAATTTTGATTAAAAAGCCAGAGAAAATGCTGACGCAATTGTCCAGCGCATAAAATTTCCAGAGAAAATGCTGACGTAATTATCCAGCACAAATTTAGAATAGAAAAGTAAAAAATGTTTGAATATCTTACTGGGAAATTGGTCAAAATTTCCCCAACCAATATCGTCCTTGATGTCGCAGGAATCGGCTATCTCATCAGCGTTGCCAACCCTTATGCGTGGTCAACTTTACTCAATAACGAAGCGAAAATTTTTGTTCACCAAGTGATTCGAGAAGACGCCCACACGCTCTATGGCTTTATTAACGAGGCTGAAAAAGCCTTATTCTTGCGTCTGATCAGCGTCTCAGGAATCGGCCCAAAATCAGCTTTGGCCATCATTGCGGCGGCTGACAATGAAGGCTTAATCACTGCTATTGACAACAATGACATCAAATATCTGACGAAATTTCCAGGCGTCGGCAAAAAAACGGCGATGCAAATGGTGCTTGACTTGGCAGGCAAATTCGATGCGGCTGGCACAGTCGGCATCTCGCTCTTGGATAACATGGCCCCTGCGGGAAATCTGGCATTGGAAGAAGCCCTAGAAGCCCTCCAAGCCTTAGGCTACAAAGCAACCGAATTAAAGAAAATCGAGAAAAAATTAGCCCAAGAAACAGGGTTGACCAGCGAGGCTTACATCAAAGCAGCCCTAAAACTCATGATGAAATAAACGTCAAAAAAGAGACCAAAAGAAAAAGCGGGAGACCGCTTTTTTATATTTCTGTCGTACCGTTGTAACTTTACGTAAAAAGTTGTATAATCTAAGAAAACTCAGCGAAAGGGATTTGCAATGATTAACCAATACTACGGATTGAAATTACAAGAGCTCTGTCGAGCTAAAGAGATCAAAACTATTGACATCATCAAAAATACAGGCGTTCCCAAGACTAGCCTCACCCGCTTTTTCAATGGTGAAGGCTACCTGACCCTTGATCAACTCGATACAGTTTTGGAGTATATCCACGTTGAACTTTCTGAGTATGACTACTACCTCAACGCATTTAAACATGGCTTTTATGAGATGTGCTTTGGCAAGATTGAGCAGGCAGCCATGGCAAACGACAGCCAAGCACTTCAAGAAATCCAAGAACAATGCGACGCGGCTGGTGAGCATTTCCTTGCACTTTGTGCCAAATCGCACTTCACCCAACTCACAGAAAAGGATATTTTTGAGCTGAGTGATTTTATCTTTGGAATTGAAATCTTTAGTTTTTATGAGCTGGTCATTCTCTCAGATACCATTCGCTACTTTTCACCAGCCATGATAAAAAGTGTCGTTCAAGACTTGAAACATCACCACAAAATCCTAGCCAATCGCTCCCGCTATCGCAGAATCATCTGCCAGATTGCCTGTCGTGGCGCTACTGCGTGCGTTCAGCAAGAAAGTCAAAAAGAAGCACTAGAGTGCCTAACGCTCGCCGAAAACTACTGCCATGAAAAAGACAGTTACTCCAGACTAATCTACCGCTTTGCAAAAGGTTATTACGACATCTATTATGGTCAAGGAGGAGAGCGCCGTGAAGGACTAGAAACTATGCGAAAAGTCATTGCGATTTTTGATTGGGAAGGCAGTAAAAATCTTGCTAGACGCTACCAAAAATTCTATGACAAATACATCACCAACCACGAATTTCCCCTATGGTTGAGCGATTTATTGAAAAAAGGTTCAAATTGAACCTTTTTTTTGACTTCTAAAAATCGGTGCTATAATAAAATTAAATCAAACAAAAAGAAACACGAGGTAGAACCAATGGAAAACCACGCAAGCTACTGAGCGCAGCAGGAAAAAATCAAAAAACGAAAGGAAATCTCAAAAATGAGAAGACAATCATCAGCCTAAGTCAGAACGCTTCTTTCTGACTTAGGAGAAAGAGGTATATCATGAAAACAACAAAATTAAATTTAAAAAATCAACTATTGTTAGCTGCCGCAGGAATTTCCTGCTTTGGACTTGCCGCATTAGCCAATCCACCAAAAGCCTCTGCAGTTGCACAGGGCTATGTTAATACACGTCATGTCAAAGCAGAGGCTCTGCATAATGGAGTCGGACCTAATTGGGATATTATCAGTAATTATTGGGATACTCCTCAATTGGCAAATGCTGGGTACACTCTTGTTTTCCTTAAAACAACTCAATCCAACGCGACACCATTATCCGTGATAATTTATGATTGGTACGTTCTTCGCTAAGAGTACAAAAAATATCAGAAAGGTAGAGTTCTTTAATGAAAAATTACTTCTTTGAATTAAAAAAATTCATCATTAACAAAAGAAATGCTTCGCTTTGTGTTGCTCTGACCTTTCTCTTGCTTTCGAGCTTATATTTCGTAAATTTTCAAGGCGGATATAAAAGAGAAAACCTTGTTAATCAAAAGATATCTATGGTAGAGCAGAGAATATCTTCTTCAAAGGAAGCGGAGAGCGCAAGTAAAAATCCAGACAAAGCTTATTACACAAGGGAAAATGAATTACTTCAAAACCAACTGAATGCCTTAAAGCAAAATAATGTAAATTCTTATTTCAACTACGTTTTAAAAATGAACAAGTTAGATTTGGCAAAACAAGAAAAAAATCCTGAGTTTCTTGGCGTAGAACTTTCAGAAATCTTAAAAACTGAAAATCAATACATTCAACTCGTCCAAAAAAGAAAAATAGACTTTGAAATTGAACCCGAAATACAGTTTTTTGCTTTCGGAAACTTCGTTGATTTTACTTTAAAGCAAAATCTCTTCACCAACCTTTACCTCATTGGTTTCATTCTCTTAGTCTCGACTAGCCTAGCTTACTTTTATGAAAATCGCGAGGATAATTATTTCCGCTTTGCAGCGATTTCTCCAGCGAAAAACGTTATCTCCAAAGTATTTTCCGCCGTGACGGCAGTCATGGTCTGGCTTATAGGTATTTCGGCTTTCAACATCATCGTCATCGGTATAAAAAACGGCTTTGGCTCTTGGCGCTACCCCTCTTATTTGGTTAATTATTGGGGGACAGACCAAACGAATACGACACCGACCAACATGGGCATTCCGGTAGGAGAAACTATCTTGATTTCGTTCTTCTACATCTTCATCATGTTAGTCTTTTTCGCCAGTATCGGTGCGTTCCTATCCGTTCTGCTCAAAAAGAGTATGGTGGTCATCGGGATTTTGTCGGTTTCAGTGGTTGGTTGGCTCATGGTCATCAACAACCCTAATCTCCAAAGCGTCAGAAAGTTTGTACCCATGAGTTATTTCAACCCCATTGAGCTTTTGTGTAAACC
Source organism: Lactococcus sp. S-13 (assembly GCF_004210295.1). Lineage (NCBI taxonomy): Bacteria > Bacillati > Bacillota > Bacilli > Lactobacillales > Streptococcaceae > Lactococcus > Lactococcus kimchii. Next base: position 1,565,799 of record NZ_SDAK01000001.1, on the reverse strand, counting down.
GAACTATCTCTTTGGCGCAAATTCTCTGTTGGTTGGAATAATTTATCTTGCGGGCTTAAGCATTCTATTTATGGCACTAGCTAGCTTGCTTTTAAGCAAGAGCAAAGTAAGGAGGATATAATGGTCTTAAAAGTGCAAAATATAAAATTACCCGATATTCCTCCCTTTGACTTTGAGCTGAAGGATAATGGACTTTATGGTCTTATTGGGCGAAATGGGATTGGAAAAAGTACCCTCTTTGGAGTACTGGCAGGAGGAGTGGGCAGTTCAACTGCACAAATCATTAGCGGTCGCGTGGCCTATCTCCCTGACGTTGAATCTTTTGATGAGAATCTGAAAATGAAAGACTATTTCAGCATTCTAACTCCCGTAGAACGCAAAAAAGCGCAAGAATTACTCACTACTTTCGGCGCAGACAAGTTCCAAAAGAAACGCATCGGACAATTTTCTCTCGGTATGAAAGAACTCTTTGCCACAATCCTCTCTTTTTCGATTGAGTGTGATGTCCTCATCATTGACGAGTTATTCAGTGGGCTTGATGTTTCCAAGAAAGCCTTAGTTTATAAAGAAATAGAAAAAGTAGCTCGGGAAAAAACCGTGCTTTTGACCTCACACAATCTCAAAGAAATTGAGCATTTTTGTGATAAAACTTACCTTTTGTCAGAAGGAGGTTTGAGTTTAGTCACAGATTTTGATGCCGCAGCTCAAGAAATTGGTTACATGGATATCTTTTTTTGAAAGGAGAAATTATGGTCGTTATTACCCCTGCCCCTCAACCCAAGAGCGATATTTTTAGAGAAGTCGAACAAATGCAAAAGGCTTTAAAAAATAATACCAGTAGCGCGTGGATTGATACCAACAAAGATTACAAAAAATTAAAAGAAAAAAAGAACAAAGCTCAGCAGAAAGATTGAGTTAAGGGTAAAAAAATAGAAAAGACTACTGGTCTTTTCTTTTGATTTTCTGTTATAATTAAACTTAAGATGAACGATATTTTAAATAAAGAGCCAATGGAAGAGGAATACAGCATTGAGAAATCACTGCGCCCACAATTTTTCAATCAATATATTGGCCAAGATAAAGTCAAAGAACAATTAGAAATTTTTATTAAAGCGGCAAAAATGCGTGAAGAAGTATTGGATCATGTTTTGCTTTTTGGGCCTCCGGGGCTTGGAAAAACGACGATGGCCTTCGTTATTGCCAACGAATTAGGGGTTCACATCAAACAAACCGCGGGGCCAGCTATTGAAAAGCCTGGTGATTTAGTGGCGATTTTGAATGAGCTTGAGCCGGGCGATGTGCTTTTTATTGATGAAATCCACCGTTTGCCGATGCAGGTTGAGGAAATCTTGTATAGTGCGATGGAGGATTTTTACATCGATATTATGCTGGGGGCTGGTGATGGGTCGCGCTCTGTGCATTTGGATCTGCCGCCGTTCACTTTGGTTGGGGCGACGACACGAGCAGGGATGTTGTCCAATCCTTTACGGGCGCGTTTTGGTATCTCTAGCCATATGGAATATTACAAAGAGCGAGATTTGGAGGAGATTGTCAATCGGACAGCGGATATTTTTGATGTGGAAGTGGTTGATGATGCGGCGCTAGAGATTGCTTTGCGCAGTCGGGGAACGCCTCGGATTGCCAACCGTCTGCTCAAGCGCGTGCGTGATTTTGCTCAAATCATGGGAGACGGCAGAGTGGACAAAGTCATCACGGACAAGGCTTTGACTATCCTTGATGTGGACAATGCTGGTTTGGATTATATTGACCAAAAAATCTTGAAAACGATGATTGAGATGTATCAAGGGGGCCTGTCGGTATTGGTACTTTGGCGGTTAATATTGCTGAAGATCGTGAGACGGTTGAAGATATGTATGAGCCTTATCTGATTCAAAAAGGTTTTTTGATTCGGACGAAACAAGGGCGTAAAGCAACACGTCAAGCCTATGAACATCTGGGCTATTCGTTTGATGAGGAATAATAGTTAAAGAAGAGCTATGATGTAGAGGCGACGATGAAAATAATCAATATCAATGGGCCGATAAATTCGGGCAAGACCACAATTTCCAAAATTATCGCTGAAAATTTACCTAATAGTTTATTTGTTGAGGTTGATGAGTTGACGACGGATGAAGAAAATGAACGTTATTTTCCGAATTTTGAAGCACGTATTGCGGAACGATTGCGTCGTTTATTTGAAAAGATTGAGACTGCACTTTCTGAGCAGCAAGTCGATTTCTTAATTTTCGCCTATCCGATGTATCCGCAGCTTTATTCTAAAATTACGGAGAGGATTTGTAAGCGGGCAAGTTTTTTCGTGATTACACTCTGCCCCCCCCTTGGAAGTTTGTTTGACGAACCGCGGGAATCGAGTGTTAGATGCTTGGGAACGCCAGCGGATTAGTGAGATGTATAAAGAGGGTGTGCCTACATTTGAAAAATCATTAGCGTTTGTGGATAATTCTGTAAAAACTAGTATAGAAACGGCGACAGAAATTTTAGATTTATTGATGAATAATAGTTAAAGAACGGCAAATGAGCCGTTTTTTTCTTATGTCGGAGGTGAAAACGTGAGGCTTTATGGATGAAACTTGCGTGGAAAAATTTTTATGGTGACCAGTAGAGGAGGCGCTCGGAATTATTGGATAAAATAAGGTATAATAGAAGCAATGGAATCTAAAGAATTTTATCTGTAGCTCAATTTGTGGGGGACAAGTGGGAAATAGGGTTTGGTGGTGCACAAGCTAGAGTGAGCCACCACGTTTTTTTGGATTAAATGTTCGGTATTTTCCGAACAATACAAATAGATGTGAGGAAATCTCACATTAACTCTTGACTTTGCTAAAAACAAGGTCTATAATAAAAAATATGGAGGCGAGATTTAGTGAAAGAACGTGAATTAAGACGCTCAATGGCAGTACTTCCGATTGGAACTGTCATGAAACTCACTGACCTAAGCGCTCGGCAGATTCGTTACTACGAGGAGCAAGAGCTGATTTTTCCAGAGCGAAACGACGGGAATCGTCGAATGTATTCGCTCAATGACATTGATGTCCTTTTCGATATTTTCGATTTGTTGCAAGAAGGCAATAATATTGCAGATATCAGGGAGATTTATGCCAAAAGGGATGCTAAAAAAGCTCAAACTCTTTCAATTAGTGAAGTGCATCATGCACTCGAACGTGAATTTGCTCAGCAAGGCCGTTTTGGAACTTCCAGCCCAACTCATTTTACCCAACCACGAATGTAAATCTGGTTTACACTTAGTGTCAAATAGGTTTACAGCGTGCATTTAACTAGGAGAGCAAAGTATGACAATTACAGCAGCGGACATTCGTCGTGACGTCAAAGAAAAAGACATCAAGTTCTTGCGTTTGATGTTCACAGACATTCTCGGAACTTTGAAAAATGTTGAAGTTCCAGCAACTGATGAACAATTGGACAAATTGTTTGAAAACAAAATGATGTTTGATGGTTCATCAATCGAAGGTTTTGTACGGATCAATGAATCAGATATGTACCTTTATCCAGATCTTGACACTTGGATTGTTTTTCCTTGGGGAGATGAGTATGGTAAAGTTGCAGGTGTGATTTGTGATGTTTACACGCCAGAAGGAGAACCGTTTGCCGGTGACCCACGTGGTGTCTTGAAACGTAATTTGAAAAAAATGGAACGTTTGGGTTATAAGAGCTTCAACCTTGGGCCAGAACCTGAATTTTTCCTTTTCAAACTCAATGAAAATGATGAACCAACGCTTGAAGTGAACGACAAAGGTGGCTATTTTGACCTTGCGCCTACTGACCTTGCGGGCAATACGCGTCGTGAAATTGTCAATGTTTTGACTGATCTTGGTTTTGAAGTGGAAGCTTCTCACCACGAAGTTGCTATTGGTCAACATGAAATTGACTTCAAATACGCTAATGCTTTGAAGGCTTGTGATAATATCCAAATTTTCAAACTTGTGGTTAAGACGATTGCTCGTAAGCATGGCTTGCACGCGACATTCATGGCGAAACCTGTTCACGGCATTAACGGTTCTGGAATGCACTGCAATATGTCACTTTTCACTGAAGATGGCAAAAATGCGTTTGCTGACCCAGCGGGTGATATGGGACTTTCTGATGTGGCACACAGCTTCATCGCTGGTTTGTTGAAACACGCGTATAACTTTACAGCGATTACAAATCCAACAGTAAACTCATACAAACGTTTGGTGCCTGGTTATGAAGCACCCGTTTACGTGGCTTGGGCTGGACGTAACCGTTCACCTTTGATTCGTGTACCTGCTTCACGTGGCTTGTCAACTCGTGTGGAACTTCGCGCCGTTGACCCAACTGCCAATCCATATCTTGCTTTAGCTGTCCTCTTGGCTGCTGGTCTTGATGGGGTGGAAAATAAATTGGAAGCGCCAGAAGCGATTGAGTCAAACATCTATGTGATGACTGAAGAAGAACGTAAAGCGCATGGTATCACTGATTTGCCTTCTACTTTGCACAATGCTGTGAAAGCTTTGCGTGAGGACAAGGTGGTAACTGAGGCACTTGGAGAACACGTTTTGGTTAACTTTGTCGAAGCTAAACGTATCGAGTGGGCAAGTTATGCACAATACGTTTCACAATGGGAAATTGATAACTATTTGGAACTTTACTAAGAAAATAGTGGAAATATAAAGAGAAAATGCTGACGCAAATTTACGTCAGCATTTTTTCTGGAATTTTACTTATTATTAATTAATTTCACTGATGGTCAAAACGTTGAAGGCTGATTTTCCGTCTTCGGAAAGGAGAAACCCTTTGTGTGCAGCAACGTAATCAATGGCAGATTCAAAGCTGTCAAATTCTTTGACGAGTGAAAAATCGCGGTTTGCACCAATATAATTGTTTTCAGTTTCCTCGTAGGCGGCAATTCCTTTGAATTTAAATTTCATAATGAGATTTCCTTTCATTTTGTTCTCTTTTCATTATAACAAAGCTAAAATATTTTATAAAATTAAATGATTCGGCAGTTGAGATTTCACAAAAATAACCAGATTTTTTGAAAAATTCACAAAGTCAGTGTAAACTGGAGATAGGACTTGACAAAAGGAGGCAAAATGGAACTTAATGATTGGAAAATTTCGCTGAAAAGTTTGAAATATGGTGAAATTGCGACGGTTGCAATGGTTGATCGTGGGGCTTATGCAGAGTCCGAGGAAGATGTGACAGATCAAGCGGTTGGTAGTGTGCCGGCTGGTTCAAAAAAAGGGGCCGAAATTCTAAAAAGTCTGGCAATGGCGGATAAAAAAGAAAATGAAGATTTGACGGTTGTGGATCGGATTGATATTGATGTGGCGCTTGAACAAGCCGATTTTGAGCGGTTCATTGATCAGCTCCAAGCCGAAAAGCATATCATTTTTGTCGAATGTTTGTATCTGGGGACGACGGAAATTAAAGGTTTTTTGAATACCTTGAAAAATCGAGATGTTTTGGGAACGAGCAAACTGATTTTGCTAGATTTGCCGCAATTAGAATACATGATGCTCAAAGATAGCCTTGCTGGTGTGGTTGATTTGTAGAGAAATTACTGACGGATTTTGCGTCAGAAGAGAAAATGCTGACGCAAAAGATAGGGGCTGTTCAATAGTCAGAGAAAATGCTGACGTAATGAAAAAAAGTTACTGACAAAAAATGCAGTAACTTTTTTTCATTTTTCTCGAGCTTCTTTTTGATAAAGGCGAGAATTTTTCATGATGTCTTTGTAAGTGTTAACGATGGTTTCTTGATAGGCGGGATTTTTCACATTTTGTCGCGCTTGGTTCAAAACGGTTTCTTCTCGGGAAGAATCAAGAATTGTGATTTGTTGGGCTTGTTTTGCTTGACCGATTTTTTGGACAATATTCATTCGTTCTTCCAGTAGACGAACGATTTCTTGATCGACTTGGTCAATTTCTTTGCGAAGTTCTGTAAGGTTCATGGTTTTTATTATATCAAAACTAATCGAAAAAATGCCTTTAAAAATGATATAATTATAATATCTTATTTTTGAGGAGAGCGCGATGACAAAAGAAGAGAAAATCGAAGCTTATGAAATGTTAAATTTACAACTTAAAGGACTATTGAGCGAGCAAAATTACACCATTTCTAACTTGGCAAATGCAAGTAGTTTGCTTTGGAATACCTTGCCAGAGCAGGTTTACACCGGCTTTTATCTTTACAACGGGGAAAAATTGATTCTAGGGCCGTTTCAAGGTTCAGTTTCGTGTGTGGAAATCATCATGGGCAAGGGTGTTTGTGGTGAATCTGCTGAAAAACGTGAAACTTTGATTGTAGAAAATGTCAAAGAGCATAAAAATTATATTTCTTGTGACGGTCGGGCCATGTCAGAAATTGTTGTGCCGCTCGTCAAAGACGGCAAACTCGTTGGTGTACTTGATTTGGACAGCTCAGAAATCGGTGCTTACGATGAAATTGACCAGAAATATCTGGAAGAATTTGCGGAAATTTTGTGCGAAATGACGGACTTTAAGTTCTTTGAAATTGGATAATGAGAAATTGAAAAAGTATTGGAGAAAAAATGAGCGAAATAATTAAAAATTTTATCAATGAAAAATTCACCAATCCAGTCGGACAAGCGGTTAATCCTGGAAATATCGGGGAGACGCATGAATTTGCCCGCCAATTAGGCAATTTTTTCTATCAGTTACATCGTTTGCAAACGACAGATGCACCAAAACCAAGTCTGGACAATGCTTTTGCTGGCTCGGATCTGATTGTTTTTGAAGCCGAAATCTTGGAGCTTTTGGCGCAATATAAACAACTTGTTCCAGCGGATTTGTTGGAAGAAAAATTTGAAAAAGCGGCGAAAACCAAGTGGGAAAAAGCACCAGTTTGGGTACTTGGAAATCTCGCTGCTCGTCAGTTGCTCGTTTCAGATGGAAAATTACAAGCGGTTGAAGGAACGCAAAATGCAGTCATTGGTGATCCCGCTTGTGACTTGGCGCTTGCTTGGATTCTTTTTGATGAAAAGGCCCGGAAAATCTTTTTTGCAGCGGCAGAAGCGGACGCCTCAACCATTGATCGGGCAAGATTTTTTGCCTTGCGGACTGCTTTGAAAAATTACCAATCTGCAGATATTGACGAATTGATTCAGTCGCGCGACGCTTCGACAGAGATTCTCAAAGATTTCAACTACACAGTGGCTCAGGATATGTATTAAATTTTCAGCAAAACGCACAGTGAAGAGCAAGTCAGGCCACGCGTGCTTTAGCCTCGTAGCTTACGATATCGAAAAATAAAATACCGCAGCCAAAGACTTGAAACAGCTGTCTTTTTGCACCGAAATATAGTGAAGGTTGCAAATCAGCAAGTATTCAAAAAAGAGAAAGAAAATATGGCATACCAAGCATTATATAGAAAATACCGCAGCCAAAGATTTGATGAAATGGTTGGGCAAGAGGTGGTAGCGACAACGTTGAAGAATGCGATTGTCAATCAGCAAATCTCACACGCCTATCTCTTTTCAGGCCCACGGGGGACAGGAAAAACCTCGGCAGCTAAAATATTTGCCAAAGCAATCAACTGCCCTAATCAAGTAGACGGAGAGCCGTGTAACAATTGTTTTATTTGTGATTCCATCACCAAGGGTAGCCTTGATGACGTGATTGAACTTGATGCAGCCTCCAATAATGGTGTTGATGAAATTCGCGAAATTCGTGATAAATCCACCTATGCCGCCAGTCAAGCGACCTATAAAGTCTACATCATCGACGAGGTGCATATGCTGAGTACGGGTGCTTTTAATGCGCTCTTGAAAACGCTCGAAGAACCCACAGAAAATGTTGTTTTTGTTCTCGCAACGACAGAGCTGCAAAAAATCCCAGCGACGATTATCTCGCGGGTGCAACGTTTTGCATTCAAATCAATCACGACGGCAGATATTCGAGGCTATTTAGCAAAAGTTTTAGCCGATGAACAGGTTGATTTTGAAGGAAAAGCCCTTGATGTAATCGCCAAGTCGGCTGAGGGGGGGATGCGCGATGCGCTCTCGCTTTTAGATCAAGCTCTCTCTTTTTCAGCAGGTCAATTGCAAGAAGAAGATGCCTTGTTGGTGACGGGGTCAATTGCGGCTGACGCCTTGGTGACTTATGTCCAAGCCCTTGCTGCACATGATGAAAACGAAGCTTTGCTTGAACTGGATAAAATTTTTGCTGAGGGTAAAAATATGCTTCGTTTCACGGAGGATTTACTGGCTTATTTCCGTGATTTGCTTTTGGATACAGCTACTTCGTTTGACCGCAATCAGATTTTTAAATGGATTGATATTGCCATTGAAAGTTTGAAAACAATCAAAGAAACGACGCAGACCAAAATTGCGGCAGATGTAATGACCATGCGCCTTGCACAGGAAGCTCCACTACAAGCTGCTCGTTCAGCAGAAATTCCAGCGCAATTGAGCGCAGAAATTGCGCAGTTGAAAGCAGAAATCGCCCAACTCAAAGCTCAAGTCACTTCAAATCAGTCGCAAACACTGACGCAACCAGAGAAAATGCTGACGCAAACTCCAAAAACGCTGACGAAAATTTCCGTCAGCAAAAAATCAGTGTTTAATAAAGATTTGATTTACAAAGCGCTTGCTGAAGCGACCAATGACGCTCGAAAAGCAGTCCTTAGTGCTTGGCCAGAGCTTGTCGCATCCGTCAGTAAACCTGCAGACCGCGCGCTGCTCAATAATACAGCACCAGTGGCTGCCTCAGAAAATTTTGTTGTCGTCACTTTCCCACACGAAAATCTGGCCAAAAGAGTCAGTGAAAATGCAGATTTGCAACTCTTTTGTGGCAATCTCCTCAGCTCTATTGTTGGCTTTAGCCCTGAAATCATTGCTTTGGCAGAGCCGGATTGGCAAGAGGTACGTAGTGAATATGTCACCAGCCTAAAAGCAGAAAAACCTCAAGAAGAGGAAAAACCAGCAGAAGCAGCTGATGAAAGTATCAATCTAGCCAAGGAACTCTTTGGAGAAAAAGTGATTGAAATAAACGATTAAAAACTCAAGATTAAAGTAATAAAAATGCAATTTTATGTTGCATTTTTATTTTTGGAGTGCTATAATAATCCCAGAAAAAGAAAACGCTAACTTGTCAGAAAAATCAGTCTATTGAGAAAGGTAGAGCAATCATGTTTAAATTCTCTCTCTTATTTCTTCTTATCGCTATTGTCAGCTTATTTTTCTTCTTTTTTGCGCTTTTCTTGCTGTTTAACATTCAAAAAAAGTTTGCTCCGCTTTATGATTACCTAGGCAAATTTGCCACTCGCTTTTTGGGTCTCTACCTCCTTGAAAGTAGCTTTATTCTCTTCAAAGGCGCTTTTTTCCATCTGGGAATCAGTCTTCTTGCGATTGCTTTTTGCTGCATTATGGCTTTCGGGGTCATTTGGTTTACTATGACTCCGCCAAATCGTAAGGATGGTAGCAGCTCCAGATGGAGGAGATATAACGGCCTGACAGGCACGTTTTTTGGTAAAATGTTTGGGGGATTCTGGGCATTCGCTGTTTTGTGGGGATTATTAGCAGGTTTTAATTAAGAAATATGGATTTTCATGAAAGGAAAACAACAAAATGAAAGCAAAATTAGGGGACACAATCGTTAATTACTGGCAAATTTCCACTGAGAAGCCCGAAAACGAACCTTGGGTTTTAGAAGCATTTGAACATGAACAACTCTCATGGAGTGGTAAGCTAGTCATGGAATTGGCCCAAAGAGTCAAGTTGCGCAAGGAGGGGATGGCAGCGAAGCCTAGCACGGTGACTTACGATGAGGACAAGACAAATGTCGAAAACCTCATCACAAATCCAGCGACATCTTGGCTCTTTCTTTATACGGCACCAGATAATTTTACTAAAGCCTATCCTTACAATATCTATCTCTTTGTCAACCAAGCTCGGGTACCAGCAGTAGGGCAAATTGGCGAATATCTTGTCCTTTCACCCCTAGGAGTTCTTGAGGTTTATTCGGAAAAGAAATTCAAACGTGATTTAAAAATCGAAAAATAAAAAAGCTGCTCAGAGAGCAGTTTTTTTATTTTATTTATTGTAAGTGCGATCCAAATCAACCTCTTCGAGTGGGATGAGTTTTGAATGTTTGACCAGTTTATAGCCAAAATACAAGATGAGAAAGAGTGGGACAGCGAGGTAAGTTGTGATAATGGCTGTCCAGTTCCAATGAGCGATAGTGCCATGGAAGTTTGTAGTACCATAACTTTGTCCAAGCATGATAAGGATTGACATAACGAGAGCAATGATTGGGCCAACTGGGAACCAACGTGCTTTGTACCCGAGTTCGTCAATGTGATGTCCCTGTTTGACAAAAGCACGACGGAAACGGAAGTGGGCGATGGCAATGCCGACCCAAGCAAGGAAACCAGAAAGTCCAGAAGCGGCAACGAGGTAGAGGTATACTTCAGGGCCAAAGAAACTTGTGATAAAGGCAGCCAGTCCGAGGATAGCCGTAACTAAAACAGCGGCCGTAGGAATACCATTTCCTTTATGCGTTTTACCAAAGACTTTTGGTGCGAAGCCTTCAAGAGAGAGGCTGTAAAGCATACGTGATGCAGAGTAGAGCCAAGAGTTACCTGCTGAGATAACAGAAGTTAAGATTACGGCGTTCATGACAGAGGCGGCAGCGGCAAGTCCTGCGTCACGGAAAACTAAAGTGAATGGAGAAACAGCGATGTTTTCAGTAGAAGCAGCGAGCAAGTTTGGATCTTTATACCAAATCAATGCACCGATGATGAAAATTGTTGCAAAGTAGAAGATGAGGATACGCCAGAAAACGGATTTGATGGCTTGGGGAACAGTTTTTTCTGGATTTTCAGCTTCACCAGCTGTCACACCAACGATTTCTGTTCCTTGGAAAGAAAATCCTGCAATCATGAGAACGGCAAGCATTCCACCTGCACCACCAACGAAACCATTGTTTCCGCCGGCTGAAAGGTTGTGAGCCACGTTAAGGTGTGGTTGGTGGAAGAAAATGCCAAGAATTGTAAGGACACCAATGGCAAGAAAGACAATGACGGTCACGACTTTAACAAGTGCCATCCAAAATTCCCATTCGCCATAAGCGCGGGCTGAGGTCAAGTTGATGGCAAGAATAAGAGTGAAGACAATTGCTGACCAGATCCAAGTAGGAACAGAAGGCAACCAGAATTTCATGACGACACCAACGGTGGCGATTTCGACGGCAACGGTAATGGCACAGTTGAACCAATAGTTCCACCCCATTGCAAAACCAAAGGCTTTGTCAACATAACGGCTAGCAAATGTGGCAAATGAGCCAGAGATTGGCAAGTAGCTTGCCATTTCACCAAGGGAAGTCATCAAGAAATAAACCATAATCCCAATCGCGGCGTAAGCGACGAGTGAACCAAATGGCCCTGCTTGTGAAATCGTTGCTCCAGAAGCAACGAACAGTCCTGTACCAATCGTCCCTCCAAGCGCAATCATTGAGAGATGGCGCTGTTTCAAGCTACGTTTAACTTGAGTATTTTCTGTTTGTGGAGAATTTTCCAATTTCTCACTCCTTAAATTTTATTCAACACCGATTGTTTCTTGAAAAATAATTCCGCAAAAAACAAAAAAAGCAATCTTATCAGTAGATTGCTAAACGCACGAAAAATTTAAGATTTTCCTGAACGAATAGCCCCCCGCATAGTATAATCCTTTGCGACAGTCTAGTGAGTCTTCCTCACTAGCCCAAGAATTTTGCTGAGCAACAAAACCCTTTCGGCAACCTCTCCTCCCCAAGTACGCGTCTGTGTTTTGCTCAAACTCAGCGTAGGTTCATATTGGTTGCGACCTCTATCGATGTGTTAATTGCAATTTTAGCGCAAAAATATAAAGATGTCAAGAATAAAAATGCAGATTTTCCTAATAATTCAGGCTTTTTTAGAGCTTTATTCGATGATTTTTTATGATATACTTATAAAAGAACGACAAAATATCAACAGGATGGTGTCATGGTTTTGATGCTTTTACTGGAAATTTCGAGGAGTAACTAATGGATTTTATTCGTGCAATTATTTTAGGTATCATTGAAGGAATTACAGAGTGGCTGCCGATTTCGTCAACGGGGCATTTGATTATCGCTGAAGAATTTATCAAGCTCAATCAATCGCAAGCTTTCAAGGATATGTTCAATGTGGTGATTCAGCTGGGGGCGATTTTGTCTGTGGTGGTGCTGTATTTCCACAAATTGAATCCTTTTAATAAGTTAAATCCAGCCAATAAACAAAAAACACCACGAGAAATTCAGTTAACTTGGCGCTTGTGGGTCAAGGTTTTGATTGCTTGTTTGCCTGCGGCAATCATTGGTTTGCCTTTGAATAATTGGTTGGAGGCACATTTTCAACAGTTTGTACCGGTAGCGGTAATGTTGATTATTTATGGGGTGGCTTTCATTGTCATCGAACGCAAATGGGTGCCAAATCACGAACTTTCAATTACGAATATTGATCGCTTGCCTTATAAAATGGCGCTGTATATTGGACTTTTCCAAGTCTTGTCGCTGATTCCTGGGACGTCACGGTCTGGAGCGACGATTGTTGGGGCGCTTTTGATTGGGGTAAGTCGGGCTGTTGCGGCTGAGTTTACTTTCTTCCTTGGAATTCCGATTATGTTTGGAGCGAGTTTCATCAAGCTGGTTCATTTCTTTAAAGATGGGAATGGTTTGAATTTTGGTCAGTTTGGGATTTTGCTTGTCGCTTTTGTGGTGGCCTTTCTCGTGTCCATGCTGGCTATTCGCTGGTTGATGGATTATGTCAAAAAACATGATTTTACTTTCTTTGGGAAATATCGGATTGTTCTGGGCGCGCTTTTGCTCGTCTATGCGGCAATCAAAGCGATTTTCTAAGCGTGAGATAAGAAAAAGTACTGACGAAAAGTTTGGTACTTTTTTCATTACAGAGAAAATGCTGACGGAAATTTTCGTCAGTAAATTCTCTTGCTAAAAATGAAAAAAAGTGATAGAATATAACTCTGTGGGAAAAACTCACAACTTACGCAGGGCTCGACCTGCGTCATTAGTCCAAAAGGAGGAAAAATCAATGACAAAATACGAAATTCTTTACATTATTCGTCCAAACATTGAAGAAGAAGCAAAAGCTGCCCTCGTTGAACGTTTCGATGCAATCTTGACTGACAACGGTGCTGTAAATCTTGAGTCTAAAGACTGGGAAAAACGTAAACTCGCTTACGAAATCAACGATTTCCGCGAAGGTTTGTACCACATCGCTACTTTTGAAGCTGAAACAACTTCAGAAGCTTTGAGCGAATTTGACCGTCTTGCTAAGATCAATCTTGACATTCTTCGTCACATGATCGTTAAAGTTGAAGCTTAATAGCTTTTAGGAGAAGTTCATTATGATAAACAATGTTGTGTTAGTGGGACGCATTACTCGCGATCCTGAACTTCGTTATACCCCTCAAAATCAAGCTGTCGCTACGTTTTCTTTGGCGGTTAACCGTCAATTTAAAAATGCGAACGGTGAGCGTGAGGCTGATTTCATTAACTGTGTGATTTGGCGCCAACAAGCTGAAAATTTGGCAAATTGGGCTAAAAAAGGAGCGTTGGTAGGAATTACTGGGCGTATTCAAACGCGGAACTATGAAAATCAACAAGGTCAACGTGTTTATGTGACTGAGGTTGTGGCTGAGAGTTTCCAAATGTTGGAAAGTCGGTCTGCTCGTGACGGTATGAGTGGTGGAGCAGCGACTGGTTCATATTCTGCACCAAGTCAATCTGCAAACAATTCACGTCCGCAGGCGAACACTAACGCAGCACCGAATAATTTTGGGCGTGATGCTGACCCATTTGGCAGCTCACCAATGGAAATTTCGGATGATGATCTTCCATTCTAATACGTACTTGTAATTGACCCTAAAGCGCCTAATTACAAGATGGCAAAATTCTTTGGAACTTTTGCCTAACGTCTTACTCGCTTTTTAAGAAAAGCAAAATTGGCTTTTCGACAAAGCGTCGTATCCTAGAAAACTTTAATTGATAGGACATCTAAAAAATAATATAAGGAGAAATAAAATGGCACAACAACGTCGTGGCGGCTTCAAACGCCGTAAAAAAGTTGACTTCATCGCTGCAAACAAAATCGAAGTCGTTGACTACAAAGACACTGAACTTTTGAAACGTTTCATCTCAGAACGTGGTAAAATCTTGCCACGTCGCGTGACTGGTACATCTGCTAAAAACCAACGTAAAGTGGTTAACGCAATCAAACGCGCGCGCGTAATGGCTTTGCTTCCATTCGTAGCTGAAGACCAAAACTAAAAACCACTAGTCGTTAGTGCTTCGGCGCTTACGGTAGGGTTCATAAGCGAATATAAAAAAACCGCCTAGGCGGTTTTTTCTTTTGCTCTATTCGTTGGTGAGCTGGTCTTGTTTTGCACGAGTTTGAGGGGTGGTTTTTTGTAGAGAAATTACTGACGCGTTTTTTTCAGTGGTAAGCGTAAGGGTTTGTTGATTTGTTGAGTCCGGAGCGATTCGTCAGTGAAAAAGATGTTTTTGTCAGTAAATTTATGTTAAAATGGACAGATGATTGGATTGATGATAGGAGCAATCGGTTTGATTTTGCTGATGTATGGCATTTTTGTCGAGCCGCATTTGATGAAAGTGCGTCGAGTCAAAATAACCGCTCAGCAAGGTCTGAAAATTGCTCATTTTACAGATACACATTTTACTTGGCACACGACTTATCGTCGTTTTAAAAAATTTGCCAAAAATATGACGCTAGAAAAGCCAGACATCATCGTGTTTTCTGGTGATTTGTTTGACAAGGTGGCTTGGGCGAAGGGAAAAAATTGGGAGAAATTACTGACGCAATTGTCAGCATTAGACGCTCCGCTGGGCAAGTTTGCGGTCGTGGGCAATCATGATTTTGACGAAGAAAAATCGGCAGCTTTTGTCGAAGAATTTTTGCAAAAAGCAGGCTTTGTCGTCTTGAAAAATAGCAGCGTTTTGCTGGAACTTCCTCAAGGCAAAATCACGCTTTCGGGCGTGGATGACTGGCGAGAAGGTCAGCCCAATTTTGAACTTGCACCCGAAGTATCAGATTTTTCAATCTTGTTGATCCATGAGCCGGACACCGTTTTGGACATGAAAACCGTCAGCAAATTTGATTTGATTTTATCTGGTCATAGTCATGGTGGTCAGATTCGTTTGGGTAATTGGCGCCTGCACAATAATGGTTCAAGCAGCGCTGACAAAGGCATTTATCAGCTCAATGAGCGGACGCGACTTTACGTGAATTGTGGCATTGGTCTGACCTTTTTGCCTATTCGTTTTGGCGTTCCACCAGAAATTGTTTATTATGACCTTTAAAAAAGTCCGTCAAAATTACTGACGGACTTTTTTTATTGACTTTTTTACTGACGAAAATTTACGTCAGCATTTTCTCTGGCAAAAATCACATTTCGCGTGCCGTCATGATTGTTTCGCGGCCCATATTGTCCACCGCCCGATAGGCACTTGGCCATTTTGGGTTGAAAGGATAATCAAAATCAACGACAATCTTTGTTGGACTATTACCTTGAGAAAATTGAATCGAGAGCAAGCCCTGAGCATTGATAAGATCAAAATTGATCACAGGCTCCAACAAAAATACCCCTTTGAGATGATAATCAATAATAAACCAAAAGGCATCAATGACCTCTCCGGGAATCGACGCTACCGTGTCAAAACTCGCATAACGTCGCCGTGTATTAGAAAAAGCCATAACATCACATCCTTTCTTTCATCAAATAAAGGTCAAGAAATTCGAGAATTGCGAATTACTTTTCGGATTTCGCTCAATGTTTCCTCCGAACCGTCTTTCATTTTCATGCCATACATCATGAACAAGGCATCCAATAAACTGATTTGTGAAACCGTTGAAGCCACCGCTTCGGGCCGGAAAGAAATTTCCTCTGAAATCGAAATAAGCGCCACATCAGCCGCCTTAGCCAAAGCCGAGCTGGCAAAAGAAGTAATCGCAATAATCGGAACATCACGACTTTTCAAAATTTCCACTAAACGCATGGTGTCCTTGTTATTTCCAGTGTGTGAAATCACAAACGCACAATCTTTGCTCGTCAATTTTGCTGCCTGCATCTGCTGAAAATGAAAATCTTGATGATAAACGCAGTGCAAAGGCATCCGTAAAAACTTGTGAAAAGCAATCAAGGCCACGGCATTTGAGCCGCCAAGCCCGAAAAATCCACAGGTTTGCGCCGCCAACAAAAGTTTCATGCTCTGATTGAGCTGTTTTTCACTGACGAGATTCAAAGTGGAGGACAGCGAAGAGATATTACCATTAAAATTTTTCGTCAAAATTTCTTTATAATTATCCGTCGGTGAAAGTTCGCTGAAAAATTCATCCGTTGCTCTGGCGTCCGTCGCATGAATCGCCAATTTCAGCTCTTGAAAAGAATTAAAACCAATCTTTTTAGAAAATCTGGAAATCGTTGCCGTCGAAACATGAATTTCTTGAGCAAACTCTTGAATTGAAAGCAAAGCTGCACTATCAATATTGGCAATCAAATAATCAGAAATGGCCTGATCTGATTTGCTAAGGTTATCATAGTAACTCCGAATACGGCTAATAAGCGTCCGCGCCATACCAAGCCTCCTTCTAATTTGATTACATTATACCACAAAAACGACCCTCCGCTTCGCACAATCCTTTAGAAATAAAACAAAAAACAAGAAAAAGATTTACAAAAAATATTATTGACAATTGAAAATAAATTACGTATAATAGAATTAACAAAAATGAAAACGATAACATAAAGGAGAAACCAATGAAATTTGGAATGATTGGCCTAGGAAAAATGGGCATGAATCTCGTAAAAAACGCTGTCGACCATGATATCGAAGTCGTTGCCTACGATGTCGATCAAACGGCCTTAGCTCGCGTCAAAAATTATTCCGAGAAGATTACAGCAGTAGATAATCTAGAGAAATTACTGACGGAATTAAATCCGTCAGCAAATTCTCTCGGCCAATCGAGAATAATCTGGGTCATGGTGCCAGCGGGTGAGCCAACAAATTCAATCATTGAAACACTCAGTGAAAAAATGTCAGCAGGAGACATTTTGATTGACGGAGGCAATTCCAATTACAAAGACAACCTCAAACAAAATGAGATATTAAAAGCCAAAGGCATCAAATTCTTTGATGCAGGCACATCGGGCGGCACATCAGGCGCTCGCCAAGGCGGAAATTTCATGATTGGTGGTGACGATGAGCCAGCATGGCAACTTATCGAACCTCTATTTCAAGCCATTTCTCAAGAAAATGGTTACCTCTACACAGGGCGACTCGGAAGTGGTCATTACTTGAAAATGATTCATAACGGCATTGAGTACGGCATGATGCAGGCCATCGCAGAAGGATTTGAAATTTTGGAACACTCCCCTTTTGACTATGACTATGAAGCCGTCGCAAAACTCTGGAATCATGGCTCCGTCATTCGCAGTTGGCTCATGGAACTCGCTGAAGCACAATTCGCCAAAGATCCAAAACTAGAGCAAATTTTAGGACGCGTCCAAGCTTCAGGCGAAGGAAAGTGGACGGTTGAAGAAAGTTTGGACTTAAATGTCCCTGCCCCTATCATTGCGCTCTCACTCATGATGCGCAATCGCTCTTTGCAAGACGACACGATGACAGGTAAAGTGGTCGCAGCTCTGCGCAATGGCTTTGGTGGACACGAAATAGAACACAAATAGATAATATTATAGAAGAAAAGGAGAAAAAATGGACTATTTGATTGGCGTTGATTTAGGAACAACGGCGACAAAAGCAGTATTGTTTGAAAAAAATGGCAAGATTATCGCAAGCAGTAGCCAAGCCTACCCCCTTTATCGTGATGCAAGTGGTATGGCAGAAGAAGCACTAGAAGATATCTTTGAAGCCGTCCTAAGCGCAATCCGGGAAGTTGCCATCATTATAGAAGAAAACGATGAACTTTTAGCTATTTCTTTTAGCACACAAATGCACTCGCTTATCGCTTTTGATGAGAACTGGCAGCCCCTCACACGCCTTATCACTTGGGCGGATACCCGCGCCGTCAAATACACCGAGCAGCTCAAAGCCTCGAAAGTGGGATCAGAAATCTACCGCCGCACAGGCACACCCCTTCATCCAATGGCCCCTCTCTCCAAACTCATCTGGTTAAAAAATGACCGCCCAGACATCTACGAAAAAGCAGCCCACTATCTAGAACTCAAAGGTTATATCTTTTATCGCCTGTTTGCTGTTAATAAGATTGATTTATCAACAGCGACAGGAACAGGAATTTTCAATATTTTTGATCTTCAGTGGGACAAAGCAGCACTGGAAATCACAGGAGTAACCCCTGAGCAACTCCCCCAAGTCGTTGAACCCTACGAAATTGAGCAAAATCTTTCCGAAGATTTCGCCAAGCAAATGGGAATCCAGAGAAAAACAAAATTCGTTTGGGGAGCAGCCGATGGGCCTCTGTCAAACCTAGGCGTCAACGCTATCGCTCCCGGCGTTGCCGCAATAACCATCGGGACGTCTGGCGCTATTCGAGTTGTCACCGACAAACCTAAAACAGATGAAAAAGGTCGCACCTTCACTTATGCTTTGGATAGAGAGCATTGGGTAGTAGGAGGGCCCGTTAACTCTGGCGGAGACGTTTTTCGTTGGGTTCGAGACCAGATTTTTGAAGGAGAAATGAGCTTTGAAGAAGTGACAGCACTCGCCACAAAAGTTTCAGCGGGAGCTGACGGGCTACTTTTTCATCCCTATCTTGGAGGAGAACGTGCTCCGATTTGGGACGCCAATGCTCGAGGGTCATTTTTTGGCCTAAATTATGGACACAATCGAAACCACATGGCTCGCAGTGTACTTGAAGGAATCGTCTTCAATCTCTACACAGTTGCTCTAAGCCTTGTTGAAGTTGTCGGTGATTTAAACATGATTCAAGCCACGGGAGGCTTTACAAGTTCCAAGCTCTGGACGCAGATTATGGCAGATATTTTTGAACAACCCATCAACGTTTCGGAAAGCCGAGAAGCAGGTTGTTTAGCCGCAGTAGTGATGGCTGAAAAAGCATTGGGCATGATCGACGACTTAGGAGAAATAAGCACAATGATTGGAAATAATCAAACCTATCTACCCAATCCAGAAAATGTTGCGCGCTATCGCGAACTAAGTCCGATTTTCATTCGCCTCTCGCATACCTTAGGCTTAGAATATGAAAATATCTCTGACTTCCAACGCCGATTTAAAGCCAATAAATAAATTTCCAAAAGGCTCAACGACAGCTTAAAAAATAACGTTGAGCTAAATTTAAAAATCAGAATGTAAGCGCAAGCATACAATCTGCTAGATGGTTTGAAAGGAAAAATAAATGCTTGATTTACTCGTCTTATTTGGCGGAGTCTTGATTCTTTTATTGATGATTATCAAATTTAAGATTAACACCTTTGTCTCATTAATTGTCGTTTCGGTTTTAATTGGTTTGGGCTTAGGAATGCCACTGGGGCAAATCCCTGTTTCTATTCAAAACGGAATAGGCAGCTCTTTAGGAGAGCTGGCCATCGTCTTTGGTTTTGGAGCGATGCTTGGCCGTCTAATTGCCGATGCTGGTGGCGCCTACCGGATTGCCAGAACATTGATTGACTATTTTGGGAAAAAGAGAATTCAATGGGCAATCATGGTTGCCAGCTTTATCATTGGGGTTGCTTTGTTCTTTGAAGTAGGAATGGTTTTGCTTATTCCCATCGTTTTCGCGGTAGCATTGGAAGCCTCAGTTCCTCTGATTTATCTCGGAATTCCAATGACTGCTGGCTTGTCCGTAACACATGGATTTTTACCACCTCACCCAGCACCTACGGCAATTGCAGGTGTTTTAGGGGCAAATCCAGGAACTGTCCTGCTTTACGGGATTGTTGCGGCTGTTCCTACCGTTATCATTGCAGGCCCTGTCTTTACAAAAATTGCTAAAAAATGGGTTCCTGAAGCTTTTGTTGTCAAAAGTAAGTTGTCTGCCTTCGGTGAAATTAAAAAATGGAAATTAGAAGAAACACCAGGTTTTGGAATTTCCATTTTGACAGCACTGATGCCGGTAATTTTGATGGCAATTAGTACAATATACTCCATTGTAACCAATGATGGTAAACCCTATACGGCCATTACAAGTAGTAGTATCAAAGCTGGTAAAGTTGTGACGATCACCAAATATCCGGAGCATTTAATCGAAAATATAATGATGTTCATAGGCAATCCAGTTTCAGCGATGATTCTCTCATTATTATTTGCTTTATTTACAATGGGATGGCTCCAACGCAAGGATCACTCTGAAATCGCCAACTCCATTGCAGATTCCATAAAATCAATTTCCATGCTTCTTTTAGTCATCGGAGGTGGCGCAGCGCTAAAACAAGTCCTTATTGACGGAGGGATATCCTCCCAAATTGCAAGTATGTTTAAAGATTCATCACTTTCACCATTGCTCCTTGCTTGGATAATCGCCGTTATTTTGAGAATTTCATTAGGATCAGCAACTGTTGCTGCATTGACCGCGGCAGGTTTAGTTCAGCCTATGCTTGCTACTGCATCTCCAAATACAGCAGCTCTAATGGTTCTCGCGATTGGAGCAGGATCAATTGCTGCTTCTCATGTCAACGGTGCAGGATTTTGGATGTTTAAAGAATACTTTGATTTAGATGTGAAACAAACATTGAAAACATGGACAGTCTTGGAAACAATTATCGCAGTAGTAGGTTTAGGAATGGTTATGTTGATGAATATCTGGATTCACTAAAAAACAAGTCAATTTTGACTTGTTTTTTTAATTTCACAAACTGAGTCAGGGTAAGGAAGAAAAGGGATACAGGAGCGGGTAAAAAGCGAACGAAACTAAAAAAAGTGAGAAGGAATACATTTAATCCTTGACAAAGGGAGGGGGGTTTGATAGAATATAATAGTTGTCGCAAGAGACGAGGGTCTTGAAGCGAGCTAGACCATTGAAAACTGAATAAAGAAGAATGACTCATGTGATGTCGAAAGACATCAAAAAATCTGTCAATCAATAATGAAAGACAAGCCAGTCACATTAGTGTGACTTAAATACTTTATTTGAGAGTTTGATCCTGGCTCAGGACGAACGCTGGCGGCGTGCCTAATACATGCAAGTTGAGCGATGCGGTTTGGTGCTTGCACTAAACCAAAGAGCAGCGAACGGGTGAGTAACGCGTGGGAAATCTGCCTTTGAGCGGGGACAACATTTGGAAACGAATGCTAATACCGCATAACAGCTAGGGACACATGTTCTAAGCTTGAAAGAAACAATTGTTTCACTCAAAGATGATCCCGCGTTGTATTAGCTAGTTGGTGAGGTAAAGGCTCACCAAGGCGATGATACATAGCCGACCTGAGAGGGTGATCGGCCACATTGGGACTGAGACACGGCCCAAACTCCTACGGGAGGCAGCAGTAGGGAATCTTCGGCAATGGACGAAAGTCTGACCGAGCAACGCCGCGTGAGTGAAGAAGGTTTTCGGATCGTAAAACTCTGTTGTGAGAGAAGAACGACGAGGAGAGTGGAAAGCTCCTCGTGTGACGGTATCTCACCAGAAAGGGACGGCTAACTACGTGCCAGCAGCCGCGGTAATACGTAGGTCCCGAGCGTTGTCCGGATTTATTGGGCGTAAAGCGAGCGCAGGTGGTTTATTAAGTCTGGTGTAAAAGGCAGTGGCTCAACCATTGTATGCATTGGAAACTGGTAGACTTGAGTGCAGGAGAGGAGAGTGGAATTCCATGTGTAGCGGTGAAATGCGTAGATATATGGAGGAACACCGGTGGCGAAAGCGGCTCTCTGGCCTGTAACTGACACTGAGGCTCGAAAGCGTGGGGAGCAAACAGGATTAGATACCCTGGTAGTCCACGCCGTAAACGATGAGTGCTAGATGTAGGGAGCTATAAGTTCTCTGTATCGCAGCTAACGCAATAAGCACTCCGCCTGGGGAGTACGACCGCAAGGTTGAAACTCAAAGGAATTGACGGGGGCCCGCACAAGCGGTGGAGCATGTGGTTTAATTCGAAGCAACGCGAAGAACCTTACCAGGTCTTGACATACTCGTGCTATTCCTAGAGATAGGAAGTTCCTTCGGGACACGGGATACAGGTGGTGCATGGTTGTCGTCAGCTCGTGTCGTGAGATGTTGGGTTAAGTCCCGCAACGAGCGCAACCCCTATTGTTAGTTGCCATCATTAAGTTGGGCACTCTAACGAGACTGCCGGTGATAAACCGGAGGAAGGTGGGGATGACGTCAAATCATCATGCCCCTTATGACCTGGGCTACACACGTGCTACAATGGATGGTACAACGAGTCGCGAGACAGTGATGTTTAGCTAATCTCTTAAAACCATTCTCAGTTCGGATTGTAGGCTGCAACTCGCCTACATGAAGTCGGAATCGCTAGTAATCGCGGATCAGCACGCCGCGGTGAATACGTTCCCGGGCCTTGTACACACCGCCCGTCACACCACGGGAGTTGGGAGTACCCGAAGTTGGTTGCCTAACCGCAAGGAGGGCGCTACCTAAGGTAAGACCGATGACTGGGGTGAAGTCGTAACAAGGTAGCCGTATCGGAAGGTGCGGCTGGATCACCTCCTTTCTAAGGAATATATACAAAGACGTGAGCATTCAACTTTATTCAGTTTTGAGGGGTTTAGTAGAAAACCTATACAAGAATCAATTTCTTGATTGTGGGGCCTTAGCTCAGCTGGGAGAGCGCCTGCTTTGCACGCAGGAGGTCAGCGGTTCGATCCCGCTAGGCTCCATTGTCAGACAAGACGTTAAAATCACTTGAACATTGAAAACTAAATAACAATATCTAATAACGATAAAATAAACCAAAAGCTGTGAATTTTAAAGAATTTACAAACTTATACTTGAAAAAAGATGATTAAATTCATCATGGCAAAGTTAATAAGGGCGCACGGTGGATGCCTTGGCACTAAGAGCCGAAGAAGGACGTGACTAACGACGATATTCGAGGGGGAGCAGTAAGTACGCATTGATCCCTCGGTCTCCGAATGGGGAAACCCAGCTGCTACTAGCAGTTATCCGTAAGTGAATACATAGCTTACGTGAAGGTAACGCAGAGAACTGAAACATCTAAGTACCTGCAGGAAGAGAAAGTAAAAACGATTTCGTAAGTAGCGGCGAGCGAACGCGAAGAAGGGCAAACCAAGAAGCTTGCTTCTTGGGGTTGTAGGACTGCAACGTGGACTTAAGCATTATAGTCGAATAACCTGGGAAGGTTAATCAAAGAGGGTAATAATCCCGTAGACGAAATAGCGCTTATACCTAGCAGTATCCTGAGTAGGGCTGGACACGCGAAATCCAGTTTGAATCCGGGAGGACCATCTCCCAACCCTAAATACTCCTTAGTGACCGATAGTGAACCAGTACCGTGAGGGAAAGGTGAAAAGAACCCCGTGAGGGGAGTGAAATAGCACCTGAAACCGTGTGCCTACAAGAAGTTCGAGCCCGTTAATGGGTGAGAGCGTGCCTTTTGTAGAATGAACCGGCGAGTTATGTTATGATGCGAGGTTAAGTTGAAGAGACGGAGCCGTAGCGAAAGCGAGTCTGAATAGGGCGCTTTAGTATCATGATGTAGACCCGAAACCTAGTGACCTATCCATGAGCAGGGTGAAGGTGTGGTAAGACACACTGGAGGCCCGAACCAGGACACGTTGAAAAGTGTTTGGATGACTTGTGGATAGCGGAGAAATTCCAAACGAACTGGGAGATAGCTGGTTCTCTCCGAAATAGCTTTAGGGCTAGCGTCGAAATGTAAGTGTATTGGAGGTAGAGCACTGTTTGGGTGAGGGGTCCATCTCGGATTACCAATCTCAGATAAACTCCGAATGCTAATACACATGTTCGGCAGTCAGACTGCGAGTGCTAAGATCCGTAGTCGAAAGGGAAACAGCCCAGACCAACAGCTAAGGTCCCAAAATATATGTTAAGTGGAAAAGGATGTGGGGTTGCACAGACAACTAGGATGTTAGCTCAGAAGCAGCTATCATTCAAAGAGTGCGTAATAGCTCACTAGTCGAGTGACCCTGCGCCGAAAATGTACCGGGGCTAAACATATTACCGAAGCTTTGGATTGATTTTAAATCAATGGTAGGAGAGCGTTCTTAACCGCGATGAAGGTATACCGTGAGGAGTGCTGGAGCGTTAAGAAGTGAGAATGCCGGTATGAGTAGCGCAAGATAAGTGAGAATCTTATCCACCGTAAGACTAAGGTTTCCAGGGGAAGGCTCGTCCGCCCTGGGTTAGTCGGGACCTAAGGCGAGGCCGAAAGGCGTAGTCGATGGACAACTGGTTGATATTCCAGTACTAGATATGATCGTGATGGAGGGACGCAGTAGGCTAACGGATGCCAGTTAATGGATTCTGGTCTAAGCAGTGAGGTGTGAGATGTGTCAAATGCATGTTTCTCTAACATTGAGCTGTGATGGGGAAGCAACTACGGTTGCGAACTCCGTGATGTCACACTGCCAAGAAAAGCTTCTAGCGTAAAGTCATATCTACCCGTACCGCAAACCGACACAGGTAGTCGAGGCGAGTAGCCTCAGGTGATCGAGAGAACTCTCGTTAAGGAACTCGGCAAAATAGCCCCGTAACTTCGGGAGAAGGGGTGCTGGTGTAACAGCCAGCCGCAGTGAATAGGCCCAAGCAACTGTTTATCAAAAACACAGCTCTCTGCTAAACCGCAAGGTGATGTATAGGGGGTGACGCCTGCCCGGTGCTGGAAGGTTAAGAGGAGGTGTTAGCGTAAGCGAAGCACTGAATTGAAGCCCCAGTAAACGGCGGCCGTAACTATAACGGTCCTAAGGTAGCGAAATTCCTTGTCGGGTAAGTTCCGACCCGCACGAAAGGCGTAATGATTTGGGCACTGTCTCAACGAGAGACTCGGTGAAATTTTAGTACCTGTGAAGATGCAGGTTACCCGCGACAGGACGGAAAGACCCCATGGAGCTTTACTGTAGTTTGATATTGAGTACCTGTAAGTCATGTACAGGATAGGTAGGAGCCATTGAAATCAGGACGCTAGTTTTGATTGAGGCGCTGTTGGGATACTACCCTTGACTTATGGTTACTCTAACCCGCTGGCATAATCGGCCAGGGAGACAGTGTCTGACGGACAGTTTGACTGGGGCGGTCGCCTCCTAAAGAGTAACGGAGGCGCTCAAAGGTTGGCTCAGATTGGTTGGAAATCAATCGTAGAGTGTAAAGGTAAAAGCCAGCTTGACTGCGAGAGCTACAACTCGAGCAGGTAGGAAACTAGGACTTAGTGATCCGGTGGTACCGCATGGAAGGGCCATCGCTCAACGGATAAAAGCTACCCTGGGGATAACAGGCTTATCTCCCCCAAGAGTTCACATCGACGGGGAGGTTTGGCACCTCGATGTCGGCTCGTCGCATCCTGGGGCTGTAGTCGGTCCCAAGGGTTGGGCTGTTCGCCCATTAAAGCGGCACGCGAGCTGGGTTCAGAACGTCGTGAGACAGTTCGGTCCCTATCCGTCGCGGGCGTAGGTAATTTGAGAGGATCTGTCCTTAGTACGAGAGGACCGGGATGGACTTACCGCTGGTGTACCAGTTGTCTCGCCAGAGGCACGGCTGGATAGCTATGTAGGGAAGGGATAAGCGCTGAAAGCATCTAAGTGCGAAGCCCACCTCAAGATGAGATTACCCATTCGTAAGAATTAAGAGCCCAGAGAGATGATCTGGTAGATAGGCTGGAAGTGGAAGCCCTGTGAGGGGTGTAGCGGACCAGTACTAATCGCTCGAGGACTTTACCAAAAGAGTCAAATATAAAAAGCTTAAGGTTAAGCGTTAGAAGAAGTGTTATTTAGTTTTGAATGTTCAAAGTAACATTTAAAGATTTGGTCATCATAGTGATGGAGATACACCTGTTCCCATGTCGAACACAGCAGTTAAGTCCATCTACGGCGGAAGTACTTGGGGGTTGCCCCCTGGGAGATAGGCTCGTGGCCAAGTTAAGTGAAGAAGCTAAGGCTTCTTTTTTTATTGCCTTCAAAAAACCCTAGCAGAGGGCTAGGGTTCAAATGTATAGTCGCGCAGTGCCGAATTGATGTCGTCGTAGTCGAATCCTTTTCTTGCAAGTGCTTGGGTGATTTTTTGTTTTCTTTCATATCCGTCGTAACTGCGGCTGTAGCGCTTGGCGACTTTGTCTAGCTCTGTATAGAGAAGTTCTGTTTCATTTTCTTCATCGGCAGTTAGGGCAAGAGAATCAAGGGAGATGCTACTGATTGAGTAGGAAAAACCTTTATTCATCAGGCTTTGGAGGATTTTTTGTTTGAGTTGATTGAGGGTGAGGCGATGAGCGGAGCTACGGACGAGTTTTTCTGCTAATTTGTAGGCCACTTCGATTTGTTCTTCTTCGTTATAAAATTCATCTAAGGCTTGGGTGATGAGGTTATTGTCAATGCCTTTAGTTAAAAGTTTTTGTTTAATTTGATAAGGTCCTGAACTTGCCATCGAAATTTTTCCTTGGATGAAATTTTCGGCATAGGATAAGTCATTGATGAGGTTATTTTCGATGAGTACGGCAATGATTTGCTCAATTTGTTCGGAAGGGATGTCGTGTTCTTGAAGGTATTTTTTGACTTCTGTGCTGGTGCGCATCTTGAATGAAATGTAGTAGAGGGCTAATGATTTTCCTTGAGCAAAGTGATCAAAAGTGGTGATTTCGGTAAGTTCTTCTTGGCTGAGGCTTTTGTCAACATTGAGAAAGAAATGAACGATGGTGTCTTCACAGACATAAATTTTTTCTTGTTCAAGGTCGCAAAGGTCAATTCGGTAGAGGCGTTTTAATTTTTTAATTGCTGTAATTTTTCCCATATCACTATTATATACGAAAAAATGACTGAATGGTCATGGCTTGCTTTATTTGCAAAAATTTATCTGTAAAATTAGAATGAGAGGGCTAAAAACGGCGGTTTTTATGGTATAATCAGAGAATGGTAAATTTAAAAATTGGACAAAAAATTCAAGTCGAAATTGAACGAATGGGGATCAATGGTGAGGGAATTGGCGTTATTTCAGGACGTTTGGTTTTCATTCCTTACGCACTCCCAGGCGAAGAAGTACTTGTAGAAATCACAGAAAATGCTCGTAATTTTAGTCGGGCTAAGCTTGTGAAAATTATTGAGAAATCACCTAATCGGGTGAAACCGCAGGATCGGGCTTATCATGAGATGAGTCAATCGCATATTATGCATTTGTCTTATCCGATGCAACTGGAGTTTAAGCGCGATGTTTTGCGTCAGGCTTTGGAAAAATATAAACCAGCGGGTTGGCAAAACTATGATTTGCGGGCGACTTTAGGGATGAAAAACACGCTCGGTTATCGGAATAAATTACAATTTCAAGTGCGTCGCTTGAATGATGGGACGGTGATTGCTGGACTTTATCAAGAAGGCACGCATCATTTGGTGAATTTGGAAAATTGTTTGGTGCAGGATCCAAAAACGCAAGAAATTATCAATTTTATTTGTCGTTTGATTGAAAAATTTGATCTCCCTGTTTATGATGAGCGCAAGATTGGTGGGATTCGTACGGTGATGGTACGTCGTTCTCAAAAAACGGGTGAGGTACAAATTATCTTTGTGTCGTCAACGCCGATTATTTTGGATGGACAGGTTTGGCCTGAACTGCGTGAAGAGGCATCAAAACGTCAGAAAAATTCGTTTGTAAAATTTGATAAATTGCTTTCAGCATTGACGGATCAATTTGAAGAAATTGTGACGGTTGCGGTCAATTTCCACCCACGAAAGAGCAGTGAAATTTATGGGGAACAGACGCAAATCT
The DNA here is from genome assembly GCF_004210295.1 of Lactococcus sp. S-13. Taxonomy (NCBI): domain Bacteria; kingdom Bacillati; phylum Bacillota; class Bacilli; order Lactobacillales; family Streptococcaceae; genus Lactococcus; species Lactococcus kimchii. The sequence continues at coordinate 1,537,901 of NZ_SDAK01000001.1, read as the reverse complement.
TGTTCAACGAAAAGGAAACCATCACGGAAGGTGTGCTGGATTATGAGTTTGAGCTTAGTCCACGTGCCTTTTATCAGCTGAACTGTGAGCAAGCGAGTGTGCTTTATGCTGAAGCTGTGAAGGCGCTGAGTCCTAAAAAAGATGATCGTGTGATTGATGCTTATTGTGGTGTGGGAACGATTGGTTTTGCCGTGGCTAAAAAAGTGAAATCGGTTCATGGGATGGATATTACGCCAGAATCAATTTTTGACGCGCGCGAAAATGCAAAACGCTTGGGACTGAAAAATTGTCATTATGAGATTGGTAAAGCTGAGCGGATTATTCCAAACTGGAACAAGTCTGGGCACCGAGCAACAGCGATGATTGTTGACCCGCCACGTACTGGTCTTGATGATGCACTGCTTGAAACCATCACGAAATATCCACCAGAAAAAATTGCTTATGTCAGCTGTAATGTATCGACTTTGGCTAAAGATTTGGTGGTTTTGGCGAATTATTACAAGGTGGAGTATATCCAATCTGTTGATATGTTCCCACATACAGCGCGGACGGAGGCTGTGGTTAAGCTGACGAAACGTGATGTGCCTTTACGTATTGTTAAATTTGAACATTTGGAAGAAGAACGTAAGGCGGAAAAACGTGCTGCGGCAACCAAAGGAAAAAATCGCGGTCGTGGTCGTCGTCAGCAAAAATATGGAAAATATTAAAAATTTGAATTCCGTCAGTGAATTTTCTGAGAGAAAATGCTGACGGAATTGATTTGAAGGAGAGAATTTACTGACGGAATTGATTTGAAGGAGAGAATTTACTGACGGATTTGTCAGTAAATTTTTAAACCCTTTTTAGGAGACAAAAAATGAAAAAATTTGTTGTGGAATCAGAATTTTGGGAGCTTTTCCCTGAAACGCAAATCGGAATTGTTCTTGCCAAAAATATTGACAACAGCATGGAATCATCTGCTGAAATCAAAAAATTACTGGATGAAGCCAATGATAATGCGGAACAGTTCTTGGATGCTGCGGTCTTTAGCGAGAATCCTGTGATTGCGGTTTGGCGCAAGGCTTATCAAAAATTTAAGACGAAAAAAGGCGCACGTAGCTCAATCGAAGCTTTGCTCAAACGGGTGGATAAAGGGCGCGCGGTTGGCTCTATTAACCCACTTGTTGACCTTTACAATAGCATCAGCTTGAACTACGGTTTGCCAGCTGGTGGTGAAGATATTGACACTTTTGTGGGCGACTTGCGCTTGACGAAAGCAGTTGGTGGGGAGTATTTCTTGGCTTTGGGCGATGAAGAAGCGGATAATGCTTTGCCTGGCGAAATTTGTTATTTGGACGATGAAGGTGCGGTTTGCCGTTCGTGGAACTGGCGTGATGGTCAACGGACGATGTTGACTGAGCAAACGAAAAATGCTTTCTTGATTATCGAATGTGTAGATCCAGAACGCATGGACACTTTGCAAGCAGCCACAGCAAAATTGGCTGAGTTGAGTGAAAAATATTTGGGTGGAACAGCAGAAGTTATTCTTGTGAACAAAGAAAATCCAGAAATGGTGCTGACGCAAGATTAAACAACGAGAGAAAATGCTGACGGAACTGAATTTCATCAGAAAAAATGCTGACGGAATGATTCAGGACTGTTCCAGTGTAAAATAAGTGCCGTCAGCTTTGCTGGCGGTTTTAATCATGAAGCTTTTTGTGATAAAATAGAATCAGCGATTCAAAGGAGTGAAAAATGATTTATTTGCGTAAGGCGGAGCCAAAGGATTTGGCTGAAATTATGAGAATTATTCAGCAAGCGCGGGCTTTTCTGGCTGCTGCCGGGAGTGATCAGTGGCAAGCTGCTTATCCAGCGACGGCGGATATTGAACGCGATTTTGCCAAAGCACAGGCTTATGTGCTTGTGGTTGATGGAAAAATCGGGGGCTATTGTGCGCTGGTTGTGGGCGAAGAGCCAGCTTACACTCGGATTCGCGAGGGAGCATGGACTAATGAAAACTTGGATTATGTGACGGTGCATCGGATTGCTTTGTCGGACGAATTTCGTGGGCAATCCTTGACTAAACAGCTTTTTTCAAATCTTTTTAGTCTGATGTATGCAGCTGGATATCGGGATTTTCGTGTGGACACGCACCCTGTAAACAAAGTCATGCAGCGCGTTTTTGAACGTGAAGGCTTTGTCAAACGCGGGCTGGTTCAGTTTGAAGGTGACCGCATTGCTTATCAGCTGGAGTTGCCATGAACAAGCAGGAACTGATTGATTTTTGCCTGTCACTCGGGGCGACTTTTGCTGATCAACCCTTTGTGAAAATGGAGAAAGCAAGGCCGACAACAGTCATCAGACATCTTAAAAATAAAAAATGTTTTGCTTACATTTCAGAGCGTTCAGGCGATTTGATTGTCGCGGTGAAGCAAAATCCGGAAGTTTCCGTAGAACTTCGAGAGTTTTTCAAGGACATCAGCCCTGCTTTTCATATGAACAAGGTGCATTGGAACGATCTGCGTTTGGGTGGTGACGTGGCTGATGAACAAATTTGCAAAATGATTGAAACCAGTTACGATTTAACACTAAAATAAAAGGAGAACCAATGAACTACGAACAAGAATTTTTGAAAGATTTTCAAGAATGGGTGAACCAACAAGTACAGATTTCCGAACTAGCCATGAAAGCTGCGGAAAAAATTGCTCATGAAGATGGAAAAAAAGAAGCCGCTGAAGCCGCAATTCGCTACGAAAGTCGCTTGGATGCTTATCATTTTCTCCAAGGAAAATTTGAAAATTACAAAAATGGAAAAAATTTCCATGAAATTCCAGATCTTGGAACAAAAACTTACTAAAAAAATCTAAAGGAGCTTCATATGAATTTAGAAAATATGGTTGGTAATCAAGTGCGAGTAATAGCTCTCGCTTAGATTGCCGCAGAGCCTTGTTTCTTTGCGGATGAAATATCACTTAAATTTCGGGCAGCGCCCGACGCAACTTAAAGGAATAAGAAAATGTTAAAACCACACGAATACAATCGCATCAAATACCTCACTTTTGACTTGGTGAATGTTTATCATTCTGTCAATGATAAATCCACAGTTAATGCGGTTTACGCCCAAGTCGCCAGCGAAATTTTACAGCTTGGAGAAAATGCTGACGGAAATTTTTCGTCAGTAAATCAGCTGCCAGACAATTCGTCAGTAAAATCGGCACTTGAAAACTATTTGAAAGCACTAGAAAATCCAAGTTTTTCCAGAGAGCAAGCAGAGAAAATGCTGATGGAATTAAAAAATTGGGTCGAACCCTTCCATTTGCCCACCGAAGCGCAGATGAAAAAAGCCTTCAAAAAAGTGAAAAAATTGAAACTGCCAGCACTGAGCCAATGGGACTTACGTGAGGTCACTTATTTGGCTTGGAACGAAGTTTCTAGCAACCGAAAATACATTTTGACCGCCGACGGTCGAGGATTTTACGGGACAATTTCTGGAAACATAAAAAATATTTGTGCCATTTGTCAAAAAACAAGCGTCGTGACTCAATTTTTAGCAACGACTAAGACAGGCGCAGACGGCACTTATACAAAGAACGGCACCTATATTTGCTTAGACTCAGACCTTTGCAATCAGCAGGTTCAGTCCGCACAAGGGCTCGATAAATTTTTGGAAATCATTAAAGAAAAATAAGCCCAAAAAGCCTTGTAAAAACCCTAAAAATCTGATAAAATGAAATAACTTGGCGAGGAGTAATAAAGCAAGATTTGAAGAGAGAGCGCGGCAGGTGAGAGCGCTCAGTCGAACTTTATGAAGGTTGCGTCATTTCAGGAGAAATTGCTGACGAAAAAATCCGTCAGTGATTTGGAATATAAAATGAGTGCCGTCAGTTGACGGAAATCAGGTGGTACCGTGCGGAAGCACCCTGGAGAATAATCAGGGTGCTTTTTTGCGCCCAAAGGAGAACAACGATGACAAACGAATTATCAACAAAATTCAACCCCACCGAAGTTGAAGCAGGACGCTACGAAAAATGGCTTGAAGCTGATGTTTTCAAACCTTCTGGAAATCCCGATGCAGAGCCTTATAGCATCGTTATTCCACCACCAAATGTGACAGGAAAACTCCACTTGGGTCATGCTTGGGATACAACTTTGCAAGACATCATCATCCGTCAAAAACGGATGCAAGGTTTTGATACGCTTTGGTTGCCAGGAATGGACCATGCGGGGATTGCCACTCAAGCAAAAGTTGCTGCCCGCCTTGCTGAAGATGGTATTTTACCACAAGACCTTGGACGTGAAAAATTCCTTGATAAAGTTTGGGAGTGGAAAGATGAATATGCCACAACAATCAAGGAACAATGGGGTAAAATGGGGATTTCAGTGGATTATTCTCGTGAACGTTTTACTCTCGATGAAGGGCTTAATAAAGCTGTTCGTAAGGTTTTTGTGTCCCTTTACAAAAAGGGCTGGATTTACCGTGGTGAAAAACTCATCAACTGGGATCCAAAAGCGATGACTGCTTTGTCAGACATTGAAGTCATTCACAAAGAAATTGATGGGGCTTTTTACCACATCACTTACCAAATTGAAGGAAGTGATGAGTTTGTTGAAATCGCCACAACACGTCCAGAAACTTTCCTTGGTGATACAGCTGTTATCGTCAATGAAAAAGATGAACGCTATAAACATTTAGTGGGCAAAAATGTTATCCTCCCAATCATTAATCGGGTCATTCCGATTTTGACAGACGACCATGCTGATATGGAAAAAGGAACTGGGGTTGTAAAAATTACACCTGCTCATGATCCTAATGACTTTGAAGTTGCGATGCGTCATGATTTGCCAATGATTAACATGATGAACAATGACGGAACCATCAATGAAAATGGTGGAAAATATGAAGGACTTGACCGTTTTGAAGCCCGCAAACAAATTGTTGCTGACCTCAAGGAATTGGGGCAGTTGGTTGATATAAAACCAGTCCGCCATGAAGTTGGGCACTCAGAGCGAACAGGAGTGGTTGTTGAACCACGTTTATCAACACAATGGTTCGTCAAAATGGACGAATTAGCTAAAAATGCAATTGCTAATCAAGCAACAGAAGATGCCGTAGAATTTTATCCGCCACGTTTCAATGATACGTTCATGCAATGGATGGAAAATGTTCATGATTGGGTTATTTCACGTCAACTTTGGTGGGGACATCAAATTCCAGCTTGGTATAACGAAGCGGGTGAAATGTATGTTGGTGAAGAAGCACCTGAGGGAGAAGGTTGGACACAAGATGCTGATGTACTTGATACTTGGTTTAGTTCAGCTTTGTGGCCATTTTCAACAATGGGTTGGCCAGATGAAAACTCAGCAGACTTCAAACGTTATTTCCCAACAAGTACCCTTGTCACAGGTTATGATATTATCTTCTTCTGGGTTTCACGCATGATTTTCCAATCTTTAGAATTCACTGGCAAAGCACCATTTCACAATGTTTTGATTCATGGTTTGATACGTGACGAAGAAGGACGTAAAATGTCTAAATCACTCGGTAACGGAATTGACCCAATGGATGTGATTGAAAAATACGGTGCTGATGCACTCCGTTGGTTCCTATCAAATGGTTCTGCACCAGGACAAGATGTACGTTTTTCTTATGATAAAATGGATGCCGCTTGGAATTTCATCAATAAAATTTGGAATGTTTCACGTTATATTTTGATGAATGCAGAAGATGTCAGCGCTGATGCTGTTTCTTCGGCTTTGACAAAAGTTGCAAATCAAACTGCTGGTAATGTCACTGACCGTTGGATTTTGACACGTTTGAATGATACGGTTGAGCGCGTGACTGAACAAATGGATAAATTTGAATTTGGTGTCGCTGGTCATATCCTTTACAATTTCATTTGGGATGAGTTTGCAAACTGGTATTTGGAATTAACCAAAGAAGTCATGTTTGGTGAGGATGAAGCTGAAAAAGACATTACACGTGCAGTATTGCTCCATGTTTTAGATCAAGTTTTACGTCTATTACACCCAATTATGCCTTTCTTCACTGAAGAAATCTTTGAAAAATTACCAAACACTTCTGGTTCAATTGTTGTTGCCGAATATCCAAAAGTACGTCCAGAATTTAATGATGACAAAGCAAGCGAAGGGGTGGCGATGTTAATCGAATTAATTACAGCCGTTCGTAATATTCGTGCTGAGGTTAATACTCCATTGTCTAAACAAGTGCCAATCTTCATCAAATCTGAACAAGCGGAATTCTTGAACTCTGTGGCGCCTTATATCGCACGCTTTGCCAACCCGTCAGAGCTTGTCATTGCAGAAGAAGTCGTGCTTGATGAGCAAGCGATGACTGCTGTTATCACAGGGGCTGAGCTCTTCTTACCACTCAAAGGTCTGATTAACATCGAAGAAGAAATTGCTCGACTTGAAAAAGAACTTGCTAAATGGCAAAAAGAGTTAGATTTAGTGAATAAAAAATTGGGTAATGAACGTTTTGTTGCGAATGCTAAAGCAGAAGTTGTCCAAAAAGAAAAAGATAAATTAGCCGATTATCAAGAAAAATTCGATACGGTGAACGCTCGTATTGCAGAATTGAAAGAAAACTAAGTAAAAAAATCACTGACCAGTTCGTCAGTGATTTTTTCTTTATGAATTTCACTGACAAATCTGTCAGTAACTTTTAAGCTTTGCTGATTTCTTTTTTATAAAGATTTCCCCAAGCTGCCATCGTATCATGGATGGGTTTGAGGGTTCTTCCAAGCTCTGTCAGGGAATATTCAACACGAGGGGGCACTTCTGCATATACTTCACGATGAACCAGCCCGCTTTCTTCGAGGGCACGTAAATGTTGGGTCAAAACTTTTTGGGAAATATGTCCAACTGAACGTTGAAGTTCGCCAAAGCGCATGGTTCGCTCTAATAAGTCACGGACTATGAGCATTTTCCAACGGTCGCCCATCAAAACAAGTGCTGTTTCAACAGGACAATCTGGAAGTTCAGAAATTTTTTTCATTTTTTTATCACCTCTAATCGTTGGTATTATACAATAGTATCTAAAAGGGGAGTATCTAACTTTAAAGTGCTTACTTTACAGATAAGCAGTACAATGTTATTATACATTTATAGAGCAGAAAAAGCAAACTGCTTGGAAATTTTAAAACAAAATAATGGAGGATTTAACATGAAATATTTAGTAACAGGTGCGACAGGTGGATACGGTACTTATGCCCTCGGATTTTTGAAAGAATTGGTTCCAATTTCTGATATTGCGGTTTTGGCTCGTACAGAAGAAAAAGCAGCTCCACTCAAAGCGGCAGGCTACGATGTACGTTTGGCAGATTATTCAGATCTAACTGCTTTAGAACAAGCCTTCACAGGAATTGACCGTTTGCTTTTTGTTTCAGGAGCGCCGGGAAATCGTCAAGTTGAGCACCAAAATGTGGTTGATGCAGCCAAAAGTGCTGGCATTTCTTATATTGCTTATACAAGTTTTCCTCAAGCAGAAAGGGCAACAAGTGACTTAGCTGCTGACCACATCTATACTGAAAAGGCGATTGAAAAATCAGGAATTGCTCACACATTTTTACGTAATAACTGGTACTTTGAAAATGAAATGCCAATTATTGCAGCCGCACTTTCAACTGGGAAATTTGTTTACAATGCACCAACAGGTAAAGTGGGTTGGGCTTTGAAACGTGAATACGCAGAAGTTGGGGCAAAAGCACTTGCTGGAGCAGATTTTCCAGAAATTTTGGAGCTTTCAGGAAAAAGATTGACTTACGCAGAACTTGCTCAAGTCCTCAAATCAGTTTCTGATAAGGATTTTGAAGTGATTGTAGCTGATGACAAAACTTTTGTCAGTCATTTAGTTGAAACTGGACTTCCAGATTTTGTAGGGGAACTTTTCCTTGGCTTCCAAAAAGATATTGAAGCAAAAGATTTGGATGTGGAATCTAAAGATTTTGAAAAAGCCTTGGGACATTCACTGACGGATACAAAAGAAGCTTTGAAAGAACTTTTGGTCTAATAAAAAATGCTGACGTAAATTTTCGTCAGCATTTTTTCTATCTTTTTTCTGCTGCTCCTTTCAAATTAGCCTCATTTGCTCTAATATTTTGAAAATGGTTTGATTGGCTATATTTAAAACAGCGGTGCTAAGATAATAAAGAGTTCCAGAAGCACTCCTATCCCAAAGATTATAAGTAATGTGATAATCATCCTTCTATCTCTTCTTATAATAGGCCATATGCTTGGCGCAGCAAAGAGATTGCCATCTTTTTCTAGTGCAATAGCGGTACGTCCAGTAATTATAAACTCTTGACCATTGACTGAAATCCGTTGGTCATCAAGCACTTCAACCGTTACGGGTTGTTTGTATGGATTAAAAACTCCAACTCTGTACTTTCCAACATGGTAGAGTTCAGATTTTTTCATATTGTTTTCCTCCTCTTCATTACATTAGATTTAATATCAATCCCCTGGTGGCTCTTTGACATTATCTTTCTCTGTTACTTGAAGAACGAAAGAGTAGTTGGAACCATGAGATTTTTCAAATGGAACTAAAGGTTCTGCGCTAATTACCTCTTTACTCGTTTGGTGGGGGTTAATGGTCTTATTTGCTAACTTGCCTAAATTTAACATCATAGGAATAGCATCTTGCCTTTGCGTTTGTCCTATACCTAAAACAATCGAAAGCAAAACCGTTGTTCCCCAGATAAAATATTTATTACGCTTTTCCATAAAATTTGACTATCCTGCTTATTCTTTATTGTTCCTCGTTTCTATCGCTTTTTCAATTTGAGCCATACTAGCAGAGTTGGGGTCAGTCTGCGTATGGTAGTAGGTTACCTTATCTCCTTCTTGGAGTTCTACCAAATCACTTTTATTTGAAAGAGAACCTAATATTCCACCATGAGGAAGTACTAATAAATGCTTTGAACGGTCTGGATAATCCTTCAAGTTATAAATTTCCCTGAAAGAAGCTACCGTTGGAAAACGCTTAACACAATATTCAATCGTTCGGTTTTTTCTATTTTTTTGTTGATGCATAGAGACAGAAAACCTAGCCACTGGTTTACTGAGATAGGAGTAAGCTCCTATACCAATTCCTGCTCCAAGCAGGAGAAACACGAGGGCACTTATAATTTTTTGATTTTTCATGTTCTTCCTTCGTATCGTAATTCTTTTGTTTTTCTTACCTTTATTATATAATTAACTAAGATGATATGTTGCTTGGAGATGACCTTGATTTCAATAAGATATTGAAGCTGTAATCTTCAGTCATTATACTTATAGCCATTGTATCTATTGACTTTTATCATATTTTCCTATTAGATGTAAAAATCAATATATTGAATAAAAGGTAAAAAAATTATGACTTCAAAAGTTTCCCACCCTAATTATTTCGGAGAAGTCTATCGACTTTTTCGTAAATCTAAAAATTTTACTCAAAAAGAAGCTGCGGGAAACGATATTTCTCCTAATGAGCTATCAAATTTTGAAAATGGCAAAGCAATGTTAGGTGCAGATAAATTTTTTCAAATTTTGCAGAATATCAATGTTAATTCTTTTGAATTTCAATACACCTACAACAGCTATTTAGAGGCCAGAGATTTGCTCCTCTTTGATGTCGAAGTTACTGATGCTTATCGACACAATAATATCTCTAAATTAAAATCAATATTAAAAAAACTGACTCAGCTCAGTTCACAAAATCCTCAAAAGAAAAAATATTTATTAGATAGAATCAATGTGCAAGCTGTTTTATCCATACTCTCCCCAGATTTTCCTATGCCACTAGCAGATAGGCGCTATATCCAAAATTATCTGCTTCAAATTGATGAGTGGGGACTTTATGATATTATTTTGCTAGGGCGTTGCGCTTCAATTTTTGACCTGAAAACACTCTACGAAATGGTAAATCAGATGATTAGTCCTACGCAGATGAGTACAAAAATTCATTACATTCAACGAGAGATGATTCGCACCGTTCTCAACGTTCTCAGTATCTTTATTGAAAATGACCAGTATCATCTTGCTAATCAACTGGTTAATTATCTTGACGAAAATAAGATTCATGAATATCACTTGTTTGAAAAATTGACTTTCATTTATGACAAAGCAACTCTTGATTATAAAAAAGGCAATAAAAATGCACTGTCCACGATGAAGCAGTGCTTAGAAATCCTAGAGTTTTGTGAATGTTTTAGTACAGCGAATGCTGTAGCTGACGAAATCAATCAAATAAAGTCGCATAATTGAAGCTGTTTGCCCGTATAAGCCTAATAAAAAATACTGACGAAAATTTTCGTCAGTATTTTTTCTATCCCCTGAGAACAAAAATCAGATTCGTCAGTATTTTCTCTGTTCCGTCAGTCCAAACGTTTCTGCATTTTCTCAACAAATTCATAAGCAGCAGGGCAATAAAGCGTGTTTTTGATGGTCAACTTGTTGATTTGATAAATCTTTTTACGGTCAGTATGCGGAAATTCACGGCAAGCTTTCGGACGAACTTCATAAATGCTACACAGATTATCACTTCCCAAAAAAGGACAAGGCATGGTCTGAAAAACTTTATCACCATCTTCGTCAGTGCGTAAATATTTGGCTTCAAAGTCACTAACTTTCAGACGCATAAATTTTGCGACACGCTCAATATCTGCTTCCGTCCACAAGGGGCCTAAAATTTTACAACAATTCGCACATTTGGTGCAGTCAATCTCAGAAAAAACCTCTTCATGGACTTCTTTAGTGATTTTATCCAGTTGTTTTGGTGGTTTTTTCGCTAAATTTGCTAGAAATTTTTTGTGTACTTTTTGCTTTTGTTGAGCAAGATTTTTATAACGTTCAATATCCATTGCCTATATTTTATCAAAAAGTAGGAAAAATAAAAGGAATAAAGCAGAACAGCACTATCATATCTTGTAAAAAATGGTAAAAAGTGATAAAATTAACTAGAAATTTGAAGAAAGATTCAGATAAAATAACCCTTCTTCAATAGCTAAATTCTTGTAAAAGCAAGACATTGAAAGGAATCAAAATGGCTCACATTAAATTTGACTACTCAAAACTCGCTCCATTTGTAGCTGAAAATGAATTGGATGAAATCCAATGGCAAATCGACGGAGCAGCAAAATTGCTTCACGAAGGAAAAGGCGCTGGTAGCGACTATATTGGTTGGATTGATTTGCCAGAAGACTACGACAAAGAAGAATTTGCTCGTATTCAAAAAGCAGCTAAAAAAATTCAATCTGATTCAGAAGTGCTTGTTGTTATCGGTATCGGTGGTTCATACCTCGGTGCGCGTGCGGCAATTGACTTCTTGAACAACAGCTTCGTAAACTTGCAAACTGCTGACGAACGTAAAGCACCACAAATCCTTTACGCTGGAAACTCAATTTCATCATCATACTTGGCTGACCTTGTAGATTACGTTGCTGATAAAGATTTCTCTGTCAATGTCATCTCTAAATCAGGTACAACTACAGAACCAGCAATTGCTTTCCGTGTCTTCGAAGAAATGCTCGTTAAAAAATACGGTCGTGAAGAAGCAAACAAACGTATTTACGCAACTACTGACAAAGAAAAAGGTGCTGTAAAAGTTAATGCTGACGCAAACAACTGGGAAACTTTCGTTGTTCCAGATTCAGTTGGTGGACGCTTCTCTGTATTGACAGCTGTTGGACTTTTGCCAATCGCCGCTTCAGGTGCTGATATCACTGCTTTGATGGAAGGTGCTAACGCTGCGCGTAAAGAATACACTTCTACAGACGTTCGTGAAAACGACGCTTACGCCTACGCTGCCCTCCGCAACATCCTTTACCGTAAAGGTAAATTCTCAGAAATCTTGATCAATTACGAACCAAGCCTTCAATATTTCTCAGAATGGTGGAAACAATTAGCTGGTGAATCAGAAGGGAAAGACCAAAAAGGAATTTACCCAACTTCAGCTAACTTCTCAACAGACCTCCACTCATTAGGTCAATGGATTCAAGAAGGAACACGTACTGTTTTTGAAACAGCAATCCGTATTGAAAAACCACGTAAAAACATCAACATTCCTGAACTTGAAGCTGACCTTGATGGACTTGGCTACTTGCAAGGTAAAGATGTGGACTTCGTTAACAAAAAAGCTGCTGACGGCGTGCTTCTTGCTCACACTGACGGAAATGTGCCAAACATGATCGTGACATTGCCTGAACAAGACGAATTCACACTTGGCTATGCGATTTACTTCTTTGAACTTGCTATCGGTGTTTCTGGTTACTTGAACGGTATCAACCCATTCAACCAACCAGGTGTTGAAGCTTACAAGAAAAATATGTTCGCGCTTCTTGGTAAACCAGGATTTGAAGAACTCAGCAAAGAATTGAACGACCGCCTTTAATCTTTGATAAAAAATTAAACGAAAACTTATTGACCTTTTTGTCGATAAGTTTTTTTAGTTTCAGTCACTGGAGAAATTTTTTCGGAAATCACCTAGTTTTTAAAATTGATTTATGCTACAATTGTAGATAAATTAAGAAAATTTGAAAATTTAAAAGAATTTAAGGTAATTTATGAAAGAATTTTGGAACTTAGATAAAAATTTACAACTTCGTTTAGGAATTGTATTTTTAGGTGCCTTTTCTTACGGCACCGTTTTTTCTTCAATGACCATTTATTATAATCTCCATTTAGGAAGTGGAATAACGGGAATTTTATTGGCCCTATCGGCGGTGGCTACCTTTATTGCGGGGCTTTTGGCTGGTTACTTTGCCGATCGAAAGGGACGTAAACCGGTGATGGTGATGGGAACAATGATTCAACTCTTGGGGAGTTTAGTTGCTATTGGCTCGAATTTACCACACCATGTCAATCCTTGGACGACTTTTATTGCCTTTTTGCTGATTAGTTTTGGTTATAATTTTGTGATTACAGCTGGAAATGCCATGATTATTGATGCTTCATCAGCTCATAACCGAAAAGTGGTTTTCATGTTGGATTATTGGGCTCAAAACCTCTCCGTTATTTTAGGGGCAGCTTTAGGAGCATGGTTGTTCAAACCCGCTTTTGAGGCCCTTTTGGTGATTTTGCTCCTGACAGTCTTAGTTTCCTTTGGGTTGACGACTTTTGTGATGACCGAAACCTTCACGCCTTCTTTAGACGAAGATACTCCGAAAGAAAATATTTTTCAAGCTTATAAGACGGTTGTCCGAGATAAGACTTATATGATTTTTATGGCGGCAAATATTGGAACGACCTTTATTATCATGCAGTTTGACAATTTTTTGCCGGTGCATCTGTCCAATAGTTTTCAGACGGTGACTTTTTTTGGGCTTGAGATTTATGGGCAGCGGATGTTGACGATTTACCTGATTTTAGCTTGTGTTTTGGTCGTGGTTTTGATGACTAGCTTGAATCATTTGACGCGTAATTGGTCACACCGCAAGGGATTTATTTGGGGGAGTGTGTTTATGGCCTTGGGGATGATTTTCTCCTTTTTGACGACAACTTTCACTCCTATTTTTATTGCTGGGGTTGTTTACACCTTGGGGGAAATTGTTTATACACCAAGTGTTCAGACTTTGGGTGCAGATTTAATGGATCCAGAGAAAATTGGTTCTTATAATGGGATGGGAGCAATCAGGACACCCATTGCATCAATTTTGGCGGGACTTTTGGTTTCGATTTCGCCAATCATCAAAGCAACAGGCGTTTCAGCAGTTCTTGCGCTTGTGGAAATTATGGCAATTGTGCTGGTCAGTATCGCCGTTGCCCGTCATAAAAAAGAAGGACTGAGAATTTGAGATAGAAGAAAGAAAACCAACTTTTTCTTGTTTTTTCAACAATTTTCTCTTTATTCAACTGAGGGGAAGAAAGCTAAAGAAGCGGTGCTAGAGCTGGTTTGGATTGAAAAATGAGTGATTTTTTTAAGTTAGATCGAAATATTAAACTGCGAATTTTGATGACCTTTATTGGTGTTTTAACCTATTTTACGATTGGTAGCAGTATGACCATTTATTATAATCAACATCTGGGGGCTGGAATTACAGGAATTTTGCTGATTGTTAGCTCTGTGGTCAGTTTTCTGGTCGGAATGTGGTCGGGGCATTTTTCGGATGTTCAGGGGCGCAAGCCGACGATGTTGATTGGAATGATTACTTCGGCTTTGGGAGCGGCTTTAGCGGCTGTGGCAAATTCTCCATTTTTGGTGAATCCGTGGTTGACTTTTTTGGGTTTGATGTTGGCGAGTTTTGGTTTTGGATTTTTTAATTCGGGTGCGAGTGCTATGCTGGTTGATATAACGACATCAGAAAGTCGCAAATTGGTTTTCTCGCTGAATTACTGGACGTTGAATCTAGCTGCTGCGCTGGGAAGTGGGATTTCAGGTTGGCTATTTCGGGAGCATTTGTTTTTGCTCTTGTTGCTGTGTTTGCTTGGTGATGTGCTGAATCTTTTGATTGTTGTTTTTTTAATTCGAGAAACTTTTGTGCCGAGTGAACATCTACAAACACATGAAAATAATATTTTTAAAGCTTATCTTCGAGTTTCTAAGGATAAAACCTTTGTCTTGTATCTTGTGGCCTCCTTATTTGTGGCGATGATTTTTGCTCAAGTGGATTTTTTCATTCCTGTGCATTTGACGAATGATTTTAGGGTGAGTCATCTGTGGGGGTTGGAAATTTATGGGCAAAGAATGTTGGCGATTATGGCTTTGCTTAATTCGGCATTGGTTATTTTGTTTTTATCAACGGTGCGTCGTTGGACAAACCATTGGTCAAATAAGGTCGGATTTGTGGTTGGTGCAGCTTTGATGGGATTAGGCTGGGTTATCGCCGTGAGTAGCCATCAATTTATTTGGGAATTATTGGCAGCTTTAATCAATGTCTTGGGAGAGTTGATTTTGGTTCCTTTTGAGCAGGCCTTGCGTGCGGACATGATGAATCCGGAGCAAGTGGGGGCTTACACCGGTGCCTTCTCAGCAATTGGGCCGATTGCACAGGTAATCAGTGGCTTGCTGGTTTCTGCTTCACCATTTTTAAAGAGTGGTGGAATGGGGATTGTACTGGCTTTAGTGACAGTTTTTGCAATTGTTCCAGCGGTACTTTCGATTAACCGCTTTGAACGTGGGTCAACTTAGTGTTGAAATTTAAATTATTTAGGAAGAAATGGGAATGAAAGATTTTTTTGGACTAAATCGAACGATTAAGATTCGATTGATTATGAACTTTTTGGGCTCTCTGTGCTTTAGTACGGTAGGGGGTTCGATGACGATTTATTATAATAAATATATGGGAGCGGGCATCACGGGGATGCTTTTGATTGTCAGCTCGGTCATGGTTTTTTTGATTGGGCTTTATGCGGGTCATCTGACGGATATTCAGGGGCGTAAACCGGTTATGGTTTTTTCTACTGCAGTGACGAGTGTTGGGGCAGCTCTCGCGACTTTTGCCAACTCAAGTTTTTATTTTAATCCTTGGGTGACCTTCTTTGGATTTTTGATTGTCAACTTTGGTTTTGGTTTTTTTAATACGGCGAGTCAGGCGATGATTGTTGATTTGACGACGAGCGAGAATCGGCGGGTTGTTTATAGTATTCAATACTGGATCATCAATTTTGCGATTATGATTGGTTCGGGGCTATCGGGCTGGTTTTTCCGAGATCATTTGGTTTGGCTTTTACTTGTGATTACGCTTGAGGAAATTCTGAGTTGTTTGGTGGTTATTTTTTGGATTGATGAATCTTTTGATCCTAAGGCAGAGCATCGTAAGCCGGAAACGAATATTATCAAGGCTTATTTTACGGTGGCTAAGGATAAAGTTTTCATGTATTATCTTTTTGCTTCGGTTTTCATTGCGATGATTTTTAGTCAGATTGATTACTATTTGCCGGTGCATTTGAGTGATAGTTTTCGCACGACTCGACTTTTGGGCATTGAAATCTACGGGCAGCGGATGTTGACGGTATTTTTGATGGTCAATACCCTGATTATTGTTTTATTTATGGGGCGTGTCAATCGCTGGACGAAAAATTGGTCACGAAGTCATGGAATTTTCTGGGGTGTTTTGCTGGAGGGGCTAGGTTTTATCATTGCCTTTCTGGGGCGGGATTTGACGTGGGAAATTATCGCGGTGATTATCGCTTCCATTGGGGAGATGATTTTAGTTCCTGTCTCACAAGCTTTGCGGGCGGATTTGATGGAAGGCGATCAAGTGGGAACTTACACGGGGGCCTTTTCGGTGACACAGCCGATTGCCTCAGTCTTGTCGGGGATTTTGGTTTCTCTATCGGGTCTTTATGGCAATGTCGGCATGGCAATTTTTATGTTTCTCATCATTGTTTTGAGTGTTTTTCCATCCTTGCGGGCGATTCGGATGCACGAAAAAGTTTAGAAAAAATGCTGACGGATTTGTGGCTCAAAATTTTTGCTTTACGTCAGCAAATTCTCTTGTGAAATAGCGCTCATTTGCGCTATTTTTTTCTTTGAAAAAGGAAGTTGTTTAAAAAATACAGAGAAAATGCTGACGTAATCTGTAAATCAGAAATTTTGCTTTACGTCAGTAAATTCTCTTGTAAAATCGCGGCTGAAAGGGTTGACGAATCTGTCTGTAAAATTTTGTGATATAATTGTTTTCATGAGAGTAGTTTCAGGAAATTATGGCGGTAGACCGCTGAAAACATTGGCAGGCAAGACGACACGACCAACGACCGACAAGGTGAAGGGCGCAATTTTTAATATGATTGGGCCTTATTTTGAAGGTGGACGGGTGTTAGACTTGTTTGCGGGATCAGGCGGCCTCGCCATCGAAGCGATTTCGCGAGGCATGGATGAGGCGGTGTTGATTGAGAAAGATCGCGCAGCACAGGCAGTGATTTTGGAAAATATCAAAATGACCAAAGAAACTGAAAAATTTCAGCTTCTGAAAATGCCAGCAGAACGTGCGCTGAGCCATTTGACAGGTCAATTTGACTTGATTTTGCTCGACCCTCCCTATGCCAAAGAGCAGATTGTCCAAAATCTCACTTTTTTGCAAGAGCAAAATTTGCTGACGCAGGCCGTTACCGTTGTTTGTGAGACAGATAAATCCGTTGAGCTTCCTGAACAAATTGGTAGTTTAGTGCTGACGAAACAAAAAATCTACGGCATTTCCAAAATTTCAATTTACGAATTTTAAAAAAATCAGCTCAGCGCTAAGCCCAGCATTTCGTCAGTAAAAATTCTGTTAGAAAAAATGCTGACGGATTTTCCTAGCAAAATTTTATCAGAAAAAATGCTGACGAAATTGCCCAACAAAATTTCCAAGAAGGAGAAAGTAATGACAGCAAAAATTGGACTTTTCACAGGGACTTTTGACCCGCTGACCAATGGTCATTTGGACATTATTGAGCGCGCCAGCCAACATTTTGACCAGCTTTACGTTGGTATTTTTAAAAATGATCAGAAAAATCCCCTTTTTTCGACGGACAAACGACTGAAAATGATTGAAGAAGCAGTGAACACATTGCCACAAGCAAGTACCATTAAAGTCATTCAACACGACCGTGATTTGACCGTTAATATTGCCAAAAAGCTTGGTGTGACAGCATTAGTTCGTTCGTTGCGAAATGCGCAAGACTTAGAATACGAAAAAAATATGTTCTATTTCAACATGGAAATGACCGGCATTGAGACCGTGTTTTTCCTAGCAAAACCCGCATTAGAACCCATAAATTCAACCCGAATGCGAGAACTCCACGCTTTTGGCCAAGACGTTAGCCAGTGGCTACCCGAAAACGTCGCTCACGAACTGAGGAAATTATATGAAAAAAAATAAGCACAAAAAGAGCCGTAAATTCAAATGGCTTCTCTCCCTTGCCCTTGTTTTTATTAGCATCATTGCTTTGATTTACCCCACAAGCTATTATGTAGAAATGCCTGGAACGACCGAACCACTAGGCAAAATGGTGCAAGTCGCAGGGAAAAAAGATGAACACAAAGGCGACTTTTTCCTCACAACCGTCCAAATTGCGCGCGCAAATCTGGCTACCATGATTTACAGTCACTTTAACTCTTTTACAACGATTTACAGTGAGCAACAGATGACAGGCGGTCTGAACAATAAGCAGTTTAATTTAGTGAACCAATACTATATGCAAACGGCGCAGAATACAGCCATTTATCAAGCCTTTAAACAAGCTAATAAACCCTATACAATCAGCTATAAAGGGGTTTATGTCTTGCAAATTTCTAAAAATTCAACCTTTAAAAACAAATTGCAACTCGCAGACACCATTACTGCAGTCGATGGTCAAAATTTCAAATCAAGTGCTGAGATGATTGACTACGTTTCCAAGCAAAAAGTAGGCGATACAGTCACAATTGAATACACCAGAATTGATGGCAGCAAGCACAAATCTACTGGGAAATACATCAAAATCGCCAATGGCAAAACAGGAATCGGTATCAGTTTAGTTGATCACACTGAAGTCGTCACAGACCCAAAAGTCGAGATTAACGCAGGTGCAATCGGTGGCCCCTCTGCCGGCATGATGTTCACTTTGGAAATTTACAGTCAGTTGACAGGTAAAGATTTGCGAAGTGGTCGCGAAATCGCAGGTACTGGTACAATCGAAGAAGATGGCACAATCGGACAAATCGGTGGAGTCGATAAGAAAGTGGCTACGGCCAGTAAAGAAGGCGCTGAAGTTTTCCTCGTCCCTGACTCAGGAACCAAGAAAAACAGCACCAATAATTACCTTGAGGCCAAAGCAGCCGCTCAAAAACTCAATACCAAGATGAAAATCATCCCCGTCAAGACCATTCAAGACGCTTTGGATTATCTAGAAAAATAAAAAATGCTCTGATTACTTATCAGAGCATTTTTATTTTAGTGACATTTAACGCTTAATATTGATCAAGCAAGAGTTGTTTGATTTCATCAATACGTGGTTGACGTGGGTTAGCAGGAGTACATTGGTCATCGTAAACCAAGTCAGCAAGTTTGTCGAGTTCACGTTCGAGATGGGCTTTATCAACACCATTTCCAGAAAGAGTGATGTTAATATCAATGCTATCAGTCAATTTCTTGAGTTCAGCAACCAAAGCTTGTACAGCTTGTTCGTCAGAATCATTTTTACCAGCAAATCCCATGAAGCGCGAGATTTCAGCGTAGTCTTCTTGCGCACGGTAAGTTTCATAGCGTGGGTAAGGTGTCCGTTTAACGTTTCCTGTTACAGCGTTGAAGTTGATAACGTGTGGCATAGCAATGGCAATAGCAAGACCGTGAGGCAATCCAAATTCACCACCAATTTTGTGTGCAAGTGAGTGGTTAATACCAAGGAAGGCATTGGCGAAAGCCATACCAGCAAGCGTTGCAGCATTGTGCATATTTTCGCGAGCTTTTTGTCCTTCTTTAGTTGGATGAGCTGGGTCGTAGTGGTAAGACGCAGTCAAGTTTTCAAAAATCAATTTAATGGCTTGAAGTGAGATTGGTTTTGTATAGTCAGAAGCCATAACAGAAACGTAAGATTCAAGCGCGTGACTCATAGCGTCGATACCAGACCAAGAAACGGTACGTTTTGGCACAGTCATAACGAACTCAGGGTCAACAATCGCTACTTGTGGTGTCAATTGATAGTCAGCAAGTGGGTATTTCACGTGAGTTTCATCGTCAGTGATAACGGCAAATGGTGTCACTTCAGAACCAGTACCAGAAGTAGTAGGGATAGCGACCATTTGTGCTTTATGTGGGTGGTAGAATTTGATGATCCGTTTACGAATATCCACGAATTTTTGAGCCAATTCTTGGAAGAGTTCTTTGAGGCTAGCATCATCAGAAAGGTCAGCTTCACCACGCGCATCATATTCATAAATCAAACGACCGATTTTACCAGCGTCAAGAGCAGAACCACCACCAAGACAGATGACAGTATCTGGTTCAAATTGTTTCATTTGACGGGCAATCGCAATCGCTTCGCTCAAAGTTGGGTCAGGTTGAACAGAACCATAGATGCTTGTTTCGACTTGTTTTGGACGAACAGCAAGTTGTTCCAAAACTTTGTCAACAAAGCCAAACTTAACCATACCAGGGTCAGCAACGATGAAAGCTTTGTGGACGTGTGGCAATTCTTGCAAGTAAGAGATTGCATTTTTTTCGTAGTAGATTTCTTTTGGCAAACGAACCCATTGTGGGCGATTACGACGTTTAGCCACAGTTTTAACATTCAAAAGATCATATGTACTCAAATTGTGTGAAAGTGAATTTTTCCCCCATGAACCAGTTCCAAGTGTAAGTGATGGACGCATTGCATCTGTATAGATATCGCCGACACCACCGATTGAGTCAGGTTGGTTGACGAGGATACGAGAAGCTTCGACTTTTTCACCGTATTCTTTAACGAATGGATCATCCATTGCACCGATTTGGATTGCGGCATTGTGACCAGCTCCTTGATAAGCAAGGAGGGCGCGGACGATTTCGATTCCTTCTTCACGTGTTTCTGATTTGTAGATTGAAAGCAATGGAGAAAGTTTTTCAGAAGAGAGCGCTTCGCCAATGTTTTTCTTGTCAAGTTCAAACAAGAGAACATCTTTGTCTTTAGGGACGTTTACGCCAGCTTGCTCAGCAATCCATTGACCAGAGCGACCAGCTACAGGCCCTGTAACACCAAAGCCTTCGCCAGCGCGTTCCACGAATACAAAGCTTTCGATGGCTTTATAGTCTTCTTTAGGCACCATGTAAGCACCTTGCGCTTGCATTTTAGCAACAAATTCATCATAGATAGAAGCGTCGATAACAGCTGAATTTTCAGTAGCGCAAATCATTCCGTTATCAAAACGTTTTGAAAGCAATAAATCTTCAACGGCACGTTCAATGTTTGCAGTAGCATCAACGTAAACTGCACCATTACCGGCACCAACACCGAGTGAAGGGTTACCAGATTTGAGGGCAGCATTGACCATACCAGGTCCACCTGTTGCGAGGATTGTTGCAATTCCGTGATTTTGAATCAACGCAGTCGTCATATCAAGACTTGGTGCTTCAATCCATTGGATAAAGTTTTCAGGTGCGCCAGCTTCAACGGCTGCATCATACACGATTTTAGCTGCGTGTGAAGAACATTTTTGCGCTTGTGGGTGGAAAGCAAAGACAATCGCATTGCGTGTTTTTGCTGTCAAGAGTGATTTGAAAATTGCTGTAGAAGTTGGGTTTGTTGTTGGCACAATACCAGCAAGAACACCGAGTGGGCTTGCGATTTCAACAGAGCCAGCGACTTTATTTTCAGCAATCACGCCAACAGTTTTATCGTTTTTGATGGCGTTATAAACAGATTCTGAGGCGAAATGGTTTTTTGTATCTTTATCTTCAACAACGCCACGACCTGTTTCGTTAACTGCTTCGTGAGCGAGTTCAAGTGAGTGTTTACTTGCGGCAAGTGCCATAGCGGCAACAATTGTATCAACTTGCGCTTGAGTGTAACCTTCAAACTTAAGAACAGCATCGTGCGCTTTCTTGACCAAATTATCAGTATAAGCGACAGCTTCTTGGAATTTTGCGGCTTTTTCTTCAGCGGTTAAAGGTTTTTTAGCGGCTGGAGCAGCTTTTTTAGTTGCCATGTTTATATTTTTCTCCTTTGTGATAACATTCACTTAATAGTACGTGAATAGTTTAACAAACATTTTTCGGAATGTCAAGTGATATTGTGAGTGATTTTACAATCTAAAGAATACGGCTGTTCAGGACAGTGTCTATACCAATGCTTTGAGCAAAAAAATATTGTCAAATAAATTTTATTTGACAATAAAATTAGTTTTCATTTCCCAAAATGCTGACGAAAAATCCGTCAGTAATTTAGTAAGGCAAAACGCAAGTTATTTCAGGGGCATAAACGTCTTTTTGTTCCAAAGTGAGTTGACCTGTTGATTTATCACGAGAAAAGAGGGTCAGATTGTCAGAATTTTGATGAGCGACGATCACAAAATCTTCACTTTTATTAAAATTGAAATCGCGAGGAATGTTGCCTTCGGTAGCTACCCAACCAACCAACTCAAGTTTTGTTCCGAGTGGGCTTACTTTGTAAGTCACCAAAGAATCATGTCCACGATTGGAAGTATAGAGGAATTTTCCGTCATCAGAAAGACGGATAGCAGCGACACCATTAAATTCGGTATAGTCACTAGGAAGAGTTGAAATCGTTTGGATGCGGGCAAAACGACCTTTTTCGCTGTTATAGCTCAAGACTTCGATGGTTGAATTAAGTTCGCCAACGAGATAAGCCACTTTTTCATTAGGGTGGAAAGTCAGATGGCGAGCGCCCATGCCTTTTTCAGCGCGGTAAATCGCAGCAATATTAAGTTTTCCGTCACCCAGGACATCATAAACGGTCACTTCGTCACTTCCCAAATCGCAAGTTACTAATCGACCGTCGGGAGTCAAATCAGCATAATGAACATGAGCGCTACTTTGCTCAGGTCGGGGACCAGAACCTTCATGTTTGACTGTATCGGTCAATTTGAGTGAACCATCAGTTTGAATCTTGTAGACACGGACTTCACCAAGATGGTAATTCGCACCATAAACTAATTGGCGTGCTTCATCGACAGCAACATAGCAAAGTGGCGCGCCAGTGCTTGTTACATTTCCAAGAGGAGTTGCCGTCTCACCATTGAAAGCAAAAGCTGCCACTCCACCACCATTGCCATCAGCGGCACAGGTGTAGAGATGTCCTGCTTTATCAACGGCGATGTAGGTCGGATTTTGTACCGCCGCCACCTCGCTCAAAGTTGTTAATTCTTTATTTTTAGAATCTAAAAGAACGCTGTAAACTCCTTTAGATTTGCGTTTAGTGTAGCCACCCAACAAGATTTTTTCTTTCATTTTATTCTCTCCTTTTTTTAATTTAAAAATACTTATATTATTATTTTATCATAAAAAAGCGTTTTCAGCGAAAATATTCATTTTTTTCTTAGAAAAATTACTGACGAAACTCATCCAGCAAATCCGTCAGCATTTTCTCTCAGAGAAATTACTGACGGAAACATCAAAAAAACTTGCAAAAACGAAGAAAACAGTGTATAATGAGAAAGTTGCTATGTGTGCGAAATCATAATTAAAAAAGGCAACCATTTCACATTTTATCTTGACAAGGTCGTAGTGTACGCAAGTATTGCGGCTGCGGAAGACAGATAAAAGAGGAAAAACTATTTTAAAAGGAGACATATCCATGTCAGTTATTTCAATGAAACAACTCCTCGAAGCTGGTGTACACTTTGGTCACCAAACGCGTCGTTGGAACCCAAAAATGAAACCATACATCTTCACAGAACGTAATGGTATCCACGTTATCGACCTTCAAAAAACTGTAAAACTTGTTGACGATGCTTACAACTATGTAAAAAACGCTTCACAAGAAGGTGCAGTAGTACTCTTTGTTGGGACTAAAAAACAAGCCGCTGAAGCAGTTAAAGAAGAAGCCCTTCGTGCTGGTCAATACTACGTTAACCACCGTTGGTTGGGTGGTATGCTCACTAACTGGAACACTATCCAAACACGTGTAGCTCGTCTTAAAGAAATCAACAAAATGGAAGAAGAAGGAACTTTCGAAGTTCTTCCTAAAAAAGAAGTTGTACTCTTGAACAAAGAACGCGAACGTCTTGAAAAATTCATCGGTGGTATCGCTGATATGCCTCGTATCCCAGATGTAATGTACATCGTTGACCCACATGCTGAACAAATCGCAGTTAAAGAAGCTAAAACTTTGGGAATCCCAGTTGTAGCGATGGTTGATACAAACGCAGATCCAGAACCAATCGACGTTGTTATCCCTGCAAACGATGACGCTATCCGCGCCGTTAAACTCATCACAGCTAAAATGGCAGATGCAATCATCGAAGGCCGTCAAGGTGAAGATGCAGCAGAAGACTTCGTAGCCGAAGAAGCAGCTTCAGAAGAATCTCTTGAAGAACTTGCTGAAATCGTTGAAGGTAAATAATTTTAACTTCAACTTATACTAATTAAGTAACTACAACAGGCGAGGCCTTACGCCTCACCTGTTTTTTTAAATAAAACTACTGTCAATACTGACAGAAAAAAACACATAGGAGATTTACAAAATGGCAGTAACAGCAGCTCAAGTAAAAGAATTACGCGAAAAAACTGGCGCAGGAATCATGGACGCTAAACGTGCGCTCGTAGAAACTGACGGAAACATGGAAGCAGCAGCAGAACTCCTCCGTGAAAAAGGAATTGCAAAAGCAGCTAAAAAAGCTGACCGTGTAGCCGCTGAAGGTCTTACAGGCATCGCTGTAAGCGGGAATGTTGCAGCCCTTGTTGAATTGAACTCAGAAACAGACTTCGTTGCGAAAAACGAACAATTTGTTGCTTTGGTAAAAGAAACAGCAGAACTCCTTGCAGCAAACAAACCAGCAAACAACGAAGAAGCATTGGCACTTACAACAGCTTCAGGTGTTTCTCTTGAGCAAGAACTCGTTCAAGCAACAGCAACAATCGGAGAAAAAATCACTTTCCGTCGTTTTGTTGTTATCGAAAAAACAGACGCACAACACTTCGGTGCTTACCAACATAATGGTGGTAAAATCGGTGTTATCTCTGTTATCGAAGGCGCTGACGAAGCACTCGCAAAACAAGTATCAATGCACATCGCTGCCATGAACCCAACAGTTCTTTCAGCTGACGAACTTGACGAAGAGTTTGTTAAAGCAGAATTGGCACAAATGAACCACAAAATTGACGAAGACAATGCTAGCCGTGTACTCGTTAACAAACCAGAACTTCCACACCACGAATATGGTTCTAAGAGCCAATTGACAGAAGAAGTTCTTGCAGCCGCTAAAGCTTCATTTGAAGAAGAACTCAAAGCTGAAGGTAAACCAGAACAAATTTGGGACAAAATCATTCCAGGTAAAATGTCTAAATTCATCGTTGACAACACAAAAGTTGACCAACAATTTGCGCTTCTTGCACAACTTTACATCATGGATGACAGCAAAACAGTTGAAGCATTCCTTGAGTCAAAAGCAGCAAAAGCAATCAGCTTCACACGTTTTGAAGTTGGTGAAGGAATTGAAAAAGTTGAAACAGACTTTGCCGCTGAAGTTGAAGCAGCAAAAGCAGGACTTTAATTCAGAAAAAAGAACAGCTCAAAAAGCTGTTTTTTTCTTTTAGCGACACACAAAATGATTTTTTAACACCAATCTGAAAAAATAGTGTATTTATTTGCATCAGTATGCTATAATTATATTTGAGATTTTCTATCTAAATAACCTATAACCCAAGTAATTAAATCATTTTATGGAGTAAAGCATGTCAAGTACTGTAATTATCCTTATTGTTGCCCTCGTTGTTATCATCATCGCCTTCTATGTTTTTGCCATTTTGATGCGCAAAAAAACAGAAGATCGCATTTTGGAAATGGAAGAGCGAAAAGAAACCCTTTTTGATCTTCCCGTTCAAGAAGAAATCGATTCTGTGAAGAAGATGCACCTTGTCGGCCAATCACAAACGATTTTCCGCGAATGGAACCAAAAATGGATTGACTTGTCGTCAAACTCTTTTGCCGATCTTGAAAATCATATTTTTGAAGCTGAACAACTGAATGACTCATTTCATTTTTTCCGCGCCCGTGAATCTGTAGCAGATAGTGAAGCACAAATTGCTCTCATGGAAGAAGATGTCCAAGGAATTCGTGACGGTGTTGCTCAATTGATTGAGCAAGAAAAACGTAATTCCAATAAAATTCAAGAGTCCTTAGACTTGTACGATAATCTTCGAAACGACATCACAGATAATGCTGACATTTATGGCAATGTCATCGGTGAGCTTGAAAAGCACTTAGCAAATATTGAGACGGAGTTTTCACAATTTGTTACCCTGAACTCAACAGGTGATCCGATTGAAGCTGCTGAAGTATTGGAAACTGCCGAAGAACATACCATTGCTTTACGAGCAATTACAGAGCAGATTCCAGCATTTACACAGAAAATTGAAAAAGACGTTCCTAAACAATTTGCAGATCTACGTGAAGCAGCCGATAAGTTCATCGAAGAAGAATATATTCTTCCGGAAAGTGTCAATGTTGATGAAAGAATGGCAGAACTCCAAGATCTTCTTGATGAAAGCGGTGCGTTGTT